>WHSS01000177.1 GCA_009379975.1 Actinophytocola sp.
GGGTGCTTATACGGCACCCAAGGCGCCGTTGGGCTCCCGCCGCCTGGTTTCGCGGGCAGGCCGTTGAATACGGAGCGTCCCCGCCTCTAATCGCGAAAGCGACATCAACGTCGCGGCTTACCCGGCTACCCGCACGCGAGTCGCCTGTGCGGCAGTAATGGTGTGCCGCAGCAGCAGTGCGGTGGTCACCGGGCCGACACCTCCCGGTACCGGCGTCAACGCGCCCGCCTTGAGGGCGACCTTGTCCGCATCGACGTCCCCGACCAGCTTGCCGCTGTCGGTGACGTTGGTGCCCACATCGACCACGACGGCACCGTTGGCGACATCCTCCGCGGTGACCAGACCCGGCCTGCCTACCGCGACGACCACGACATCGCCGCGAGTCGTGTGAGTCGCCAGTACCGGGGTCCGGGAATGGCAGACGGTCACGGTCGCGTTGCGGGCGAGCAGCAGGTGGGACAGGGGGATGCCGACGACGGTCGAACGCCCCACCACCACGGTGTGCTTGCCCGCGACTTCGACACCGTGGTGATCGAGCAGCGCGATCACCGCCTCCGCGGTGGCGGGAGCGAATGCGGGCTGCCCCGCCGCCAGGAACCCGAGACTCGCGGGGTTAGCTCCGTCGACGTCCTTGGCCGGGTCGATCGCGGCGGCGAGGCGTTGCAGCTCGAGACCGGCCGGCAGTGGCGTTTGCAGGATGATTCCGTGCACGGTGTCGTCGTCGCTCAACGCGGTCAGGGTGTCCGCGATCAACTGCTCCGGGGCGTCCGCTCCGAGGTCGACGATGTCGCAGCGGATATCGGCCTTCTCGGCAGCTTTCGCGATCGACCGGACGTAGGAGACGCTCGATCCGTCGTCGGTGGCCACGACGACGACCAGCCTCGGCGGGGTCGCGCTCGCCGACAGTTCGGCGGCGTCGGCCGCGCACTGCGCGCGAATCGTGGCGGCGAGTTCTTTGCCGGACAACGACGCCGCAGGTTGCTCCCCTGGCAGGACCGACGCGTTCATGCGCGGATCTCGGCCCGGACCGCGGTGGTGACCTTCTCCGCTCGCTCGGCGATGGCGTCGACCCGGCCGGTTGCCATACGGAGTTCTCGCCGCGACTCCTCGTCGGTGATGCCGCCGAGATTGATCTCGATGTTGACGCGGGCGGTGGTGGCCGCCGCACGCACCGCCTCGGCAGCGGCCGCCACATCGGAGATGACGTTCCGGTTGCCGACCGGCAGAAGTCCCTCAGCGAGTTCGATGAGCCTGCCTGCCGCCTCGATCACCTCGGCAGGCGGAGCGCACGCACCCACCAGGGCGGCCGCGATCGCCGCCGAACGCGCGGACTTCTCGTCGTCGGTGCTCTTGGACAGCCGGAAAGCGTCGGCTACCGCGGCGAAGGCCGCCGCGTCGTTCTCGGCCAGGAGCAACGCCTCTGCCCTGAGCTCATCGGCGTCCGCCACGATGCGGCCGATCTCGTCGGCGTGTGCGGCGTACTTTTCGCCAGTGCTGTAGTGGCCGACCATGGCGATCAGGGCCGCGGCCTGCGCCGCGTGCAGCGCCGCCGTGGCACCGCCGCCAGGGGTGGGCACGCGCGCGGCGAGCTGGGTCAGGAACTCGTCGATCGTCTTCTCTCGCACCAGGTCACGTCCTCTCGAGGTCATGCGGGTCATTCGAAGTCACTACCGGAACACCACGGTGCCGTTACCGTTGAGCAGCACCCGCTGCTCACAATGCCAGCGCACCGCCCGAGACAGCGCCAGCGCCTCGGCATCCCGTCCCACCGTGGCCAGCGCCCTCGGATCGTGGGTGTGATCGACTCGCAGCACTTCCTGCTCGATGATCGGCCCCTCGTCCAGGTCCGGAGTGACGTAGTGCGCGGTGGCGCCCACGTACTTCACGCCGCGGGCGTAAGCCTGGTGATACGGCTTCGCTCCCTTGAAACCGGGCAGGAACGAATGGTGGATGTTGATCGCCCGGCCCTGCAGTTTCACGCACAGGTCGTTGGACAGCACCTGCATGTAGCGGGCGAGTACGACCAGATCCACCTGGTAGGTGTCGACCAGTTCGAGGAGCCGCTGCTCCGCCTCCGGCTTGGTCTCGGGGGTTACCGGGATGTGGACGAAATCGAGCCCCGCGGCTTCGGCCATCGGGCGCAGCTCCTCATGATTGGAACCCACCACGGCGATGTCCCCGCCGAGGTTGCCCGCCCGCCACCGGAAGATCAGGTCGTTGAGGCAGTGTCCCGCTTTCGACACCATGACCATGATGCGCGCCGCCCGGTCCTCGGCGAGCCGGAACTGCATGTCGAATTCCCCGGCCACCGCGGCGAATTCGCGCGCGAGGTCGTCGGCGGTGGTCTCGTTGTCCGCGCACGAGAACGAAGTTCGCAGGAACAGTGAGCCGTGCGCGTCGTCATCGAACTGCTGATGCTCGACGATGTCGCAGCCATGGCCTACCAGGAACGAGGTCACCGCGTGCACGATCCCGGCGCGCTCCGGGCAGTTCAGTGTCAAGATGAAGAGGCGATTCACGATGTTCTCCTCGGTCAGCATTCGACCACGTTGAGGGCAAGGCCACCCCTCGAGGTCTCCTTGTACTTGTCCTTCATGTCGGCGCCGGTCTCCCGCATCGTCTTGATCGCGTTGTCCAGGCTCACGTGATGCACGCCGTCCCCGCGCACCGACATCCGGGCGGCCGTGATGGCTTTGACCGCGGCGATCGCGTTCCGTTCGATGCACGGAATCTGCACCAGGCCGCCCACCGGGTCGCAGGTGAGGCCGAGGTTGTGCTCGATGCCGATCTCGGCGGCGTTCTCCACCTGCTCCGGGGTACCGCCGAGGGCTTCGGCCAGCCCCGCCGCGGCCATCGAGCAGGCCGAGCCGACCTCACCCTGGCAGCCGACTTCGGCGCCCGAGATCGAGGCGTTCTGCTTGAACAGCATGCCGATAGCGCCGGCCGTCAGCAGGAAGTTCACCACGCCGTCGTCGGCGGCTCCCGGCACGAACATGCGGTAGTAGTGCAGCACCGCGGGAATGATCCCCGCCGCGCCGTTGGTGGGTGCGGTCACCACGCGGCCGCCACCGGCGTTCTCCTCGTTGACCGCGAGCGCGAACATGGTCACCCACTCCATGGCGTGCAGCGGATCGTTCACGTTGCCCGCCTCGACGAGCTGCCGCTTCAGCTTCGCCGCGCGTCGACGCACCCGCAGGTCGCCGGGCAACGACCCGGTGGTCTCGGTGCCCCGGTCGACACATTCGGCCATCACCGACCAGATTTCGAGCAGGCCGTCACGGATCTCCTGCTCGCTGCGCCGGACCCGCTCGTTCGCCAGCATCAGCGAACTGATCGAGCGGCCCGTCTTAGACGTGTGCGCGAGCAGTTCCGCCGCCGTGGCGAACGGAAACGGCACCGGGGTGTCCTGCTCGGTGCCGGGCGTGGCCACCGCCGCGTCCTCGTCGACGACGAAACCGCCGCCGACCGAATAGTAGGTGCGGACCGACACCACCTTCCCGGACCGGTCGAAGCCGTAGAACATCATCCCGTTGGGGTGAAAGTCGAGCCGCTTACGCCGATGCAGGATCACGTCGTCGGCCGCGGAGTACTCGATGACCTGCCCGCCTGCCAGCTCCAGCTTCCCGCTCTCGGCGATCTGCTCCACTGTGGACTCGGCCGCCACCGGATCCACCTCGTCGGGCGCGTACCCGGCGAGCCCAAGGGTCACCGCCTTGACGCTGCCGTGGCCGTGCCCGGTCGCACCCAGCGATCCGAACAGCTCCACCCGCACCGTCATGATTCGCGAGAGCACGCCCTGCTCCCGCATGGTGTCCACATAGGTCTTGGCGGCACGCATCGGGCCGACCGTGTGGGAACTGGAAGGGCCGATACCGACCGAGAACAGGTCGAAGACACTCAGGCTCATGCCGGCACCATCCGATACTCGACGCTCGCATCGATCAGCCACGCCGCGAGATAGCTCGCGAAGGATGACCGGACGAGCAGGGTGAACTCATCGCGTCCGGCGTCGGAGACCAGCAACACGATGCCTGCCTGAGCCAGCAACGTCTGGACGCAGGTCCCGGTCGGCGCGGCCGAAGGGTGCAGGTCAATCGCGCAGCCGTGCGCCAGGACGTCGCGGACTCGCGGCCCGGACAGGGCCAGCGTGGTGCGCTGCGCCGAAACGTCGACCACCGCGCCTGCGGCGTCACCCAGTGCCGCCCGTATGGCGTCCTCCAGACTCTGCTGGACCCCGGGCCGCGCGAGCACGAGGTACTCGTCCGGCCCCAGCCAGAGCACTTCGAGCTCACCGTGGGGACCGGTGCCCCTGGTGAAGCTGCACGGCGTGCTGGGCAACTCCACGCCGAGCGCGGGTCCGATGGCCGCCTGTGCCTGCGCATCGCGGACTCGCAGGGTCAGCTGCGTCAGGAAGGGCCGCTCGGTCACCCGCACCGCGGGCGCGAGCTCGGCCAGCCGGGCGGTCCATGCGCCCAATGGGCTGCTGCCCGATGTGGTCTCAGCCGTCACGGCGGGTTCCCTCCTTGTCGAAGAGCACGGAATCGGTCACGGTCACCGGGACGACGTCGTCCGCCACCGGGACGTAGAGCGTCTCACCGATGCGGTCCCGGCCGGAGCGCACCACGGCCAGCGCGAAGCCGCGGTCCAGCGCGGCACTGGCATAGCTGGAGGTCACATGCCCGAGCATCCTCACCGGCGGCTCCGGCAGGTGCGCCGACTCGATGATCTGGGCGCCTTCGGGCAACACCGTCGCCGGATTCGCGGGCAGCAGGCCGACCAGTTGCTTACGGTCCGGCCGGTTGTTCTCCGACCTGGCGAAGGATCGCTTACCGATGAAGTCCGGCTTTTTCTTCGACACCGCCCACGACATGCCGAGATCCTGCGGCGTGACGGTCCCGTCGGTGTCCTGGCCGATGATCGGGTAGCCCTTCTCCGCGCGAAGCACGTGCATGGTTTCGGTGCCGTACGGGGTGATGCCGTACGGCTCCCCCGCAGCCATCAGCGCTTCCCACAGCGCCCGACCGTGCCAGGCGTTGACGTTGATCTCATAGGCCAGTTCACCGGAGAAGCTGATCCGGCACACCCGCGCCGCAACGCCTCCCGTCACGTCGAGCACGGTGTCCCGCCAGCTCATGAAGCCGAACGCCTCGTTGCTCACGTCGAGTTCCGGGGCCAGCGAAGCGAGCACGTCCCTGGACCGGGGACCCACCAGCGGCACGGTCGCCCAATGCTCGGTGACCGAGGTGAGAAAGACCCGCAGGTGCGGCCATTCGGTCTGCAGCCACTCCTCCATCCACTCCAGGATCTTCGCCGCGTTGCCGGTCGTCGTTGTCACCAGGAACCGGTCCTCGGCCAGCCGGATCACGGTGCCGTCGTCGATCACCATGCCGTCGACGCCGCACATCACGCCGTAGCGGATCCGGCCGACCTTGAGGTTGCTCATCATGTTCGTGTAGAGCATGTCGAGGAACTCGCCGGAGTCCTGGCCCTGGACGTCGATCTTGCCCAGCGTCGAGCCGTCCATCAGCGCGACCGACTCCCGCGCCGCGCGGCATTCCCGCAGCACGGCGTCGGCCATGTCCTCCCCCGGCCGCGGGTAGTACCACGGCCGCTTCCACTGGCCGACGTCTTCGAACAGCGCGCCCTGGGCGACGTGCCAGGAGTGCATGGCGGTGATCCGGACGGGATCGTGCAGCTCACCGCGGTCGCGCCCGGCCAATGCCGCGAACGGCACCGAGGTATAGGGCGGCCGGAAGGTGGTGGGGCGCTGCTCCGCGATCTTCACCCCCAACGCCTCGGCGACGATGCCCGCGGCGATCATCCCCGAGGTCTTGCCCTGGTCATGAGCGGTGCCGATGGTGGTGTAGCGCTTGATGTGCTCCAGCGAGCGCAATCCGGCACCGGTGGCGCGGAGTACATCGGAAACGGTCGCGTCGCGCTGCAGGTCGACGAACCTGGTGTCTGCTGTCGGCTCCGCACCCTCTGGTACCTGCCACAGCACCATGGCCGCGGCCTCTGCTACGCGGGCGTCCGAGGTCGGTAACGGAACCGGCGCGGGCCGGGTGAAGCCGGCCGCCTCCGATGCGGCGCGGCCCGCCTCGCCGCCCTGCCGCACGCACGAGGCCAGGTCGAGCGCGCCTGCCGCGGACCCCACGACCTGCACGTCCGGCAGCTCCTCGCCGGGGACGAATGCCCCCAGTTCCGGCGCGTAGCGCAGCGCTCCGCGCAGCTGGCTGAACAGGTGCACCACCGGGTTCCAGCCACCGGAGACCAGCAGCGTGTCGCACATGATGGTGTCCGGATGCCCGGTACCCGCCAGCGGTGCGATGTGCACGTCGGTGATGTGCTCGCGGCCTTCGGTGCCGGTCACCGCATGTCCCGCGCGGACCTCGATGCCCCGCGCCGCGCATTCCGCGACGAGCCCCTCGGGCGGCACGGCACGCGCGTCGAGCAGCATCGGCACGTCCACCCCGGTTTCGGCGAGTTCGATGGCGGCGGTGTAGGCGCTGTCGTTGGTGGTGAACACCACGATGCGCCGTCCGGGCAGCACGCCGTAGCGGTGGAGGTAGGTGCGGGCGGCGCCTGCCAGCATGATCCCCGGCCGGTCGTTGTCCGCGAACACCACCGGCCGCTCGTGGGCCCCGGTGGCGATGACGGTCTGCTTCGCCCGGATGCGCCAGATCCGTTGCCGAGCAACATCTTTCGGGGCAGCAGCACCGAGGTGGTCGGTCCGGCGCTGCAGCGCGAGCAGGAATCCGTCGTCGTAGGCACCGAAGGCGGTGGTGCGCTCCAGCACCAGCACGCCGGGCGTGGCCCGGAGTTCGGCGAGCACCTCGTGCACCCACGCGGCAGGCGATCCGAGGTCATCGAAGTATTCGTCGGAGCCCAGCAGGGCGCCGCCCGCCTGGTTCTGGTCGTCGACCAGGACGACGCGGGCTCCGCTGCGGGCCGAGGTGAGCGCGGCGACGAGCCCCGCCGGGCCGGCGCCGACGACCACCACGTCGCAGTGCACGTGCTTGGCGTCGTAGCGGGCGGGATCCGGCCGGTCGGCCAGCCTGCCTTGACCGGGCAGGCCGCGGGCGATGAGGCCGTCGTAGAGCTCGACCGTCGTCGCCGACATCATCGGCTCGGGGAAGGGCTCTTCGATCTGCACCAGGGCGGAGGCGTCCTCCACCCCGGCGGCCATGATGCCCCGGGGACGGCCGTACTTGATGCTCGTCGCGACCTGGTGCACGCCGTTGGCCAGCAGAGCCGAGGCGAGAGTGTCGCCTCGATAGCCGAGCATCGGCCTGCCGTCGAGGCTGAAGCGCAGCGCTTCGTCGCGGTTCACCCGGCCGCCGACGGGCAGCCGGAAGTTGGCGGTCATGATGTCCCCGTCCGTGCTGGTTGCGCTTCGTCCATCCGGTACACATCGAGCAGTTCATGCGACCGGGTGTCCCGGATCGCGTTGAACCAGCGGCGACACCCCGCCGCGTGGCTCCATCGCTCCGCGAACGGGCCGCTGGGGTTGTCGCGGAAGAACACGAACCGCGCCCAGTCCTCATCGGACAATGCGGCCGGGTCATCCGGGTACGCCACGTGGGCCTGGCCGCCGTAGTGGAATTCGACTTCCTCGCGCGGCCCGCACCACGGGCAGCTAATGAGTTGCATGGGAGCTCCTGAAGGTTCAGTGCGCGACGGCTGCCGCGCCATGTTCGTCGACCAGCGCGCCGGTGGTGAACCGCTCCAGCGTGAACGGCTCATTGAACTGGTGCGGCTTGTCCTTGGCGACGGTGTGCGCGAAGCAGTCGCCGAGGCCGGGCGTGGCCTTGAAACCGCCGGTGCCCCAGCCGCAGTTGAGGTAAAGGCCGTCGATCGGGGTGAGGCCGACGATGGGTGACGCGTCGGGACTGACGTCGACGATGCCCGCCCAGGTTCGCAGCAGGTGCGCCCTGGCGAAGATCGGGAACAGTTCGAGGGCGGCCGCCATCTGCCGCTCGATGATGTGGAACGAGCCCCGCTGACCGTAGCCGTTGTAGCTGTCGATGCCCGCGCCCATCACCAGTTCGCCCTTGTGCGCCTGCGAAACGTAGACGTGCACCGCGTTGGACATCACCACGGTGGGATGCACCGGCTCGAGCAATTCCGAGACCAGCGCCTGCAGCGGGTGCGACTGCACCGGCAACCGCAGCCCGGCCATCGCGGCCAGCACGGAGGAGTGCCCGGCGGCGCAGAGCGCGACCTTGCCCGCCGCGACGCGGCCGCGGGTGGTTCGCACCCCCCTCACCCGGCCGCCCACGGTGTCGATACCCGTCACCTCGCAGTTCTGGATGAGGTCGACGCCCATCGCCGCGGCGGCACGGGCGTAGCCCCAGGCCACGTAGTCGTGCTTGGCGATGCCCGCGCGCGGCTGGTAGGTGGCGCCGAGCACGGGGTACCGGACATCGGGCGAGACATTGACGATCGGGCAGAGTTCTTGCACGCCGTCGGCGTCCACCCACTCGGCGTCGATGCCGTTGAGCCGGTTCGCGTTGACCCGCCGCACGCTGTCGCGGACGTCCTGCAGGCTGTGCGCCAGGTTCAGCACGCCGCGCTGGTCGAACAGGATCGGGTAGTCCAGCTCCGCCTCCAGGTTCTCCCACAGCTTCAGGGAGTGCTCGTAGATGCCGGAGCTCTCGTCCCACAGGTAGTTCGACCGGATGATGGTGGTGTTGCGGGCCATGTTCCCGCCCGCGAGCCAGCCCTTGTCCAGCACCGCCACATTGGTGATGCCGTGGACCTTCGCGAGGTAGTACGCGGTGGCGAGGCCGTGCCCGCCGCCCCCGACGATCACTACGTCGTAGGACTTGGCGGGATCGGGGTTGGGCCACAGGAACGAGGGGTGATCAGGCAGATCCGCGCCCGGCGGCACAGCCGTCCTCCGATCGGTCGTCATCGCGCGGCGCCTCCATCGAATCGTATGAGCCCGACAACTGCTCGACTATTAGTATATCAGTGTTCGTTGTAGAGTAGGTCACGTGAACAGACAGGTCAACACCGAAACCGCCGCGAGCCACTCCCTTGCCGAGCAGGCGTATCTGACCATCCGCGACCGGCTCGTCATGCTGGAGATCAACCCCGGCGAACCGATCAACGAGGACCGGCTCAGCGGCGAACTCGGCGTCGGGCGAACCCCCATCCGCGAGGCCCTCAAACGGCTCGAGGTCGACCGGCTCGTCGTGGCGTTCCCCCGGCGGGGCACCTTCGCCACCGACGTCAACATCTCCGACCTGGCCCACATCTCGGAGGTGCGCCGCACCCTCGAGCCCATGGCGGCCTCGGCCGCCGCCGGCCGGATGACGGCCGCCGATCGCAGCGCGCTGACCGCGTTGCGGGATCAACTCGACGCCGACAACCGGCTCGACCAGCGACTCGACGACAACGCCGACCTGCTGCGGATGGATCTCGGTGTGCACCGCGCGATCTATCGGTGCGTGCACAACCCGTTCCTGGAAGACACCCTGCTCCACTACGACAACCTGGCCACCCGGATCTGGTGCGTCTTCGTGCCGCGGCTGTCCGGCATGGCCGGCCACGTGAGCGAGCATGTTCCGCTGCTGAGCGCCATCATCGACGGCGACGCGGAGAAGTCGGCCGCGCTGGCCGGACAGCACGTCGCGGGCTTCGAGCGCGCGGTCCGCGCGCTGATCTGACGAAGCCGATCAACTGGCGAGGCGGCCGCGGCGGTCCGGTGGATTTTGCGCGGGGACCCGCCCAAAATCCACCTTATCGTCCTATTTGCGTAGCTTCCAGGCGGCACCAAGGTGCCATGGGATGCCTATATGGCACCCGCGGCCACCTTCGGCTCCCCGCTACGGCGAGCGCATGGGAACGCTCGTCGTTCCCGGCGACCGCGGCCATCGTCGACGCCTCGACATAGACGCCGCGCCGCAGCGGCACCCACTCCCCGCGTCGCAGCAACCGCTGTATACGCGCGGCGGAGTAGCCCGCGGCACGGGCTTGTGCCGAAGTGAACGCCCAGTGATCACGCATGGCCAAACAGTAACTGTCGGGTCCGACATCGCCGCCGCGCGAACGA
>WHSS01000120.1 GCA_009379975.1 Actinophytocola sp.
CCCAGTGGACTGAAGGCGTCGTTCAGCTCGCGTGTGACGAACGCCCCCGGCGGGTACCCCAACGACGCATATCGCACACGGAGGAGGTTTCAGCCATGTCACGGTTGCTGCGGAAACTCGTCTCGCTCGGAAAGCGGCCGTTCTCGCCTCGCCGGGAGTCCGACGTCGAAGACGATCCGGCCGCCGCCCGTACGCGTGAAAGCGGCGGCGAGCCGGGCCACCACGACGACGATGCCGCCGCCAGCACCGGCCCGGGCGAATCCGGCACCTTCGTCGGCAGGGTGGCCGGGCAGGACGCCGGGGCAGGCGAACACACCGGCGCGGAAGCCCGCAGCGACGATGAGCGCCAAAACTGACCCCGCGCCGGGCAAGCTGGCCGAGTACCGGCGCAAACGCGATCCGGGCCGCACTCCCGAGCCCGTGGCCGGCGCGCAGCCCGCCGGCAACGACGACACGTTCGTCATCCAGGAGCATCACGCACGCCACCTGCACTGGGACGTCCGGCTGGAACGCGACGGCGTGCTGGTGTCGTGGGCGGTGCCCAAGGGCCTGCCGCACGAGCCGGGGTCGGTCCGGCTCGCCGTGCACACCGAGGATCACCCGCTGGAGTACGCCGGCTTCGAAGGCGAAATCCCGAAGGGCGAGTACGGCGCCGGCCAGATGCTGATCTGGGACCGCGGCAGCTACGAAACGCTCAAGTGGAGCTCCAACGAGGTCGAGATCGACCTGCGGGGCAAGCAGGTGCAGGGCAGGTACGTGTTCTTCCGGCGCGGCGACGAATGGCTGGTGCGCAGGTCCGACCCGCCGCAGGAGCCCGACTGGGAACCGCTGCCGAAGTCGATGGCGCCGATGCTGGCGGTCAAGGGCGACCTGCCGCCCGCACAGCAGGACGATCAGTGGGGCTACGAGTTCAAGTGGGACGGCGTCCGGGCGCTCGGCAGGGTCGACGGCGGCAGGCTTCAGCTGTACTCGCGACGGGGTGGCGACATCACCCGGGTCTACCCGGAGCTGCAGCCGCTCGGTGAGGAACTGGTGAACCGGCAGCTCTGGCTGGACGGCGAGGTTGTCGCGCTGCGAGACGGCAAGCCGAGCTTTGCCGCGTTGCAGAGCCGTATGCATGCCCTCGACAGCCAGGCGACGAGGCTCAGCAGGCACGATCCGGTGACATACTTGATCTTCGACCTGCTGCACCTCGATGGCCACTCGTGCCTGCGGTTGCCCTACCGCGAGCGCCGGGACCTGCTGGATTCGCTCGAGCTCGACGGGGATCGTTGGCGGACCTCGCCGACCTATCCGGGGCAAGGGGCCGCGGTGCTGGCCGCATCGCGGGAGCAGCAGCTCGAAGGCGCGATGGCCAAACGCCTGGATGCGCCGTACCGGCCGGGTAAACGCTCCGGCGACTGGATCAAGATCACCGACGTGCTCGCGCTCGAGGTCGTCATCGGCGGCTGGCGGCCCGGCGAGGGCAGGCGGGCGGCCACGTTCGGCTCGCTGCTGCTCGGGGTGCCTGAGGACGGTGGCCTGCGCTATGTGGGACACGTCGGCACCGGGTTCTCCGAAGACGTGCTCCGCGGCTTGCGTGCCAAGTTCAACCGGCTGGAGCGCAAGGCGTCCCCGTTCACCACCGATATCCCGCGTGACCGCTCGGTGGGGGCGCGCTGGCTGAGCCCGAAGCTCGTCGGCGAAGTCGTCTTCCGCGAATGGACCGCCGACCGCCGCCTGCGCGCACCGGCGTGGCGCGGGCTGCGTCCCGACCGGGATCCGGCCGACATCCACCACGAAGACGGGAGCTGATCATGGGCGGCGCCGCAGGCGGGAGCATCCAGCGTGGTCACGACCCGTCGGAGGCCAGCATGCTCGACACGCTCCGGGTCGCCACCGAGATCATGGCGCCGACGGTGGCGACCGGGGTGATCAAGCGGCGGCCGAGAGTGATGGCGGCGAACGAGAAGCTGGGCGCCGACCGGAACGCCATCGAGCTGGCGCAACAGCTACGCGAACGCTACGGGCCGGGACCGCTGCGGCTGCGGATGCCGGGACGTTCGGTGGCGCTCGTGTTGTCGGCGGACGATGTCGGCACCCTGCTCGCAGGCTCACCGGACCCGTTCACCCCGGCCAGTGACGAGAAGCGGGCCTCGCTCGCCCGGTTCCAGCCGCATGGCGCGCTCATCTCCCAGGGCAGCGCACGCACCCGGCGCCGGGAGATCAACGAGGCCGTGCTCGATACGCCGAAGCCCCTGCACCGGCTCGCCGCGCAGTTCACCACTACGGTGCGCGAGGAAGGTGACCAGCTGTTGCTGGCCGCCGACGCCGATGGCGAGCTGAGCTGGTCCGCGTTCAACCGGGCGTGGTGGCGCGTGGTGCGCCGGGTCGTGCTCGGCGACGCGGCTCGTGACGCGGAAACTGTCACCGACCTGCTCGCCTCGCTGCGGCGCAGTGCGAACTGGGCTTACCTCGGCCGCACGGATACCGATGCCCGCGAGGAATTCGACCGCGGACTCCGGCGCCACGTCGACCGCGCCGAGCAGGGCAGCCTCGCCGCGCTCATCGCCGACTCAGGTGACAGCGACGAAGCGACCGCGCAGGTACCGCACTGGCTGTTCGCCTTCGACGCGGCGGGCATGGCGGCGATGCGGACGCTCGCACTGCTGGCCAGCCACCCCGAACCCGCGCGACGGGCAACGGCCGAGGTCGACAAGGTCGACGAGGGACCCGCACCCCTCCCGTACCTGCGCGCGTGCGTGCTGGACACCGTGAGGCTGTGGCCGACAACACCCGCGCTGCTGCGGGAGAGCACGTTGTCCACGATGTGGGGTGAGAAGCCGATGCCGCCCCACACCACGTTCTTGATCTACACGCCGTTGTTCCACCGCGACTCGCGCACGCTGCCCTACGCCGACCGGTTCTCCCCGGACATCTGGCTGGACGGCACGGCGCGGCGGAACCCGGCGTTGGTCCCGTTCAGTGACGGTGCTGGAATGTGCCCCGGGCGCAACCTGGTACTGCTCCTAGTCAGCACGATGCTGGCGCGGTTGCTCGAATCGCACTCCTACCAGCTCACTTCGGACACCCGGCTCGACTCGGAGCAGCCCCTACCCGCGACGCTGGACAACTTCACCCTGCGGTTCGGCCTCACACCGCGCTGACCACCGGCCGTCCCTGGAGGGCTATTCACAAGTCATTCGGCGGGGGCCGCCCGGAGGGTGGCTCGCGACGAGTGACTGCAGGTGAGAAGCAAGATCGAGGTGACATGTCCGATGTGAATAGCCCGACTTATGAATAAGACCCCTGGTCAGGCGGGCGTGAAACTGCCTACCGCTTGCGGGAATGAATCCGGGAGCGGATAGGTTGTACGTAGTGGTCGTAGTTTTTGTGTGTTCGTGTCATCTGCACGCTCGCGAAGAAACGTTGTTGCGGGCGCGCCGCTTACCTTCAGGCATCTGGAGAAGTCGCGTCTTGAATCCGACCATGGGGCATCGCAAAGTGTGAGCCCCGTATCCAGCCCTGTGAGGAGCAAATATGACTCAGGGAACTGTCAAGTGGTTCAACGCGGAGAAGGGCTTCGGCTTCATCTCCCGCACCGACGGACCGGACGTCTTCGTGCACTACTCCGAGATCGACGGCTACGGCTTCCGTAGCCTCGAGGAGAACCAGCAGGTTGAGTTCGAGGTCACGCAGGGCCCCAAGGGCCCGCAGGCCAGCGCGGTCAAGGCGCTGTGAGCCACGGCAGGCCTTAGCCTGCTGAAAGCTTGATCGACCGAAGGGCCGGCACCCGGAAGAGTGTCGGCCCTTCGGCATGCCCGGGTGTAGACCGGGCCGGTCGCGGGTACCGACTCCGGGATCGGCCGGGCCACCGCGGTGGCACTGGCGGGCGGCGGTGTCGACGTCGGCGTCACCTACCACCAGGACGCCGAGGGTGCCCAGCAGACGGCCGCGGAAGTCCGGGAACAGGGCGCGGAAGCCGTCATCAAACGGCTCGATCTCGACGACCTGCCCACCGCGGCCGACGCGATCGACGTGCTTGCCGACGAGGGCGGCGTGGACGTATTGGTGAACAACGCGGGCACCGGAGCCGGCGGTAAGGCCATCGACCTCGACGGCCGCACAGGCCACCCGGGTCGTGAGTGCTGATCAGGGTTAGAACACTGATAGCCACTCACGACACCTGTTTACGAACTCACGCTCGCTTCGACCGGGCCCGCGCCGAAGACGGTCTGCGTCGCGTTTTCGTAGAGCCCACAGCCGCGGCAGCTCTGTGCCGCGGCCCGCAGCCGGTCGAGATCGGTCGTCTCGGGGGCGAATTCCGCCGCCCCGCTCGCCGCGGTCGCCATGGTTGAGGTTTTCCGGTGCGAATCAGGGCCAAACACGTGTGACGCGCTGATCAGACGGGTAGCCGATTACCAGCAGGGAAGGGAGCGATGATCATGACAGCGGGGCTCAGGGTCGCCGTAACGGGAGCGACCGGCAACATCGGCACCAGCGTGGTGAGCGAACTCGACGCCGATGATCGAGTCGGGTCGGTACTGGGGATCGCGCGCCGATGGTCGGACTTCTCGACGCCCAAACTCGAGCTGGCGACCGTGGACGTTGCCGAGGATGATCTCGACTGCCACTTCTCCGGCGTCGACGCGGTGATCCATCTCGCGTGGCTGTTCCAGCCGACCCACGACGCCGTGACGACCTGGCGCAACAACGTGCTCGGCGCGATGAACGTGTTCCGGGCGGTGGCGCGCAACCACGTTCCCGCCTTCATCTACAGCTCCTCGGTCGGCGCCTATTCACCCGGACCGGACGGCACCCCGGTCACCGAGAGCTGGCCGACCCACGGCTGGCCCGGCGCCGCCTACACCAGGGAGAAGGCCTACCTCGAGCGCGTAGTCGACACCTTCGAGCGCGATAACCCGGACATCCGGGTGGTGAAGATCCGGCCGTCGTTCGTGTTCAAGAAGGAAGCCGCCGCGGAACAACGGCGGCTTTTCGCCGGGCCGTTGTTGCCGGGCAAGCTGGTCCGGCCGCAGTTCGTGCCGCTGGTACCGGACATCAGCGGCCTGCGATTCCAGGCGGTGCACGCCTCCGACATCGCCGACGCGTTCCGCCTCGCGGCCGTGAACCCGGCGGCCCGCGGCGCCTATAACGTCGCGGCCGAACCCCCGCTCGACGCGGACCTGATCGCCGATGTGCTCGGCGCGAGGAGCGTGCGATTGCCCGCGGGCCCGCTGCGCGCGGTGCTCGCCGCGGCTTGGCGGCTGCACCTCGTTCCCGCTTCACCGGACCTGTTCGACGCCGTGCAGCAGTTGCCGCTGATGGACACCACGCGTGCGAGGGTGGAGCTGGGCTGGGCACCTCGCTTCACCGCGGTCGAAGCGATCGAGGAGTTCCTCGAAGGCCTCTGTCACGGTGCGGGTATGTCCACCCCGCCGCTGGAGCCCTCGTCGGCCGACGGTCGGCTGCGCGAAGTCGCCACGGGTGTCGGTGAGCGTCCCTAAGCCGCTGGTCGCGGGGCACAACAACGTCGTCTCACTCAGGTGAGGCGCTGTGCTCATCGCGATCGTCGGTCACTTCCTCCTCGCCGCGCTGCTGCCCGTGCTGGTCCCGCGCTACGGCCGGGCAGTGTTCGCGGTCGGCGCGTTAGTTCCCGCCGCGACCTTGGCCGTCGCGCTGAGCGCCGCTCCACGAGCTCTCTCCGAAGCGCCCCCGGTCGAGACGGTGTCCTGGGCACCTGAACTCGGGCTCGAGGTCGCGCTGCGGTTCGACGCGCTCGGTCTGGCGATGACCGTGCTGGTCAGCGGTATCGGTGCGGTAGCGCTGCTGTATTACGCCTGCTACGCCGCCTATGAGCGTGCGGGCATCGGGCGCAACGCGGTGCTGCTCGTGGTTTTCGCGGGCGCGATGCTCGGGCTGGTGCTGGCCGACGACATCTTCGGGCTCTACGTGTTCTGGGAGCTGACCACGCTGTGCTCGTTCCTGTTGATCGGCGGCGACGGCGTGGGCGCGGCGGAGCGTCGCTCGGCGTTGCAGGCGCTGCTCGTGACCACCGTGGGCAGCCTGGCGATGTTGCTCGGGCTCATCACCCTGGGCAGCGCGGCCGGTAGCTTCCGGATCTCCGAGATCGTGGCGGCAGGCCCGGCAGGCCCGCTGACCGGTGTCGCGCTGGTACTGGTGCTGATCGGCGCGCTGACCAAGTCGGCCCAGCTGCCGTTTCACCCGTGGCTGCCCGCGGCGATGGTGGCGCCGACCCCGATCAGCGCGTACCTGCACGCCGCGGCCATGGTGAAGGCCGGCGTATACCTGGTGGCCAGGCTGGCCCCGGGCTTCGGTGATGTCGGCGTCTTCCAGGTCATGGTGCTCGGGTTCGGGCTGGCGACGATGCTCGTTGGCGGCATGCGCGCGCTGTTCGCCCAAGATCTCAAAAAGCTGCTGGCACATGGCACGGTCAGCCAGCTGGGGTTCCTGTTCGTGCTGTTCGGGGCGGGGACCCGGACCGCCGCGATCGCCGGCATGGTGATGCTGCTCGCGCACGGGCTGTTCAAGGCCCCGCTGTTCTTCACCGTCGGCGTGCTGGACAAACTGGCGGGCAGCCGGGAGATGACCGAACTCAGCGGCGCCGGCAGGCGCTGGCCCGCGTTGGCCGTCGTGACCGCCCTGCCCGCCGCGTCCATGGCGGGCTTGCCGCCGCTGCTCGGTTTCGCCGGTAAGGAGACGTCGTTCGAAGCATTTCTGAGCGGCGGCGTGACGGCGACGGCGGTGCTGATCGGACTGGTGACCGGTTCGGCGCTGACCGTGGCCTACACCGCACGCTTCCTGTGGGGCGCCTTCGCTGCCAAACCTGGCGTCGCGCCGGTGCGGCCGCCGCGCCACGCGGGGTTCCTGCTGGTTATCGCGGTACTCGCGCTCGCCGGGCTGCTGTTGGGGCCGCTGGTGAGTGCGCTGTCGCCGTTGATCACCGGCTACGCCGACGCGCTGCCCGGTGATCCGTCCTACGAACCCGCGCTCTGGCACGGCTTCGGCGTGCCGGTGCTGCTCTCCGCGGGCGTGCTCGCCGCGGGCTACGTCCTGCACCGGGTCATGCCGCGGCGGCCCGGCGGCAGCCTGCTGCCGGGCTGGCTGGACGCGCAGCGCGGCTACGAGCGCGCGGTGCACGGCACGGATGTCCTGGCGCGGCGGGTCACCGGCGGCACGCAGAGCGGGTCGCTGCCGGTGTATCTGGGCGTCATCCTGCTGGTGTTCGCGGTGGTGCCCGGTGTCACATTGCTGGCCTACGGCGGGGTGCCTGATGCGTTTCGGGGCTGGGACAACTGGCTGCAGGTACCGCTGACCGTGCTGGTCGTCCTCGCGGCGATCGGGGTGCTGGCCGCGAAACGCAGGCTGACCGCCGTGCTGCTCGCGGGCGCGATCGGCTACGCCATCGGCGCGCTGTTCGTGGTGCACGGCGCGCCCGACCTCGCGCTGGCGCAGTTCCTGGTCGAGACCCTGACACTGATCGTGTTCGTCTTCGTTCTGCGCCGCTTCCCCGCTACGTTTCAGCAACGCGGCGGCCACGGCTTCCGCAATCTGAAGGCGGCGGTGGCGATCGGCGCCGGTTGTTTCGTGGCGTTCTGCGCGCTGCTGTTCTCCAGCCTGCGTACTGCCGATCCGGTGGCGAGCCAGCAGTACGCCACGCGGGCCAAGGCCGATGCGGGCGCGAGCAACGTGGTCAACGCGATCCTGGTCGACTTCCGCGCCTTCGACACGCTGGGGGAGATCGCGGTGCTCGCGGTGGCGGTAACCGGTGCCGCGACGCTGATCCTGATCTCGCAGCGGACGGTGCACCACTTTGAAGCATCGGATGAGCCCGATCGGGAGCGGCCGGCGTGGCAGCACGCGCTGGTGCTCGATGTGTTCGCCAGGGCGCTGTTCCCGACGATGCTGCTGTTCTCGGTGTATCTGCTCTTCGCGGGCCACGATCACCTCGGGGGCGGCTTCCCTGCCGGGCTGGTTGCCGGGCTCGGCTTCGTGCTCCGCTACCTCGTCGGCGGCAGCACCGAGCTGTCGTCGGTGGTGCGGGTGCCGCCGCTGGCCCTGGTCGGGGCCGGACTGGGGATCGTGGCGGTCATCGCCGTCGCGCCGGTGGCGTTCGGGTACCCGGTGTTCACGTCGGCGACCGCGTCGCTGAGCGTGCCGCTCCTCGGCGAGCTCGAACTGGCCAGCAACCTTGCGGTCGACGTCGGGGTCTACGTCCTCATCGTCGGCGGCGTGCTCGACCTGCTCCGCACACTCGGCGCTTCGCTGCGGCCATCGGAAGCGGACATCGTCGTGGAGGCGGGTGAGCGCCGATGACAATCAACCTGACGCTGATCGTGCTGCTCGCCGTGGTTTACAGCACGGGGTTCTACCTGCTGATGCAGCGCTCGCTGATGCGGATCGTGCTCGGCGTCGTGCTGCTCGGGCACGGTGCGAACCTGTTCCTGCAGGCGGCGGGCGGCCCGCCCGGCGAGCCGCCGAAGGCGGGGGGCAGCGTGCTCGGCGCGCTGTCCGATCCGCTGCCGCAGGCGATGGCGCTCACCGCGATCGTGATCACCTTCGCGGTGACGACGTTTCTGCTCGCGCTCGCTTACCGGTCCCACGCGCTGCTCGGCCACGACGAGGTGTCCGATGACGTCGAAGACCAGCGGATCCGGCAGCACCCCGAGGCGGAGCAGGAGTCGCAAGCCGTCGTCAGCGATGAGCCTGGGGAGCACGTATGAGCGTCCTCGTCGCCGTGCCCGTGCTACTGCCGTTGCTGGCGGCGGGGTTGGCACTGGTGCTCAGCCAGGTTGGCCAGGCCCAGCGCGTTATCGCGGTTGCGGTGCTGGCGGCGGTGATGGTCGACGCCGCGGTACTGCTGGCGGTGGTCGATGACACCGGCGCGCTGGTACTCCGGCTCGGTGGCTACGGCCCGCCGTTCGGCATCACCCTGGTCGCCGACCGGCTTTCCGCGTTGCTGCTGCTGGTGTCTTCGGTGATCACGCTCGCCGTGCTGGCGTATTCGATCAGCCAGCGCGTCACGGATTACGGGCGGGCGCCGAGCAGCACGTCGTTCCATCCGATCTACCTGGTGATGTGCGCGGGCGTGGCGCTGGCGTATCTGACGGCGGACCTGTTCAACCTGTTCGTGTCGTTCGAGATCATGCTCGCCGCGTCCTATGTGCTGATCACGCGAGGCACCACGGCGAAGCGGGTGCAGGCGAACATGACCTACGTGATCGTCAGCCTGACGTCGTCGCTGCTGTTCATCACGCTGATCGCGCTGGTCTATGCCGCCACCGGCACGGTGAACTTCGCCGAACTCGAGGGCAGGGTCGCCGACATCGCGCCCGGCGCGCAGCTGGGCCTGGCGTTGCTGGCGCTGGTGGTCTTCGGTATCAAGTCCGCGATCGTGCCGCTGCACTTCTGGCTGCCCGACAGCTACCCGACCGCGCCCGCGCCGGTCACCGCCGTCTTCGCCGGGTTGCTCACCAAGGTCGGCATTTACGCGGTGATCCGGACCCAGACGGTGGTATTCACCCACGCGGACACGTGGAACCTGCTGCTCTTCGTCGCGCTGGTCACGATGATCATCGGGGTGCTGGGCGCGCTGGCGCAGGTCGACATCAACCGGCTGCTGTCGTTCCTGCTGGTGAGCCACATCGGCTTCATGCTGTTCGGTCTCGCGCTGTTCAGCCCGCTCGGGCTCACCGGGGTGATTCTCTACATCCTGCACCACATCACCGTGCAGACCGCGCTGTTCCTCATCGCGGGTTTGATCACCCGGCACACCGCGACGGTGTCGATTCGCGACATGGGCGGGGTCGCCGGGCAGCGGCCGTGGCTGGCCGTGGTGTTCGCGGTGCCGGCGCTGAGCCTGGCCGGGATTCCGCCGCTGTCGGGGTTCATCGCGAAGATCACGCTGCTGCAGGGCGGCGTCGAGGCCGATTCGGTGACGGCCTATGCGGTCGCGTTCGGCGCGATCGCGACCAGCCTGCTGACCTTGTATGCCATGGCACGGATCTGGGTGATGGCGTTCTGGGGCGAGCCGCCGGAACGAGCCCCTGACAAGCCGGATGCGGTCGAGACCGCGGGCTCGGCGCGCCCGATGCTGCTGGTCTGCGCTTCGCTGGTGGCCTTCGGGCTGGTCATCGCGGCAGCAGCAGGCCCGCTGTCGGAAGTCGCGGGCCGGGCGGCGGTGAACCTCCTCGACGGGGGCGTCTACCGCTCGGCGGTGCTCGGGGGTGATGTGCGGTGAGGGCGCTTCGGCGGCGATGGTTCACGGCGGCTTGGCTGCTGCTGGTGTGGCTCGCGCTGTGGCACGCGGCCGATCCGGCGACGGTGCTCTTCGGCGCGATCGTCGTTGTGGTGATCGTGGCGGCGTTCCCGGTCGCGGCGGGTGAGGACAGGTTCGTGATCCGGCCATGGTGGTTGCTGGTGCTCGCCGGTTTCCTGCTGGGCGACGTGGCGTTGTCCGCGGTGCGGGTCGGCCGGGACGCGGTGTTGCTCGGCTTCCGTGTCCGGGCGGCGATCATCGAGGTCGAACTGATCTCCGGCGTCGATCACGTCGTCACGCTGGCGGCGAATCTGCTGACGTTGTCGCCCGGGACGTTCGTCGTCGACATCGATCGCACTCGAGGCGTTTGCTACGTCTACGTGCTCGGGGTTCGGGGCGACGATGACCTCGACAAGGTGCGCAAGCTGAGCCATCGAATGCAACGGCTGGTGCTGCTCACCTTCGGCCCGCCGCGACGGGCGGAGTCGACGTCATGACCGTGGTGTTCTGGCTGACCTTCGGCATGCTGGCCGTCGCCGCGCTGCTCGGCACCATACGGCTGCTCCTTGGTCCATCCACATTGGACCGGATCATGGCGCTCGAACTCGTGGTGGTGCTCGTCGCCGCGGGCATCGCGGTAGGTATGGCCGCGATGCGGGATCCGGCGAACGTGACGTTGTTGCTGGTGGTGGCGCTGCTGGGCTTCATCGGCTCGGTCACCGCGGTGCGGCTTGCCGAGGGAATGGAGCGGCACCGATGACCGATGTGCTGGCGGCGGTGCTGCTGCTCTCGGGCGGGCTGATCTGCCTGCTCGGAGCCATCGGCGTGCTGCGGTTCCCCGATCTGCTCAGCAGGTTGCAGGCGACGACGAAACCGCAGACGTTCGGCCTGCTGCTGGTGCTGGCGGGCACGGCGCTGCGGCTACCGGCGGAGGCCGCCGCCGGGCTCGGGCTCGTCGCGCTGTTCCAGGTGATGACGACACCGGTGTTCGCGCAGCTCGCTGGGCGGGCCGCGCACCGTACCGGCAACGTCGACAAGGGCGTCCTGCGCACCGATGAGCTGCGCGAGCACCGGTAACGTGTCCGCGCTCCAGTCCCGCGTGTCCGCGTTCTGGTCCCGCGTGTCCAGGTCCGGCAACTCGGGGATGCCGGGCGGAGTCGGTGCATCCATGTTCCTGGGGTGCGGACGCGTGTTCCTGGGGCGCGGACACGGCGGCGTGAGGGGCCTTATTCGCTCAGGCCGGCTTTCCGGAGGGCTTCGGCCATGGCGCCGGTGGGTGGTGGGGCGCTCCGCTGCTGGTTGCCGCGGTCCTTGCGGCCGCGCGAGCCGCCCTTGCCCCCGCCACGGCCCTGACCGCCCCGCGAGTCGCCCCGATCGCGGCCGCCGCGCGAGCCCGCACCGGGTTCGTCGTCCAGCCGCAGCGTCAGCGAAATCCGCTTCCGCGCCTCGTCGACGTCGAGCACCTTGACCTTGACCACCTCGCCGGATTTCACCACGTCGCGCGGGTCCTTGACGAAGGTGTTCGACAGCGCCGAGATGTGCACCAGGCCGTCCTGGTGCACGCCGACATCGACGAACGCGCCGAACGCCGCCACATTGGTGACCACGCCTTCGAGCACCATGCCGGGCTTGAGGTCGGAGATCTTGTCGACGCCATCGGCGAACTGGGCCGTGCTGAACGCGGGCCGCGGGTCGCGCCCCGGCTTCTCCAGCTCACCGAGGATGTCGGTGACCGTCGGCAGCCCGAACCGCTCGTCGACGAACCGAGCGGCATCCAATGACCGCAACGTCGCGCTGTTGCCGATCAACTCGCCGATCCCGACCTGCGCGGCCTCGATGATCCGATGCACCACCGGATACGCCTCCGGGTGCACGCTCGACGCGTCGAGCGGGTTATCGCCGCCGGAGATGCGCAGGAACCCGGCGCACTGCTCGAACGCCTTCGGCCCGAGCCGGGGGACCCGCTGCAGCGCGCTGCGCGAGCCGAACCGGCCGACCTCGTCGCGGTGCGCCACGATGCTCTCAGCCAGCGACGAACCGATGCCGGACACCCGCGCGAGCAACGGCGCCGACGCGGTGTTGACGTCCACGCCGACCGCGTTCACACAGTCCTCGACGACCGCGTCCAGCGAGCGGGACAGCGACAGCTCCGGCAGGTCGTGCTGGTACTGCCCGACGCCGATCGACTTCGGTTCGATCTTGACCAGCTCCGCGAGCGGGTCCTGCAGCCTGCGTGCGATGGAGACCGCGCCGCGCAGCGACACGTCCATGCCCGGCAACTCGGCGGAGGCGAAAGCGGATGCGGAATACACCGACGCCCCCGCCTCGGACACCATCGTCTTGGCCAGCTTGAGCTCCGGATGCCGCTTGATGAGCTCACCCGCGAGCTTGTCGGTCTCCCGCGATGCGGTTCCGTTGCCGATGGCGGTCAGCTCGACCCCGTGCTTGATCGCCAGCTG
Organism: Actinophytocola sp.; assembly: GCA_009379975.1. Lineage (GTDB taxonomy): Bacteria > Actinomycetota > Actinomycetes > Mycobacteriales > Pseudonocardiaceae > WHSS01. The sequence continues at coordinate 12,718 of WHSS01000120.1, forward strand.
AGCCAACGTCGCGATGCCTTCGTCCCACTGCCGCTGCGGCTGGTGCGGGTAGATCGCGGCGGTGTCGACGACCTTGCCGGTGCTGTCGACCACGGCGACCTTCACCCCGGTGCGATATGCCGGGTCGAGGCCCATCGTGGTGCGGCCGCCGGCGGGCGCGGCAAGCAGCAGGTCGCGCAGGTTGGCCGCGAACACGCGCACGGCTTCCTGCTCGGCGGACTGGCGCAGCCGCATCCGCAGGTCGATACCCAGGTGCAGCAGGATCTTGGTCCGCCATGCCCAGCGCACCGTGTCGGTCAGCCACTTATCGGCCGGTCTGCCGCGGTCGTCGACGCCGAAGCGCGCCGCGATCCGTAGCTCGTAGTCACTGGGGCCGGCCACCGGCTCATCCGTTGGCCCATCCGGCGCCATCGTCAGGCTGAGGATCTCCTCCTTCTCGCCACGGAACAGCGCGAGAATCCGGTGCGATGGCAGCTTCGTGAGCGGCTCCGCGAAGTCGAAGTAATCGCTGAACTTGGCGCCCGCCTCTTGCTTGCCCTCACGCATCTTCGACACCAGGTGCCCGCGCGACCACATGCGCTCGCGCAGTTCGCCGATGAGGTCGGCGTCCTCGGCGAAACGTTCCACCAGGATCGCCCGAGCGCCGTCGAGCGCGGCCTTCACGTCAGCAACGCCGTTGTCCGCGCCGAGGTAGGCCTCGGCGGTGGCTTCCGGATCCTGCGTCGGGTCGTTCAGCAGCCCGTCGGCGAGCGGTTCGAGCCCGGCTTCGCGAGCGATCTGGGCCTTGGTACGCCGCTTCGGCTTGTACGGCAGGTAGATGTCCTCGAGACGGGCCTTCGAGTCGGCCGCGAGAATGCTCGCTTCCAGCTCGGCGGTGAGCTTGCCCTGCTCGCGGACGGAATCCAGGATCGCCGTGCGCCGCTCTTCGAGTTCGCGCAGGTAGCGCAGCCGCTCGTCGAGCGTCCGCAGCTGGGTGTCGTCGAGCGAGCCGGTGACTTCCTTGCGGTAGCGGGCGATGAACGGCACGGTCGACCCGCCGTCGAGTAGCTCGACGGTCGCCGTGACCTGCCGCGCCCCGACACCGAGCTCGTCTGCGATCAACTGGTGAATTTTCCTCGTCACGTCGGCCTTCCGCTCATCGTGTCCTATTCGCGGATCAGCTTACGGCCGCCGCGTCCCTGCCCGAGCGCCGCCAGCTTATGGCCGCCGCGCCCCGGGTAAAGCGCCACCACGCCCGATTCGTCCCATCTCCGAGCAGCAGTGGGGAGCCCAGGGTGGCCTCGGGTGCCATATAGGTGCCCCA
>WHSS01000001.1 GCA_009379975.1 Actinophytocola sp.
CTATACGGCACCCAATGGCACCTTCGGTTCACCCTTGGGCTCGCCCCGCCCCAGTATTTCAACAGTCAGTGCGCTGGCCTGGATCGGCTGCATGGTCGCGGGTGCGGCGTTGACCCTGCTCGCGCAACGCTCCGGAAACACGATCGGCGCGGGCGGCCGGATCACCGCGGGCGTTACGGTGAGCGTGCTGGTGACCGCCCTGCTGGTCGGGGTCGTCCGGTTGTGGGACGAAACGTTGCCGCTCGGCTGGGACGTGATCGGGTTGATCCTGCTGACCTCGCTCGCGTTCGCCGCGGTCCAGGGTGGCCTGCTCCATTGGCTCGGCATCAAGGCGATGGCGATCCTCGCGCCGCTCTATCTTCTCGCGCCCGCCGTCGCCGGGCAGGTGCCTGAGCTCCTGCACCCGGGTTACCGCACCGGGCTGTGGTCGTGGACGCCCTTCCGGTTCCCGACCGAGGCACTGCGCAGCCTGATCAACGGCACGCCGGACGCGCCCGACGTCATGTTCGCCGTGTGGGTGCTCGGCGGGATGCTCGTTGCCGGGCTGCTGAGCGTGGCGCTGCCGCGGCCTTCAGCCGGCAAGAACGCTGAAGCGGACGCGCCGGACGGGGTTGTCGACGTTGGTGTCAACCAGGCAGATCGACTGCCAAGTGCCTAACGCGAGCGTGCCGCCCAGCACCGGAACGGTGGCGTAGGGCGGCACGAACGCGGGCAGTACGTGGTCCCTGCCGTGGCCGGGGCTGCCGTGCTGGTGCCGCCAGCGACCGTCGCGGGGAAGCTGGTCGTCGATCGCGGCGAGCAGGTCGTCGTCACTGCCCGCGCCGGTCTCGATGATGGCGAGCCCGGCGGTCGCGTGAGGCACCCAAACGTGGAGCAAGCCGTCCTCGACGTCGCACTCCGCCAGGAACTTCTCGGCATCCGCGGTGAGGTCGTGTACCACGGCCTTGTCGCCGGTACGGACCTCGATCTCGTGGGAGGACATGCTTCGAGCCTACGACGCGCGAGCCAGGTCGGTCGCCAACGTGCGTGGCTTCGGGCATCCTCGATCACCATGAACGAGACAGCGACGGCGTCGTCGGTCAGGTGGGGTTCCGGCGCGGCGCGCGGAGTGCTCGCCGCGACGATCCTCGGCTCCGGCATGGCGATGCTGGACAGCACCGTGGTCAACATCGCGCTGCCGCGGATCGGCGCCGAGCTCGATGCGAGCGTTTCGGGTCTCCAGTGGACCCTCGACGGCTACCTGATCGCGCTCGCCTCGCTGATTCTGATCGCGGGCGCGCTCGGGGACCGCTTCGGCAGGCGGAAGGTTTTCACGGTCGGGGTCGTCTGGTTCGGGTTTGCGTCGGTGCTCTGCGGGCTCGCCCAGACGACCGAGATGCTGGTGGGCGCGCGCGTGTTGCAGGGCGTCGGCGGGGCGTTGCTGACGCCGGGCTCGCTGGCGATCTTGCAGGCATCGTTTGCACGCGAGGATCGGGCCCGCGCGATCGGCGCGTGGTCGGGCATGTCCGGGCTGGCGGCCGCCGCGGGGCCGGTGATCGGCGGGCTCGTCGTGCAGGCCTGGTCGTGGCGGCTCGCGTTCCTGATCAACGTGCCGCTCGCCTTCCTGTGCGTGTGGCTGACCCGCCGCTACGTGCCGGAGTCGTGCGACGCGCTGCGGGGAGGCAGGCCGGACGCGACGTCGTCCGCGCTCGGTGCGCTCGGCTTGGCCGGCGTGACCGCCGCGCTCATCGAGGCTCCGGCACGCGGCGCGGCGGATCCGATCGTGGTGGTCTCCGGGGTGCTCGGGGTGGGTGCGCTCGCGGCATTCGTCGTCATGCAGCGACGCAGTCACGACCCGCTGGTGGCTCCTGCCTTGTTCCGCGATCGGACGTTCGTGCTGTCCAACGGGCTAACGCTGGTGGTCTATGCCGGCCTGGGCGGCGTCTTGACGTTGCTGATACTGCAGTTGCAGGTCTCTCTGGACTACACGCCGACGGCCGCCGGGCTGGCCAGCTTGCCGATCACGTTGCTGATGCTGGCCCTGTCCGGGCGGTCCGGCCAGCTCGCTCAGCGGATCGGGCCGAGGCCGCAGCTGGTGGTGGGCCCGATCTTGATCGCGGGGGGCATGCTGCTCCTTCTCGGGGTGACGCCGGGTTCGAGCTACATCGGCAGCGTGCTACCGGGCGTGGTCGTGTTCGGGATCGGACTGGTGATCGTGGTTGCCCCGGTGACGTCGACCGTGCTGGCGGCGGCCCCCGACCGGTACGTCGGGGTCGCATCCGGGGTGAACAACGCGCTGGCACGGACCGGGACCCTGCTCGCGATCGCCGTGCTGCCCGCGATCGCGGGGTTGACCGGAGACGCCTACACCGATCCCGCCGCCATGACGAGGGGATTTCAGATCGCGATCGTGGTGTGCGCGGTGCTCGCCGCCGGAGGCGGGCTGATGGGCCTCGGCGTGGCCGGGAACGTCCTGGCCGTTCCCGCCGAACGCGTGCCGGAGCCAGGCGAAGCGGTCACGGTCGAAGATGCTCCTCAGCCCGGTGAATGCCTGCACTGCCCGGTCGACGGCCCGCCGACGCACGTGCGGCCCGCACGGGTCTGAGCTAGTTCTGCTGCCCTGGCTTCTCCGCGCCGGGGTCGCCGATCGTGGGCGGGTCGGCTTGATCGGGCGTCGTCGTTTCTTCGTCGGCCTTCGCGCGGTTGGCCGCCTCACGCATCTCGATCGCGTCGGTGACCCCGTCGCCGACCTCGCGGGCGATGGCGACCACGGCGTCCGCGACGATCTTGGCGATGTTGCCGACGCGCTCCGCCGTCGACTCGGTGATCTCCTGCACGGTGTCCTTCTTGCGTTCGAACTCGCCCACCATCTGAATTCCCCGCCTTATGCCGCCACGCGTTGCCCTTGCGTGTCCACCGTAGTGCTTTCCGGTACCGCATCGCCGGACTTGTGACGACCGACAAGCGACTTGAGGTAGCCGACGGGCGGCAGCGCGAGCGAGCAGATCTTCACCGCGACCGACGCGAGCTGCCTGGACAGCGGTCCGGTGTGATAGGGCAGGTCGTACTTCTCGCAGATCGCGCGGACCTCGTGGGCGATCTCCGGGTAACGGCGCGCGGGGATGTCCGGGAAGAGGTGGTGCTCGATCTGGTGCGAGAGGTTGCCGCTCATGATGTGGAAGAGCTTGCCGCCGCTGATGTTGGCCGAGCCGAGGATCTGGCGCAGGTACCACTGGCCGCGCGTCTCGTTCTCGGTCTCTTCCTCGGTGAAGGTCTCGACATCGGCCGGGAAGTGCCCGCAGAAGATGATCGAGAACGACCACAGGTTGCGGATCAGGTTCGCCGTGGCGTTGCCGGCCAGCGTCAGCGGCGCCAGCGGGCCGGTCAGCAGCGGGAACAGCACGTAGTCCTTGCCGATCTGCTTGCCCGCCTTGGCGCGCATCTTCTTGCGCACCTCTTGGGTCTCGGACCATTTCAGCTCGCCCGAGATCAGCCGGTCGACCTCGAGGTCGTGGAACCACACGCCCCATTGGAAGAAGATCGCCAGCAGCGTGGCGTACACCGGGTTGCCCAGGTAGTACGGGTGCCACGGCTGGTCGGCGTCCATCCGGAGGATGCCGTAGCCGACGTCGCGGTCCTTGTCGACGATGTTGGTGTGGGTGTGGTGCAGGTAGTTGTGCGAGTGCCGCCAGTTGTCACCGGGCGCGGCGGTGTCCCACTCGAAGGTCTTGGAGTTCAGCTCCGGGATGCGCGTCCAGTCGTACTGGCCGTGCATCACGTTGTGGCCGATCTCCATGTTGTCCAGGATCTTGGACGCCGACAGCGCGCCGACCGCCGCCAGCCACGCGGGCGGGAAGAAGCCGAGGTACATCAGGCTCCGGCCGGCGATCTCCAGGCCCCGCTGGGTCTTGATGATCTTGTTGATGTACTCGACGTCTTCCTTGCCGAGGTCGGCGACGACCCGTTGCCGGATCTCGTCGAGCTCGCGGCCGAATTCCTCGACCTGTTCCGGGGTCAGCCGGTCCTGTAAGCCGGTCATGGCTTGTGCCTCCTTGAAGTTGCGATCAGCAGTTGATGTCGACGTCGCCGACGGGAACGGAGATGCACAGCTGGATCTCCTGGTCCTCCTCGGCGGAGAGCTCGCCGGTCAGCGCGTTGCGCACGCAGCCGGTGTTCTTGACCTTGGTGCAGGAGAAGCAGATGCCCATCCGGCAGCCGTGCTCGGGCTTCAGGCCTGCCTCTTCCGCCTGTTCGAGCAGCGGCTTGCCGGAGTTGAGGGTCTCCTTGCCGCTGTGGCTGAACCGCACCTGGCCTGTCGCGCCCCCCGAGGTGTCGATCTCGATTTCGGGCGGGGTGAACACCTCGGTGTGCAGGTGTTCACTCACTCCGCTTCGGTGTAGGCGTCGCGCACGGAGTCCATCAGCCCGGGCGGCCCGCACAGGTAGGTCTGCGCGTCGCGCCACCACGGTGCGACCTCGTCGAGGTGCTCCGGGGTGAAGAAGCCGTGCAGATCCGCTCCGGAGTCCGCGTGGGTGTAGCCGAGCGCGACCCGCCCGCCGGGGAGCTCATCGGCCAGCGCGGCGAGGTCGGACCGGTACAGCACGTCGTCGGCGGTGTTGGCGTAATGCAGGAAGACAACGTCGCCCGGATACCCCTCATGACTGAGCGTGCGCAGCATCGACAGCACGGGCGTGACGCCGCTGCCGCCGCTGATGAACAGCAGCCGCTCCGGCCTGCGCTCGTCGAGCAGGAATTCGCCACCCGGGTTGGAGATGCCGAGCACCATCCCGGCGTGCGCGTTCTCGTAGAGATAGCGCGAGACCAGGCCCTTGGGGTCGACCTTGACGGTGAGCTCCAGCGTGCGCCCGGCCGCGTGCTGCGAGTTGGCGGGGGAGTAGCAGCGGGTGCGGCGTACCCCGTCGATGTCGACCGAGACGCGCACGTACTGGCCTGCCCGGAAGCCCTGCCAGGCCTTGCTCGTCCACAGCGTGAGCGTCACGGTGTCCGCGGTCTGCCGGCGCACGCGCTTGACCTCGCCCCGGATCTCGTTGCGCACCAGCATGGGGTCGACCAGTTCGAGGTAGCGATCGATCCCGTGTGGGGTCAGCAGCCGCTCGGCGAGCGCGGCGACCCGCCGGGTGGGTGATGCCGGCTCATCCGGCAGGAACGTGGTCACTTTCGGTGCCTCCCTTGACCGAGGGCGATCGGTTACAGTGAACATGTGTGCACTAACAAGTGCACTGCATACGCCCCTCGGTGTCAACCAGCTGAGGCTGTGACCTGGGCTATAAGCCCGGAAGGAGTCCACGTGGTGGACGCGCGTACGCTGAGCGCCGTGGGAGCGCAATCCTCGGAGCCGGTGAGCCGTCATGAGCGCAAGCAGCGCACCAGGCAGTCGCTGATCAACTCTGCGCTCCGGCTGCTGCGGGATCGGAGTTTCGCCGGGCTGAGCCTGCGTGAGGTGGCCAAGGAAGCCGGCATCGTGCCGACCGCGTTCTACCGGCACTTCGCGTCCATGGACGAGCTCGGCATCGCACTGGTCGAGCAGTCGATGCGCAGCCTGCGCCTGATGATTCGTGACGCCAGGCGGAACCCGGAGACCTACGGCGACGCGATCCGCAGCTCCGTGCAGACCCTCTACGACCACGTGCGCGCGCACGAGGAGCACTTCCGGTTCCTCACCCGCGAACGCTACGGCGGCGTTGGCCCGGTACAGGTGGCCATCGCCACCGAGCTGCGCCTCTTCGGTAGCGAGCTCGCGGTCGACCTCGGCCGGTTCGAGGGGCTGAACACGTGGAGTGCGGAAGACCTGCGGATGATGGCCGACCTGATCGTCACCGCGATGCTGGGCACCGTGACGGACCTGGTCGACGTCCGGGCGCCGGACCAGGAGGCGGACGCGGAGATCACTCGCGTCGCCCGCAAGCAGCTGCGGCTGATCGTGCTCGGCGTCGCGGGCTGGCGCAGCGATACCCCTTAGGGCTGTGCGCAGCGCGTCCGTACCGCCTCGTGCGCCGTGCGCAACCTGGTTGTAACGAACGCCACCGAAGATCGCGCGCCCCAAGGGCGCATGGTAGACATCTTCAACGCCAGAGGATCCTGGCCAGTTCTCGAAGTTGTCTCGAGCTGGAGGTTGCGCGGTGACGGAAACCGACGTACCAGATACTGCCGGGGGGCCTGATCAGGCCATCACCATCGGGGTGGTCGCCGAGTCAGGAGCCGATGAGCGCCGCGTCGCGTTGGTGCCCAAGATGGTGGAGCGGTTGAGCAAGAAGGGCCTGCGGGTCCTCGTCGCCGCCGGGGCGGGCGAGGGGTCCTACATCAGTGACGACGCCTTCACCGAGGCGGGCGCCACCATTGGCGATCCACGGCAGGCCGACGTCGTCGTGGGGGTCGCGCCGCCGTCGGAGGAGGAGGTCGGACAGCTGCGGCCGGGGACGGTCGTGGTGGGCTTCCTCGCGCCACGTTCGGACGCCGAGAACATCGAACGGCTGGAGCGCGCCGGCGTCGTCGCGTTCGCCATGGAGTCGATTCCGCGTATCTCACGTGCGCAGGCGATGGATGCGTTGTCTTCGCAGGCCAACGTCTCGGGTTATCGCGCGGTGCTGCTCGCGGCGCAGCATCTTGCCCGGTTCTTCCCGATGCTGACCACGGCCGCCGGCACGGTGAAGCCCGCGAAGGCGTTGGTGCTCGGTGTCGGGGTCGCCGGGTTGCAGGCGCTGGCCACCGCGAAGCGGCTGGGCGCGCAAGCCACCGGTTACGACGTGCGGCCCGAGGTGGCCGATCAGGTCCGGTCGGTGGGGGCGCAGTGGCTCGACCTGGGCATCGAGGCGGCCGGTGAGGGCGGCTATGCCCGCGAACTGACCGAGGAGGAGCGCGCCGAACAGCAGCGCAGGCTCTCCGAAGCGACGACCAAGTTCGACGTCGTCATCACCACCGCGCTGGTACCCGGCCGTAAGGCACCCACGCTGGTCACCGCCGAAGCCGTGCGAGGCATGCGGCCCGGCAGCGTGATCGTCGACCTGGCGGGCGAGACCGGCGGCAACTGCGAGCTGACCGAGCCGGGCGAAGTGATCAACGCGCACGGCGTGACGATCGCGTCGCCGTTGAACCTGCCCGCCGAAATGCCCGATCACGCGAGCGAGCTCTACGCGCGCAACATCGTCGAGTTGCTGGAGTTGCTCGTCGACTCCGAAGGCCGGCTGTCGCTGGACGGCTCCGACGCCATCATCGACGGCGCCTGCGTCGCGGGTAAGGACAAGCTGAAACAGCCCGAGAGCCCGGCGGGAGAGGAGAAAGCTGATGGGTGAGTACGTACTGCTCGTGCAGAACCTGGCCATCCTCGTGCTCGCCGGGTTCGCCGGCTTCCTGGTGATCTCCAAGGTGCCCAACACGCTGCACACGCCGCTGATGTCGGCGACGAACGCGGTGCACGGCATCGTGGTGCTCGGCGCGCTGATCGTGCTGGGGACCGGGATCGACGGGGTACTGAGCAAGATCATCCTGGTGGTGGCGGTCATCTTCGGCACCATCAACGTGATCGGCGGATTCCTGGTCACCGACCGGATGCTCGCGATGTTCAAGGGCAAGCCCGGTAACAAGGCGAAGGAGGTTGCGAAGTGAGCTGGATCCACGATCCCGTTTTCATCAACAGCCTCTACATCATTTCGTTCTCGCTGTTCATCTATGGCTTGATGAACCTGACCGGGCCGCGGACCGCGGTGCGAGGTAACTGGATCGCCGCCGTCGGTATGGGCATCGCGGTCGTCGCGACGCTGCTCATCGACGAGATGGGCGAGAACTGGTGGCTGATCGCGGGTGGTGTCGTCGTCGGCACGATCATCGGTGTGCCGTCGGCGCAGAAGGTCAAGATGACGGCGATGCCGCAGATGGTGGCGCTGTTCAACGGTGTCGGCGGTGGCGCGGTCGCCTTGATCGCCTGGGCCGAGTTCCGGCATACCGACGCCTACGCGCACGAGCCGCGTTATGTCGCCATCGCGTCGCTGTTCGCCGCGATCGTCGGTTCGGTGTCGTTCTGGGGCTCGAACGTGGCCTTCGGCAAGCTGCAGGAGATCCTGCCCAGTAAGCCCATCGGCCTCGGCAAGCTGCAGCAGTTCGTGAACCTGGCCGTGCTGCTGGTGGCCGTGGTGCTCGCCGTGCTGATCTCTTCCGGCGGTGACTCCGAGCTGCTGATGATCGGCGTCCTTGTCGCCGCGGCGATCCTCGGCCTGATCGTGGTGCTGCCGATCGGTGGCGCGGATATGCCGGTGGTCATCTCACTGCTCAACGCGTTGACCGGGCTGTCGGCGGCCGCGATGGGCCTCGCGCTGAACAACACCGCGCTGATCGTGGCAGGCATGATCGTCGGCGCGTCCGGTTCGATCCTGACCAACCTGATGGCCAAGGCGATGAACCGCTCGATCCCGGCCATCGTCAAGGGTGGCTTCGGCGGTGGCGGGGCGGCTATCGGTGCGGCCGGCGCCGAGGACCGGCCGGTGAACAGCACAAGCGCCGCCGACACCGCGATCCAGATGGCGTATGCGAGCAATGTCGTCGTGGTGCCCGGCTACGGCATGGCGGTCGCGCAGGCGCAGCACGTGGTCAAGGAGATGGCCGAACTCCTCGAGGAGAAGGGCATCAACATCGCCTTCGCCATTCACCCGGTGGCGGGCCGGATGCCAGGGCACATGAACGTGCTGCTCGCCGAGGCGGACGTGCCCTACGACCAGCTCAAGGAAATGGACGAGATCAACTCGCAGTTCGGGCAGACCGACGTTTCGCTGGTCATCGGGGCGAACGACGTCACCAACCCGGCGGCGGAATCCAACCCCGACTCGCCCATCTACGGCATGCCGGTGCTCAAGGTGACGCAGAGCCGCTCGGTGATCGTGCTCAAGCGGTCGATGAACCCCGGGTTCGCCGGTATCGACAACGAGCTCTACTACGACCCGAAGACCAGCATGCTCTTCGGGGATGCCAAGGCCTCGGTGGCCGACATCGTCGAGGAGCTCAAACAGCTCTAGCGCATCAGGGGCACCTGCCCGAGCGCCACCAGCTTGTGGCCGCCGCGCCCCACGTAAAGCGCCACCCCGCCCGATTCATCCCATTCCGTACTGGCAGCAGGGGAGCCCAAGGTGGCCTTGGGCGCCATATAGGCACCCAAGGCCACAGTGGCTCCCCTGGGAACTACGCAATGGGGACGTGAGGTGGATTTTGTGCGGGGCGCGGTGGCCTTAAGCTGGTCCGCGATCGGGCAGCCACCTGCCTGCCCGCGTCTCATGCCCGATGGTCGCCGCGGGGGTCCCCGCGCAAAATCCATCGGAGGCGAGGCCGGCGAGTTAGTGCGGTCAACATACGTCTTTCAGTGCATCAGGGGCACCTTTGTCGCGGCTTTCGCGATCTCGCCGAGGGTGCTGTCATCCGGTGAGGACGCCTCGCTCTGCCACGCCGTCCGGATCAGCCGCACCCGATTCTCGCTCGCGGCCGAGGTAGCCGCATGGTAAGCGGCGTTGTCGAAACTCGGCTGCTGCTGCCAAGCCGCCGACTCGGTCGCGGCGTCGAGGGCGCCGCCTGAGCCGGGGGCGGCCGCCAGGCGCTTGAGCTCGTCGGCATCGGCGGGGGTCGCGAACTCGATCTCCGCGATGCTGACGGCCGCGGTCCGCTCACCGTCGCGGACGGTGTAGCTGCCGAGCAGGATTCCGCCGCAGTTCTTGCGCTCGAGCAGCGCCTTGACGTCGCCGAAGGTCTTCGCGGCGCAGTCCCGCTCGGCGCTGGTGGCGACGACGGTGTACTCGTAGCCCGCGACAGCGTGGCTGGCGGGTTCGGTGTCGCTGCTTTCCGGCGAAGTGGGTGTCGGCTCGCCGTCGGCCCCGCCCGCCGCCAGCACGATCGCGGCGATGATCCCGGCGATGACCAGGCACAGCGCCGCTATCGGCAATACCTTGAGCGACTTGCGCGAGCCGTCCCGGTCGGCTTCCGGATCGGACGGCGACATCATGGTGGGATCCATGAACAGCGTGGTCGTCGGAAAGTCGTCGGCGGGCATCTCGTCGGGCACTGCGGCGGGCACCTCCGCGGGCACGGCCCGCGTGGCGTGAGCGCGGATCAGGAACCCTTCCTTGGTCAGGGCCGAGTCGGGCAGGATGGAGATGTTGGGGTCGAGTGTGCGCAGCACGGCGCGCGCTTCTTCGACGGTGCACGCGTTGCCGTGCTCAGGCGCAAGGGCGGCGATCGCCTCGCGCAGCGCGGCCGGCGTCGGGAAGAGCACGCGGACCGGCTCGGCCAGCTCGGCTTCGGGCTGCACCACGGTGTCGACGAACGGCCCGGTCGCGAGGATCGCCGCGATGGGAATCGTGATGCCCGTTTCGGAGTGCAATCGCTGCGCGGTGGCCTGAGCGGCGGCGAGCGCGAAAGAGCCGGGATTGGTGTCTTCGCCCGAGCCGACCAGCGGCCAATTGTCCGATTTCCACTGCCCACGCAGGGGAGCGTCGAGGCGCATGGCCGGCCCTGGCAGGTCGACGCCCGCGATGAGCAGCACGCCTCGCGGCAGCACGACGATCGCGTCGAACGCCGCGTCGGGTCCCTGGGGTTTGACGCTGAGCAGCGCGATCCCCCCGACGACCGCGTCTCCCCGGCCGAGCGCCGTGAGGCCGGCCCGGATGTCGTCGGCTACCTTCGAGCGTTGCGCACCGACATTGATCAGCCGCACTTTTGCACCCTCCAACACCTGCAGGCATGCGAGCATCTCCGTCACACGATGGTGGGGGGTTGCCCGCGCGGATTTCCGACCTCGCAGCAGACAGGTTAGCCGGATCCGGATCGGCACCGGAGGTGGCCTGTGGTGAGTGTTGGTCCGACACGCACGAATTGTCACGGTGCGTGCCGCCTCGGTCTCAGACTCTGAGACATTTTTGTGTTCTGCGGGCCGTCATAGTTGACGATGGCGGCGATCACCTAGTTGTGTAGCACCCACACGGTTGACACCTGAATGGGTTAAGGCCGTTACGCAACTAGGAGGTCATGATGGTCCAGCGTTCTCCGTGGCGCAGGAAGGCGGCGGCGTTGGCTGCTGCCGCGCTTGTCATACCCGTCGTGGGGGTGGCAGGTGCCTCCGCGCAGACGGCATTGAATCCGCTTGCGCCGGTATCCGACTCGCTCCGGGGAATGCTGTCCTCGGCATCCGACACGTCCAAGGTCACCGCACTGGTGCACGGCACCGATCTGGCGGCGGCTCAACGTGCCGTCGCCGACGCGGGTATGCGTAAGGTCACCAGCTTCGACAAGATCGGCGTTGTCGCGGCTAAAGGCACCGCTGACCAGCTAGAAGAGGTCCGTTCCGCCGACGGCGTGACCTACGTCGAGAACAACCAGAAGATCAAGTTCTTCAGCAGCACCGGCACCACCGCGACTCGCAGCGCCGAAGCGCGAGAGACGCTGACCGACGCCGAGGGCAACCCGATCGACGGCCGCGGCTCCTCGGTGGCGATCATCGACACCGGCATCGATCCGAGTCACCCCGCGTTCGCGGACGGCAGGGTGGTGAAGAACATGAAGAGCCTGTGCACGTCCGGTGAGGACACGAGCTGCGTTGTCGACGCTGGGTCGCTCGACACGGATACGGCGTCCGTCGGCGGGCACGGCACACACGTTTCGGGGATAGCCGCCGGAAATGTTCTCACTCTCAGTGATGGGACCGAAGTGGGCGGTTCGGCGCCGGGATCGAAGATCGTCTCGATCTCGACGGGCGCGGTCATCCTCATCCTCGGTGCCGACGCGGCGATGAACTGGGTGCTGGAGAACCACGCCGCACCGTGCGGCGGCGAGCCGACGCCCGACTGCCCGCCGATCAAGGTGATCAACAACTCGTGGGGACCGAGCGGCGGCGGCGAGTTCGACGAGAACTCGGCAACGGTCAAGCTGCAGCGCGCGCTCGCGGCTGAAGGTGTCATGACCGTGTGGGCGAACGGCAACGACGGCGGCGACGGTTCGGAGAGCCTGTCCAACCCGCCGGGGATGGACCCGACGCCGGGCATCATCTCGGTCGCTTCCTACTTCGACGAGGGTACGGGTACTCGCGACGGCAAGGTCTCGGACTTCTCCTCGCGCGGCGACACCGAGGACTCCAGCACCTGGCCGGACGTTTCGGCGCCGGGTGAGGAGATCATCTCCGCGTGCCGGGTGTACCTGCCGATCTGCAGCACCGGCGGCGAGCCGAGCAACGGCCCCGGCGAGACCGACATCGGCTCGTACAACGTGATCAGCGGGACGTCGATGGCGGCGCCGCAGATCACCGGCATCGTGGCTCAGCTGTACCAGGTCAAGCCGGACGCGACACCGGCGGAGATCGAGGACGCGATCAAGTCGACCGCGTACCAGTACAGCGACGGCGCGCCGTATGAGCAGGCGGATGGCTACACCTCGAGCTTCGACAAGGGCACCGGCCTGGTCGACGTCGTCGAGGCCGCAGGCAAACTCTCAGGCAACTAAAGTGGGGTGCTGAAGGGCCCATCCGGTACCGATCAGGTACTTGATGGGCCCTTCGGCTCGCCGTAACGGCTGTTGCGGCTGGTGTTGTTGGGGTTAGATGGCATAATCTGCACTACAGAGAACCGAACAACGAGTGCCTGGCTGCGCAAGCTCCGCCGGTGACGAGGTCGTAGGGGAAGATCGCTCCTCGTCAACCAGCAAGATCGACCAGCGGAGGTCAGCAGTGAGCACTCGCGAGCTCAGCCGTGGCGTGGTGTATGTCCACTCGTCGCCTTCTGCGGTATGTCCGCATGTCGAGTGGGCTATTTCTGGTGCGCTGCAAACTCGCGCCGAGCTGACATGGACCGCGCAGCCCGCGGCTCCAGGTCAGCTGCGCGCCGAATGTGACTGGCGCGCGCCCGCGGGCACGGCGGCCAAACTGGTCACTGCGCTCAAGGCGTGGCCGATGGTGCGCTTCGAGGTGACCGAGCAGCCCAGTCCCGGTGTCGACGGTGAACGGTTCTGTTTCGCACCCGGTCTCGGGTTGTGGCGGGGGAGGACCAGCGCGAACGGTGACATCGTCGTCGGCGAGGATCAGCTCAGGGCGATCGCGGCGAGCAGCCGGGCGGGGGAGCAGCTCGCGCATAAGCTCGACGAGTTGCTGGGCGCCAACTGGGACGAGGCCTTGGAGTCGTTCCGGCACGCGGGCGACGGCGCTCCGGTCAGCTGGCTGCACCAGGTTGGCTGAGTCGCCGTTCTAGACTGGACCGGTGCCAGCGATCACCGAGCCATCGGCGAGTAATCGTTGGCTCGCGCCTGTGCTGGTCGTCGTAGTCGCGGTAGCCATCGCGGGGGGAGTGCTGCTGCGCGACGTGTATCAGCGCGGCGTGCCGGGCGAAGTCAAGCCGGTGACGGCGCCGGTGGCCACTTCGCTCGCGCCGAACGAGCAGCCGGGCTCCCCGCTGGTGCAGTTGACGCCCGATGCGTCGGATCATCCCAGGGACGAGATCGTGCGCCGGCTGCTGCAGGCCTACTTCGACGGCATCAACGGGCGGAACTACGACCGATGGAAGACCTCGGTCACCTCGGAGCGGGTTCGCGCGAAACCGGAGGAGACCTGGCTGCGGGACTACCGCTCCACCAAGGACGGCAGCATCGTGGTGCATCGGATAGACACCGCGCGCGACGGGAAGATGAACGTCCTGCTGAGCTTCACCAGCACACAGGACCTGCGCGACGCTCCGGTGATTTTGCAGGAGCGGTGCATCCGGTGGTGGCTTGCGCTGCCCGTCGCGGTCGAGCGCGGGCACTGGAAGATCGACACCGTACCGGCGGGAACCATCCCCGAAATGGCCAAGTGCTGAAAGACGCTTTCAGTCCGTTGAACGGACTGAAAGCGTCTTTCACTGCATTGAGCGGACTGAAGGCGTCTTTCAGCGCGCGGCGGCGAAGGCTAGTGCCACGTTGTGCCCGCCGAAGCCGAACGAGTCGTTCAGTGCGACGTCCAGATCCACCTTGCGCGGCTCGCCGGTCACGACGTCGAGCATGACGCCCGGATCGATCTGGTCGAGGTTCTGCGTCGCCGGGATCAGCCCGTGATACAGCGACAGGATCGTCGAGACGGATTCGACCGCGCCCGCCGCGCCGAGCAGGTGACCCAGCGCGCTCTTCGGCGCGGTGAGTACCGGATGCTCGCCGATCGCCTTGCGCACCGCGACCGTTTCCGTCACATCGCCGACCGGCGTCGAGGTGGCGTGCGCGTTGACGTGGCCGACCCGCGCGGGGTCGATGTCGCCGCTGCGCAGCGCCGCCGCCATCGCCCTGGCCTGACCCGTGCCGTCCGGATCCGGTGCGGTGATGTGATACGAGTCGGCACTGGTGCCGATGCCCGCCAGCGTGGCGTAGACCCTGGCGCCGCGCGCCTTGGCGTACTCCGCGCGTTCGAGCACGATGATCCCGGCACCCTCGCCGAGCACGAAGCCGTCGCGGCCGACGTCCCACGGCCGGGACGCGGCAGTGGGGTCGTCGTTCCGGGTACTCATCGTGCGCGACTGGGCGAACCCGGCCATGGTGATCGCCGCGATGCAGGCCTCGGCGCCACCGGCGACGACGACATCGGCCTCACCAGCGCGCAGCATTCGCCACGCCCAGGCGATGGCTTCCGCCCCGGACGCGCACGCGGAGACCGGTGCGTGCACCCCGGCGCGCGCCTTGAGCTCGAGCCCGACATGGGCGGCGGGCCCATTGGGCATGAGCATCGGCACCGTCAGCGGCGAGACCTTGCGCAGGCCGCTGGTCTCGAGGAGGTCGTCCTGGTTGAGGAGGGTCGTCGCACCACCGATGCCGGTGCCGATCACCACACCGAGACGTTCCGGCTCGACGCCCTCATCGCCGAACGCGGCGTCCTGCCACGCCTGGCGGGCGGCGATCATGGCGACCTGCTCGGACCGGTCCAGCCTGCGTGCCTCCACCCTCGGCAGCACCTCGGAGGGTTCCACCGCGAGGCGAGCACCGATCTTGACGGGCAGGTCGAACCTCTCGATCCACTCGTCGGTGAGCGTGCGCACGCCGCTCCGACCGGTGAGCAGACCGTCCCATGTGGACTCGACGTCCCCGCCGAGCGGGGTCGTAGCACCCAGCCCGGTTACTACGACGTCACCGTTGCTCATGAGTCACTCCGGACTTCCTCGACGTTGCCTGGCGTTGTGCTCAGCTGTGGTCCGAGACGTACTTGACGGCGTCGCCGACGGTCTTGAGGTTGGCGAGCTCGTCGTCCGGGATCTTGACACCGAACTTGTCCTCGGCCTGCACGGCGATCTCGACCATCGAAAGCGAGTCGATGTCGAGGTCGTCCACGAAGGACTTCTCGGCGGTCACGTCGTCCTGTGCGACGCCGGCGACCTCTTCGACGATTTCCGCTAGTCCGGCGAGGATCTCTCCGTTGTCTGCCATCTGTGTTCCTTTCCGTGGTTTCCGCCTCGTGCGTTGGTGCGCGAGGTCAGCTCTTGAACTGGTCAAGGTGCGATGAATACTTGGCCCGCATAGGACAGCCCGGCCCCGAACCCGACGGCCAGCACCGCGTCGCCCTGCTTCACGGTGCCCTTGGCGCGCATGTGATCGAGGGCCATCGGGATGGACGCCGACGAGGTGTTGCCCGAGTACACGATGTCGTCGGCGACCACCATGTCGTCCCGTGCGCCCTTGGCGCGTAGCCGCTTGGCGATAGCCTCGACGATCCGGAGGTTGGCCTGGTGCGGGATGAGTACGTCGATGTCGGCGGTGGTGAGCCCAGCCGCCTCGATCGCCTCCAGCGCGATGGGCGCGATCTTGGTGCTCGCCCACCGGTAGACCGCCTGGCCCTCCTGGTAGATGTAGCGGTGCTCGCGCATGATGATGGTCTCGACCAGGTCGCCCGCGCTGCCCCACGTGACCGGGCCGATCTCCGGCGTGTCGGACGCGCCGACCACCGCGGCGCCGGCGCCGTCGGCGAAGATGATCGCGTTCGCCCGGTCGAGAGGATCGACGGCGTCGGTGAGCTTCTCGGCGCCGATGACGAGCACCGTGCGCGCCGACCCGGCCTTGACGAGGTCGGAGGCGACTCCGAGGGCGTAGCAGAAGCCCGCGCACGCCGCGTTGAGGTCGAACGCGCCGGGCGCCTTGATCCCGATGCGCTCGGCGACCTGTGCCGCCGCGTTGGGGATGGGGGAGGGCATGGTGCAGTTCGGCACGATCACGGTGTCCACATCGGACGGCTCAAGGCCCGCGTCCTCGATGGCCAGGGTGCCCGCCGTCACCGCCATGTCGACGAGCAGCTCGTCCTTCGCGGCGAACCGGCGTTCGACTATGCCGACCCGCTCCCTGATCCACTGGTCGGTGGTCTCCATGAGTTGGGAGAGATCGTCATTGGTGACGATCCGTTCCGGCTGGAAACTGCCGATGCCGAGGATGCGGGTCGCCGCGGCGCCGGGGCGCTGCCGGAGGCTCGTCACGATAGGTCTTCCTCACTGTTCAGTGAAGCCAGCTTGGCGAGGTCAGCGGGTGTCTTCAGGGCGACGGTCCGCGTCACGGTGCCCTTGAGCTGGCGCTTGACCAACCCGGTGAGGGTACCGGCGGGTGCGAGTTCGACGGTGCTCGTCGCGCCGAGCTTGGCAAGGGTTTCCATGGTCAGGTCCCAGCGTACGGGGCTGGTCACCTGCCGGACCAGCCGCGCGAGGTACTCGGCGCCCCCGGCGACCACTTGACCGTCGGCATTGGACAACAGCGGCCTGGTGGGGTCGCTGGTCGGGATCGAGGCGGCATAGGCATCGAGTGCTTCGCGGGCAGGCGCCATGTAGTGGGTGTGGAACGCGCCCGCCACCCCCAGCTCGCGCACCTTGGTGCCTTCGAGCGGTTCGGCGACGATGGCGGCGATGGCTTCGGCCGAGCCGGACGCCACGATCTGCCCCGCGCCGTTGCGGTTGGCCGCTTCGAGCCCGTGCTCGGTCAGCCAGCCCACCACATCCTCGGGATCTCCCAGCATGACGGCGGCCATGCTGGTGTCCTCGAGCGCGCATGCCTTCGCCATCTTCGCGCCCCGCACAGCGGCCAGTGCGACGGCGTCATCGGCTTCGATCACGCCCGCGATCGCGGCGGCGGCGAGTTCGCCGACCGAGTGCCCCGCGACGGGGGAGTCGGCGGGCAGCACCCCCTCGCGCTCGGCCGCGTCGAACGCGAGCAGCGACAGCGCCACGATCAGCGGCTGCGTGACCGCGGTGTCCTGGATCTCGGCGGCGTCACCCTCCGTGCCGAGGTGGCGAAGATCGAGCCCCGCTCGCTCGGACCACCGGTCGATGCGCTCGCCGGCGCCCTCGAGTTCCAGCCATGGGGTCAGCATGCCGGGGGATTGGGAGCCTTGTCCTGGGGCGAGCAGCGCAGTCACCCCTCTAGGGAACACGGCGAGGCGCCATCCTCGTGATGCCGTGGCGAACGAAGTACTCCCGGGTGTTTTGGAGGGTCTCTCCAAATATGGCCGTCAAATGGCCGGTTGTGACCCCGATCACTTGTCGGAGTCAGCCATTTTCGCGATCACTCGGGGGTCGCCCGGAGATCACCACAGCCCGCGCGAGCGAGCCAGCCTGCCGACGATGAGCGCGATGCGGAGCACGAGCGCGTCGCGGGGATCCATGGCATTCCGGCCGGTGAGGTCGGCGGCTCGCTTCAACCGGTAGCGCACCGTGTTCGGATGCACGAACAGCGAACGGGCGCAGGCTTCCAGCACGCCGCCCGCTTCGAGGTAGGCGGTGACGGTCTGCTCGATGGCGCCGCCCGCCTTTTCGAGCGGGCGCGCGATGTCCTCGATCAGTTGCCGCTCGGCGTCGGCGTCGCCCGCGAGCGCGCGTTCCGGCAACAGATCGCCGGCGTGTACCGGGCGGGGCGCGCCGACCCAGCCGACCACCGCCCGGAGCCCCGAGAGCGCCTCCGCGGTGCTCAGGTGAGCGTCGGCGAGGCCAGGCACCGTCGGCCCAGCGACCACCGGGCCGTCACCGAAGGCCTCGGCGAGCGCGGGCAGTACGGCCCGGTTCTTCTGCGAGCCTTCGGTGGGGCCGCTGACGACGACGATCAGCCGGGAACCCTGCACGCCGAGCATGACGGCACGGGCGATTCGCGCCGCCTTGCCGCGCACCGTGATCACCGCGGTCGGCGGGTCGCCGGCGGGAGCGTTGCCGACGATCGCGGTGGCCGCCTCGGCGAGGTCCCAGCCGAGGGCGGAGGCTCGGGACAGCAAGGACTCCTCGGCGTCCCCACGTACGATGCCGTCGACGACGAGCGCCTCCAGACGGGCGTCCCACGCGCCGCGGGCCTCCGCGGCGGTGGCGTAGGCGGTGGCGGCGGTGAAGGCGACCTCCCGGCCGTACCGCAGGGCGCCTTCGGTGAGCAGGGCACGCTCCCGGTCGTCGGCGGCCAGCTTCGGCAACTCCTGCTCGAACACCTCGATCGCGATGCGGATCAGTCCGACGGTGTGGCGCAGGTTGATCCAGCGCGAGAGTTCCTGTGGGGCGTCGCGGAACGCGTCGGTGGTCGGACTCGGGGAGATAGTCGGATCGCGCAGCCACTTGATGAAGCCCGCCGCTTCCGCCTGCGTAATGAGCAGCACACCCGCTCGCTGGTCCGCGGGCATGCGCGAGAACCACTGCAAACGCTCCGCCATGACCGCGACGCTTTTGGCGGCGAGTTCGCCGGACGCGCGCTCGACGCTGCGGACGGTCGTGGCGGACAGTCCCGTCTCGCGCCGGTCCGCCGCCGGTTCGTGGCTCATGACGCCACAGTAATGCAGGACGTGAAGGTCTCGTTTCGATAACGGCGCGCGTTCGCGTATGGATTACTTCCACCGGTTCGGGAAACGCGCGAAACCGGCACAAGAGACGACAAATGTAAACCCGCGTGACGGCCGAGTAGTCATCGCGATGCGGGCGCGGTCGAGTGGTTTGGATCCGTGGCTTCCGATGTCAATCGACAGGGAGTTTTCGCTGGCAGTGGGCGTGCGATGCGGGGTTATGCGCGAGGAAACCTGATGCGGCAGACATGGCCTGCCGCATCAGGTTTCCTCGTCTCCCCGGTCCCCACCGGCGCGTCCACTATGGACTCGCCGATTCCTTTCGCGCTAGCGGGCTCACTCGTTCGTGGTGCCACTTCAAGTTGCCGCGCGCGCCGAACTGATTAAGGTTCGCAAAGTCAGGAGGGTTTTTGTCCCGAGCGAGGAGGAGATTGCTGTGGATCAGCTCAAGGAGGGCTTAGGTGACGCGTGGAGTGCGATAGCCACGTTCGTGCCGAAGCTCTTCGCATTTTTGATCATCCTGTTGATTGGCTGGCTGATCGCGAAGGCAGTTGCCAAAGGTTTGACACTGGTTCTCAACCGGCTTGGCTTCCCCAAGCTCATCGAGAAGACCGGTCTTTCGGGAATGCTCAACCAATCCAACTTTGACGCGACCGGAATCATCGTCAAGTTGGTCTACTACTTCATTCTGCTGATCGCCCTGCAACTCGCGTTCGGCACGTTCGGACCGACCAACCCGGTCAGCGAACTTCTCAACGACGTGATCGCGTTCCTGCCCAGGATTGTCATCGCTATCGTGCTGGTCATCGTGGCCGCCGCCATCGCGAACGTGGTGCGCGAAATGATCGCCGGCGCCCTGTCGGGCCGTGCCGTCGGGCGGACGCTGTCCACTGTGACGTACTACCTGATCGTCGCCTTCGGTGTCATCGCGGCGTTGAACCAGATCCAGATCGCCACCACGGTGACCGGTCCGGTGCTGATCGCGGTGCTCGCTACCGCTGGTGGCGTGATCGTGGTGGGCTTCGGTGGTGGCCTGATCAAGGCGACCTCCGAGCGCTGGCCGGGCTGGCTGAGCAACTTCGAGGGCCAGTTCAAGGGCGGTGGCTCGCCGCGTGAGACGGCGGGAGCCACGTCGGGCACTCTCGGCGGTCAGTACCGCCAGGAGCCGCCGACTCCGCCGCAGGGCAACCCGGTGAGTTGACGCATCCGGCCACAGTGGTGTCGTGAGTGTTTAGCAGTGTTAGAACACTGCTAAACACTCACGACACCACGCGGGCCAGGTCGCTTATGCGTTGCCGGACTCCGAGGTTTGCGGTCCGGCGGCCGAGATGTCCTCCAGCCGATATTTGCGGGCCGCCTCGATCAGCGTCGACTGCTCGATGACGCCCTCGCGGGCCAGCGCGGTGAGCGTGCCGACTACGATCGACTGCGCGTCCACCAGGAATCGCCGCCGCGCCGCCGGCCTCGTGTCGGAGAAGCCGAAGCCGTCCGTGCCCAGGCTCAGCATCGGGCCAGGCACCCACGGGCGGATCAGGTCGGGCAGCGCCCGCATCCAGTCCGAGACCGCGACCACCGGCCCGGCCGCTTCCGAAAGCACCTCGGTGACATAGGGCACGCGAGGCTCGTCGCCCGGGTGCAGCAGGTTGTCGCGGTCGATCTCGACGGCTTCCCGGCGAAGCTCCGTCCACGACGTCGCCGACCACACATCGGCGCTCACGCCCCACTCGTCGGCCAGCATCGCTTGCGCGCGCAACGCGTCAGGCATCGTCACGCCCGACACCAGGATCTGCGCGCTAGGACCAACACTGCCCGGTGCCACCTCAGATGCCTGCTGGTAGCGGTACAAGCCGCGCAACAGCCCGTCGACGTCGAGGTCTTCCGGCTCGGCAGGCTGCTGGTACGGCTCGTTGTACACCGTGAGGTAGTACATGATGTTCTCCGGTGCGTCGCCGTACATCCGGCGCAACCCGTCCCGCACGATGTGCGCGACCTCGAACGACCACGCCGCGTCGTAGGCGACGACGGCGGGGTTGGTCGCGGCGAGCACGAGGGAGTGGCCGTCCGCGTGCTGCAGCCCCTCACCGGTCAGCGTGGTGCGGCCCGCCGTCGCGCCGATGATGAACCCGCGGGTCATCTGATCGGCCGCGGCGTAGAAGCTGTCACCGGTGCGCTGGAACCCGAACATCGAGTAGAAGATGTAGATCGGGATCATCGGCTCGCCCTGCGTGGCGTACGAGGTGCCGACGGCGGTGAACGACGCGGTCGAGCCCGCCTCGTTGATGCCCTCGTGCAGGAGCTGGCCCTGCTCGCTCTCCTTGTACGCCAGCATCAGCTGGGCATCCACCGAGGTGTAGGTCTGGCCGTGCGGGTTGTAGATCTTGGCCGTGGGGAACATCGAGTCCAGGCCGAAGGTCCGAGCCTCGTCCGGGATGATCGGCACGATGCGCTCGCCGATTTCGGAGTCCTTGGCGAGCTCGCTGACCAGCCGCACGAACGCCATCGTGGTGGCGACTTCCTGCTTGCCCGAACCCTTGCGAATGGTGTCGTAGACCTTGTCGCCGGGGAGCACCAGCGCCTTCGACTTGGTGCGCCGTTCCGGCAGGAAGCCGCCGAGGGAGCGCCTGCGGCCGACCATGTACTCGATCTCGTGCGATGACTCGCCGGGGTGGTAGTACGGCGGAAGCTTCGGGTCGGCCTCGAGTTGCTCGTCGGTGATCGGGATGCGCTGGGCGTCCCGGAACAGCTTGAGGTCGTCGAGGGTGAGCTTCTTCATCTGGTGCGTCGCGTTGCGGCCCTCGAACGACGCGCCGAGACCGTAGCCCTTGATCGTGTGGGCCAGGATCACCGTCGGCTGGCCGTGATGCTCCATGGCCGCCTTGTACGCCGCGTACACCTTGCGGTAGTCATGGCCACCCCGCTTGAGGTTCCAGATCGCGGCGTCGGAAAGGTCGGTGACCAGCTCCTTCGCACGCGGGTCCCGGCCGAAGAAATGCTCACGGACGTAAGCACCGTCGTTGGCCTTGTAGGTCTGGAAGTCGCCGTCGGGCGTGGTGTTCATCAGGTTGATGAGCGCGCCGTCCCGGTCGGCGTGCAGCAGCGCGTCCCACTCGCGGCCCCAGATCACCTTGATGACGTTCCAGCCAGCGCCGCGGAAGTACGCCTCCAACTCCTGGATGATCTTGCCGTTGCCGCGGACCGGGCCGTCCAGCCGCTGCAGGTTGCAGTTGATCACGAACGTGAGGTTGTCGAGCCCTTCGCCCGCGGCGACGTGGATCAGGCCGCGGGACTCCGGCTCGTCCATCTCGCCGTCGCCGAGGAAGGCCCAGACGTGCTGCTGGTCGGTGTTCTTGATGCCGCGCGCTTGCAGGTAGCGGTTGAACCTGGCCTGGAAGATCGCGTTCATCGGGCCGATGCCCATCGACACCGTGGGGTACTCCCAGAAGTCCGGCATCAGCCTCGGGTGCGGATACGACGGCAGCCCGCCGCCCTCGCCGGCGTGCGAGAACTCCTGACGGAATCCGTCGAGCTGCCCGGCCGTGAGCCTGCCCTCGAGGAAGGCCCGCGCGTAGATGCCGGGGGAGGCGTGGCCCTGGATGAAGATCTGGTCGCCGCCACCGGAGTGATCCTTGCCACGGAAGAAGTGGTTGAAGCCGACCTCGTAGAGCGCGGCCGACGACGCGTAGGTGGAGATGTGCCCGCCGACGCCGACGCCGGGGCGCTGCGCGCGATGCACCATGATCGCGGCGTTCCAGCGGATGTAGGCGCGGTAACGGCGCTCGATCTCCTCGTCACCCGGGAACCACGGTTCGTTCTCGGTGGGGATGGTGTTGACGTAGTCGGTCGTGGTCAGTGGTGGCACACCGACGTTGCGCTCTCTGGCCCGTTCGAGCACGCGCAACATGAGATAACGGGCGCGCTGCTGGCCGCCCCGGGCCAGTGCCGCATCGAACGAGTCAAGCCATTCCGCGGTCTCTTCGGGGTCGATATCGGGCAGGTGCGCTGCCATCCCGTCGCGGATGACGTGTACGCGGGAAGGGGACGGTGCGTTCGCGGTGGGCGATGTGCCATTGCCATTGCCGCTGCCGCGCGAGCTGTCCTGGGGCAAGGGATCTCCTAGCCTTCATTTTCGGTGGTGTAATCGCTGTCATTGTCCCTCGCGAGCGCTCATCTGCCCAAACGGCCCTTACGCGCGCGCGGATATGCGGATACTCGCCATCCTGGCGGTTAACAGCGCCCACGTCACTGTTACTGACCAGTATCGGGTCCAGTCAGTGGGATGATGGTGGGCGACCGTGCTGGTTCTTGCCGGCTCATTGCCGGTTTTGGCTTGCGCCGGTGGCGGTTGACGTGTTCGCTACTGGTGAGCGACATGCCCGGCAGGTGTGCCCGACACGAACGGGTGCGGGTCCGGAGCAATACACTGGATGATGTTGACGGCGTGTGGTGACTCCGAGGAGCACTACACCTACAGATGGAGGAACTGCAGTCGTGGTCGCCGCGGGAGACGCTGGTAGCAGCGTCGCCGAGACGCTTGGCATCAAACCGGACATGGTCGTCCAGGAGATCGGCTGGGACGAGGACGTCGATCAAGACGTCCGCGAAGCCATCGAGGAACGGATCGGCGGTGAACTCCTCGACGAGGACGCGCAGGAAGTAGTCGACGTTGTGCTGTTGTGGTGGCGCGACGGCGACGGGGACCTCGGTGACGCGATCGTGGACGCGAGAGTGTCGCTCGACGACGAGGGCGTGATCTGGGTGCTGACACCCAAGACCGGCCGCCCGGGGCACGTCGAGCCCGCCGATATCGCCGAGGTGGTGCCGACCGTCGGGTTGTCGCAGACCTCCACCCTCAACGTCGGCCCTGCCTGGGCAGGCTCGCGCATGGTCTCGCCGAAGAACGCCCGGCGGTAGCGGCTGAGCCCGTCGCGGTGTCGCGTGGTCCTCGATAGGGTGGCATCGTAAGCACGTTCCGAGATGCTCGTCGAGAGGATGCGCCGCATGGCGGTCGAAGTTGGTTCGCAGGCCCCGGATTTCACGCTCAACGACTACAACAAGCAGCCCGTCGCGCTGTCGGACTTCCGTGGTGACAAGCCGGTGCTGCTGGTGTTCTACCCCTTCGCGTTCAGCGGCATCTGCCAAGGGGAGCTCTGCCAGCTGCGCGATGAGTTCTCGGACTACGAATCGAGCGGCGTGCAGGTCCTCGGGGTTTCGGTCGACACCCCGTTCTCGTTGAAGGCCTGGGCCGACCAGCAGGGCTACCAGTTCCCGCTGCTCTCCGACTTCTGGCCGCACGGCGAGGTGGCGCAGGCTTACGGCGTCTTCAACGACAAGGCAGGCCTGGCCGTCCGTGGCACGTTCTTGATCGACACCGAGGGCGTCGTCCGCTTCGCCGAGGTCAACGGGCCTGGCGAAGCGCGCGATCAGGAGGCCTGGAAGAAGGCCGTCTCCTCGCTTACGGGATGATGTGGTGAGGTCCCGTCGACGACGGGACCTCATGGGGCGCATAGCTCAGTGGAAGAGCACCTGCCTTACAAGCAGGGGGTCGCTGGTTCGAACCCAGCTGTGCCCACAAAACCAGCCTGACCAGCGTCGGACGCCGGTCAGGCTCAGTTCTGTCAACCGGGTGAGTCCCGACGCTCACCCGATGAATCGGCTACTTGCAGTTCGAGCAGCACCCGCAGCCGGGTCCGCTGCATGAACCGCATCCGCATCCACACCCTTGCATACGACCTCCGTACTCTCCGTACTCTCCGTATCGCGGTATGCGCACAACGCTACAAGTGCACACGGGTGAACGACTACCGCCAGCCGGGCGAGGCCGCGGAGCTTGGCGATTACGGGGCGACACCGCCATCATTCGGATACCATGGGTATTTGAATCGGACGCGACAGCGGAGGCAGAGCCATGCCAAGCGAAGGTCCTGACCACGAAGTGGTGATCGTCGGCGCCGGCTTCGCGGGTATTTGCGCGGCGATCCGGCTGCGGAACGCGGGCATCAAAGACTTCGTCATGCTGGAGCGCGCCGACGACATCGGTGGCACCTGGCGTGACAACCGCTATCCCGGCGTCGCCGTCGACATCCCCTCGGTGACCTACCAGTTCAGCTTCGCGCAGACCAGCGACTGGCGCCGGGTGTTCGCGCGGGGCTCGGAGGTCAAGTCCTACGTCGACGACGTCGCCGACACCTACGGCATCCGATCGCACGTCCGGTTCGGCCGGGAGGTGATCGACGCCGAGTTCGACGAAGGCCGTCACCACTGGGTGATCAAGACCGCCGACGGGCGGGTGGTCACCGCGCGGTTCCTGCTCTCCGCGCATGGCATCTTCTCCACCGCGAGCCTGCCCGACATCGAGGGCATCGAGCGGTTCGAGGGCAAGACCATCCACACCTTGCATTGGGACCACGACCACGACTTGACCGGCGAGCGGGTCGCGGTGATCGGCACGGGCGCGTCCTCGGTGCAGCTGGTGCCTGAGATCGCCAAGCACGTCTCCCGGCTCGAGGTGTTTCAGCGGACGCCGATCTGGGTCGTGCCGCGGCCCGATGTGAAGGTCGCTCCCGCGGTGCGCAAGGCGTTCGCGGCGTTCCCGCCCGCGCGGTGGGCGGCACGGGCCGCCGTGAGCACCGGGATCGAGCTGGCGATGCTGTTCGGCGTCACCAACCACGCGCGACTACCGTTCCTGGTGAAGTCCATCCGGCGGCTGTCCGAACGGCATCTCGCTCAGCAGGTCGCCGACCCCGAGCTGCGGGAACGACTCCGGCCGCGGTACGAGTTCGGCTGCAAGCGGCCCGCGCTGTCCAACGACTACTGGCGGACCTTCAACGCCGAGCATGTCGAGCTCGTCACCGACTCGATCCGGCGGATCCTGCCGCATGGGATCGAGACCACCGGCGGCCGGGTTCACGAGATCGACACCCTGGTCCTGGCGACGGGGTTCAAGTTCCTGGAGTACGACTCGATGCCCGGGTACGCGCTACGCGGCGAGGGCAAGGTCGACATCCGGGATTGGTGGCTGGAGAACCGGTTCCAGGCGTACGAAGGCATCAGCGTTCCCGGCTTCCCGAACCTCTTCCTCATCCCGGCACCGCATTTCGCCACCAGCTGGTCTTGGCTGGTCATGGTGGAGGCGCAGACTCGGCACGCCGAACGCGTCATCTCGCATGTCAGGTCCCGCGGTGCGACGTACGCCGCCGTCCGCTCCGACGCGCACAATCGCTTCTACGGCGCAATGCGGCACAAACACGAGAAGACCCTGTTCCTCGACCCGTCGTGCGCGGGCTCGAACAGCTACTACTTGGACCGCGACGGGTTGCCGTCGGTGGTGCGACCGCAGTCCAGCGTTACCGCGCGCTGGCGGGCGAATCACTTCCCGCTGAGCGACTACGAGTTGCGCACCGCCGCCACCGAGCGGCCGGAGACGGCCGTTGTGCCCAGCTGACGCGTCCGACAAGATCAGGAGTCAACGACCTCGACGGTGAGCGCGAACGGCCGACCTTGACCGTCGGTGGCGGTGATGCGGGCGGTTCCCGGCCGCACAGCGTGGATTTCCCACTGCTGGACGGGCGATTCGGCGATGTTGGCGATCGTGTCCAGACGCACCGCTGCGTCGCTGATCTCCGGGTCGGCGTTGACGGGGTTAGCAAGGCTCAGCATGGCCGTCTCACCGACCCGAAGCCGCACGGTGGCCTCGTGCTCGGCGATGGTCACCGTCTCATTCGCGATGTCCCGCGGAGACGGAGCTGGGTCAGAAGGCGGATCAGAAGCCGACGCCGGGGGTGAGCCGGGCGAGGCTGGCTCTCTCCCATCGTCTCCACCGCCGTCGCCGGTGCAGGACGCGAGCAGGAACAGCACAAAGCACGTGGCGGCGACCTCAAAAAGGCCGCCGCCACGTACTCCTGCGGTCCCAGGCCGTGTCTGACGGATCCGTGGTCGCGCTATTCGCGCCCAGATGGTCCCTGGCTGTGTTGTCGGAATGCCCGAGTACAACCCGGTACGAGGGCATCCCTTCGCCTTGCCAGGAACCATCTGGATCACGAATCCCATCGGCCGAGATCCGTCAGACACTGCCTACACGGCCTAGTCGTCACGCAGGATGATCCTCTCCAGGATGCTCCGCTGCGCCCGGATCTCGCCGGCGGTAGCCGCCGGATCCATTCGCACCGTCTCCGCCGTCAGCATCGCTTCACCGAAGGTGCTGTCGAGCGTCCCGTCGCCGTTGGTGTCGACCGGGGTGTCGAACTTGAACACGCCGTCGGCGAAGTTCAGCCACGCCGCCAGTGCCTTCTCGTCGAACTGCACGGTTTCCGGTGCTTTGGCAGGCGCTTGGAGGATCCGCTCGCCGTCGGCCCGGTCCAGCGGGTCGTTGAACACCAGGCTGAAGAACACCGCGATATCCAGGTAGCACTGCAGCGTCTCCGGCGAGTAGTCGTTCGGCGGCTGCGTCCGGTACTGGCCGTGCCACCAGCCGTGTCCTCTCGCCTGCTCGGCATTGCCGGTCACGATGATGGTCGCGGTGTCCGAATCGGACCCGCCGTCATCGTCTTCGACGCCTGCCCCGACTTCGTACAGGCAGGCGTCCACGTACGCGTGGGTCGCCTCGAGGGTGACGTCACGCGGCTGCACGCTCGGGCTCTTCGCCGGGTCGGTCAGCGGCGGGTTCACCAACGACGTCTCGGTGTCGCTGGTCCCGTCGCCCCACAACCAGGTGAAGATAAGGTCGTCACTGCCAGGGTCGGTCGCATTGACCGGGAGGGTCAGATCCTCGCCCGCCTCGAGCACGTTGGCCGACACGCCGTCGTAGACCTGTTCGCCCGACTTGTCGATCGTCGCCGTCGGATCGACGTTGGCCACCACCGCATCGGCGGTCTCCGTGGTCGACGTCAGGCTGTCGAAGCCCGTCACGGCGACTTCGAACGTGCCGTTGTCGCCGTAGGTGTGATCGACGGAGAACGTCAGCGTCGCATCCGGCCGGTTGTTTTCCTCCACGCCGGTCAGTGCTTGCGCGCCTTGCCCGTCGTCGAAGTCGATCGTCGCCGACAGATCGGTCAGCCAGCCGGGGTCGGAGACCACTCCGGACACGGTGACCGTCCCGCCTTCATCGATCGGGGCGATCGCGTTGATCGACACCGACGGCGCCACGTTGGTCACGGTCACCGTCGTGGAGTCCGTCGCTGTGTTGCCGAACGCGTCGGTGACCTGCAGGCCGATCGTGCGGACACCGTGGATGCCGACCAGGTCGAACGTTGGCGAGACACCGGTCGCGTCGTCGTACTGCCCGTCGTTGTCGAAGTCCCACTCGTAGCCGGCGATAGCGCCCGAACTCGGGTCGGTGCCCTTCGCGGAACCGCTGCCGTCGAGGGTGACGTCGGTGCCTTCCGGCGTCTCGTACGGGCCGCCCGCGTCCGCGGTCGGCAGGCATTCCGCGGGCACCGTGAAGTCCTCGGTCGGCACGGCGTGCAGGCCGTTGGAGACGGCGTCGGTGCCCATGCCGCGGCCGGCGAACGCGGTCCACAGCGCGCAACGGTTGTTCCCGCCCGCGGCCTGGTCGGCGGCCAGGATCCCATCGCGGGCAGCAAGGAACGTGGGGTTGGGAGCGGCGGTCACCCGC
Organism: Actinophytocola sp.; assembly: GCA_009379975.1. Lineage (GTDB taxonomy): Bacteria > Actinomycetota > Actinomycetes > Mycobacteriales > Pseudonocardiaceae > WHSS01. The sequence continues at coordinate 28,368 of WHSS01000001.1, forward strand.
ATGCCGTCGAGCATCACCTGGGTTGTGGTGTTGATGCCTAGCAGCGTGCGGATGTCGTACATCGTCGCTGCCCAGATCTCGCCGTTGCGGTGGGGCGAGTTGACGCTGGTGCTGTAGTTGCCGTACGTCCATGGGTGCACGTCGTAGGCCGAGTTCCGGATACCTCTGGTCGCGTTGCCTGTGACGTATTCGCCGACGACGGCGTCGTTCCAGCGGAACATCGAGATCGCGTCGCTCCACCCTTCGCCGAGCGAACCGGTCTGGTTGGTCGCGGCGCTCATGCCGCCGGGGATGAGGCGGTTGGAGACGCCGTGGCCGTACTCGTGCGCGATGACGTCGCCGTCCATGCTGCCGTCCCGGTAGGGGCGGTTGGGGCGGATCCACAGGTACATCTGCATCCGTGAACTGGTGCCGTCCGGGTTGAACGAGAAGTTGGCATTGTTCGCGCAGCGAATGTCGTTGGGCGGTGTCGCCTGGTCCTGGCACCCGAAGTCGAAGCCGTCGTGGGCTTCTGCGAGGACCGGGTCTCCGCCCGAGCCGCCGCGGCCGAAGTTGTCGACCTGGAAGTTGCCCGACGCCTCGTTGAACCCGAAGCCGTAGAGCCAGTCGTGCATATCGTTGGTGTAGTAGAAAAGCTGGGTGATGATCGCGTCCCGGTCGGCGTCGATTGCGGCCTGCCAGTCGGCGTCCGGGATGTTCGCGAAGTCGGTGTCGTCGATCGTCGAGAGGTTGCGCCACGCGTCGGTGAACGCGTAGTTGAAGTGCGCGTCGGCGTTCGACGGCTGGTACTCGTCGTTGGCGTTGTTGTTGTCGCGGTCCAGATAGGCATTGACATTGTTGCCGCTGGTGGTCGTTCCCGCGGCCCAATCGCCATCCAGCCCGGTGAACGGCACGACGGCGCGCGCCGGGCTGTTGTCCGGGTGCTCACCGGTGAAAACCGTGCCTTCGTCTCCGGCGTGCGAGTAGCGGCTGTTGTGCTCGAGCACCTCGCCAGTGCCGGCGTCGACGACCGATTCGTGCCATGAGCTACCCGAGACCTCGACGTCGGTGAGCCAGGACAGCCGGAGTCCGTCGTCGATCCGTGCCCAGACCAGTTCGGCGCTCACCTGCGACGGCTTCTTCAGGCCCTTGGCGTATGGGTTGGCGAACTTGTGCTTGCCCTTGCCCTTCGTGGCTGAGTTCTTCGGCGGCTTCTTGGTGCCCGCTCCGCCTCGCTCGGCGGCGATGCCGATGGCCTCACCGGCGGTGAGCTTGGTCGTTCCGCTGGTGTCGTCGGGGGAGACCTGGCCGTTGACGATCACCAGCCTGCCCTGTGAATCGACCACGGCGGAGAGCCGTCCATGGTGAACCGAGATTTCGTCGTAGGCTTGCTCGAGGGTCACGTAGGTGACGCCGTCCTGCTGAAGCGACGACTCGACCGACAGCGAAGCGACTTCGCGAGCACTGAGGCCGAAGGTGTCTCTGTTCTGGCGGACGTAGTTCTGCATCGTCACGCCGGCCGGACGGCTCGATGGTTCGGTGAGATATCCGCCGCTGTGGAAGACCGAGACTCTTCCGGTGTCTTCGTCGACCGTGACGTGGTCCCGCTCCTCGGCCGCAGCAGGCGCCGCGATCGCCAGCGCGACCAGGAGGCCCGCCAGGAGTGCGCCGATGGAGACCAGGGCGGTGAACCTAGTTCTGACCGGAGGGCGGGAACGGATCGCAGCCATCAGAGCCTCGTCTCATCGTGAACGCGCATGAAGGACAGGTCAGGGTCTGATTCGGCTTCGGAGTACGCCTTGCGGAAGTTGCGGATCCGCCCGGTATTCCCCCATATGGCGTAATCAGGGCTTTCGTGCTGCCGTGACTCTTCGTGTTAGCAGGGTGGCTTGATCGGGCCATGGCCTTGGTGAATCGAGCCACATCGCCTGCCGGATGTCGCTCGCGCAAGCGACCATGACAGCGACCATTGACAAAGCCGCCGCTCATTTCGGCTCCAGCGTCGTAGCCGGCAACCTCACTCGCCTAAGGAGATCCGGTGTATCCCGCTGCCCCGACCGATTCGCCAGGCCACGTCACCCGCTCCGGAAGGCTCATGGTCTGGCTGGGTGGCGGAAACTGGCGGGACATCGCCGAGGACGACGAACGTTCGACCTACCAGCTCGCCGGCGCCCTCGTGCTGCTCAACGCTCTGGCCGCGTGGCTGGTCGCGGTCGTCGCCGTGACGAGCATGAGCGAGGTCCACCCGACGCTCGCGGTGCTGATCACTCTGGTGCTCGGCTTGCTGGTCGGCGTGTTCGGCCGGGTACTCGCCAGCTCGCTCGCCGCCCGCAGCCGCTTCGCGCCGGGTGACATCGTCAAAGGCATGGTCGCCGTGCTGATCGGCGTGGTGATCGGTGAGCTGGCCGTGCTGGCCGTCTTCACCGGCCCGGTCAACCGGGAGCTCGACAACCAGGTGGACGCCGCTCGCGCCGCGGTCATGAACGGCGCGCTGGCCGGCGAACTCGAGCAACGACGCACCGACCGCTCGCAGCTCGACGAGAAGATCGATGCCGCGATCGCGCGCCGTGACAGCGCGCGAGCCGTGGCCCGTTGTGAGGTCAGCCCGGCGCCGGGATGCCCGGACGAGCAGATCACCGGCGATCCCGGCCGCGCCGACGAGGCGCAGCAGGCCGAGCGCGCCCTGGCCGACGCGGAGCGTGACCTCGCGGCAGCGCGCGCGGACAGGGAGCGCAACGCCCCCGCGCTCGATGCCGAGATCGCGTCGACGACTGGGTTGCTCGCCGGCGACGTGGCCCGAGCGACGGACCTCGCTCGCGCCGACGTCGGGATCGACGCCAGGTGGCGCGCGATGCACACCTACACCACGGAAAACGACGTCGCGATGGTGCTCAGGCTCGGCATCGTCGCCTTCTTCGTGATGCTCAACCTGCTGCCGTTGCTGCTGCGGATCTGGCGCGGCCAGACCGGCCATGATCTGCGGGTTCAGGCCAGGCGTAGCCGCCTGCGTGCCGATGTGGCGGCCGAAACGGCGATCGCGGTCAAGCGTGCCGAGGTGCGGATGACCGAGGTCGGCGAAGCCGATTCCCTCGAGCGGCTCGAACGCCTCGCGCTTCCCGCGCCTGAGCGGGCGCGGTCGGATGATGATGCTGCTGAGGAGTCGCCTCGGAACTTGCCCGCGGTTGTCGAATCCGGCGACCTGGAACCCGTCTCGTCGCACCTCGCGCGCCGCGAATCGGGGCCACTCGACGCCCTGCCTGGGCCGCTGCCGAACCTCGCCCGCGCGGTGACCGGTGTAATGCGCCCTTTCATCCCGGAGCGGCTCTCGAACCTCCCCGCGAACCCGGTGAGGACCGCGCGGACGTTGCTGGAGGACGTCGAGGAGTTCACGTTCTCGCTGACCAGGCGGCGCAAGGTCACCGTCGAATCGGACGAGCCAGACCCGGGCGACGTCCCTGAGACCAAGGCGACGCTGCGGCGCAGTGCGGTCGCGAGCCGGATCCTGGACTCGGCGGATGAGCGTCGCGACGTCCCGACGCAAGGACTAGCGCACGCCGAGGCTCGCCGGACGCTGCCACTGGGACAGCAGTTGCCCGAATTGCCGCGAGGCGATACTCGCGAGCTTCCCGCGGGCGAGCCGAAGGACTCCTCGGGTGTCACATAAGCACCGAATGGGTCCTTCGGCTCGCGGGTGCGCTAGTGCCCGTTGCCGTTGCCGTTTGAATTGCCGTTGCCGCGGGTCTTGGACGGGCCTTCATCGGCGGTAGGCCCGTATCCGAGGACCTTCACGGATGTGGTGCCATTCCGAGTTGACAGTGAGATGTCGACCCAAGTGCCGTTGTTGCCGTAGTCGCTCTCGGTGAAGACCCCGCGTGGATCAGCCGTTGCGTGCAACCGGTACTTGCCGTTGCCGAGCCCGGTGATGTCGATGTACTGGTCGGGCAGTCGCCATGAGTACGTGTCGCCCCAACCTACGGACACGCCCATGGTGAGGTTCAGCGAGGCTTGCGTGCCGCAGCCATGGTGGTCATAGGTCTGGCTTTGCGGTGCGCCAGGCAGCGAGAGGCGATAAGGGGTGGTGTCGAAGAAACAGAAGCCACCCTTCGACCCGGTACCGACATTGACGCCGTTGTCGAGTCGATCGAGTTCGTATACCTCGAGGTCTTTCACGTGCCAGTGGTTGTGGCCGTCGCCGCCGTAGACGAGGTCGATGGGTACGTTGGCGGCCGACGGCGACCCGTCGGAGTCATAGACGCGTTGCGAAGTCGTGAACTGCGATGCCGTGTCCGGACGGGACGCGGCCAACTCGAAGGGGCCCTCGCCGACGTTGACGATCGTGGCCGAGAAGCGGAGCAACGTCCGTCCGCTGGACGTGGTCTCTACGATCAGGTCGTCCAGCCTGGCCATACCCAGATCCGGCGACATCGGGGTAGCCGCGGAGCCGGAGCCGGGAGCGGAAACGAGTGTGCCGGCCAGCGCGGTCGCGGCCACGGTCAGCCAGAAACGACGGGACACGGGAACCTCCAAGGGGAGAGGCCGGGCGCGCCGCACGACGCGCCCGGCCGTTGCTGGAACTCAGCGAATCGAAGGGTTACGGATTCTTCGGGTCTGGAGCGGTAGTGGGGTCCTTCGGGTCTGTGGGTTCACCCTTGTCGTCTTCATCCGTGAAGAAGCACAGGTGGCTCAACCCGTAGGGCCTGTCGTTCTTGGGGTTGGCTGGCGCCTGCAGGCCGGTGTCCGAGGTGGCGGCAGGATTGTAGGTGTAGAGATTGGCGTTGGGACCGCCCTTGACGATCACGCTCGTGACCACGGTGTCACCCGTCGTCGTGAAGTCGAACGTTGACCCGTGCACCGTGATCGTCACGCCGTCGTAGGTACCGCTGACGACTGGTTCGATCTTGATGCCGCCCTCGCACGACGGGTTGCCGGACAGGACTGTCGGTGTTACATGTCCGGCCGACGCGCTGAGCGCGACCCCGAACAGGGCGGCCACCACGGCAAAGGCCGCGATGGCAGAGAGTTTGGCAAGTTTGGCCACGACTGTCTCCTTTGGTGAACTAATCCGCGACTGACCGCTTTGTCGCAGCAAGACCTGCAGAAGTTACCGAAGGCGGCAATCAAGGAGTTTGGAGTAATCAGACGTAACGGATCTAAGCCGACGAACGAACCTGAGATACCGCAACCGGGCTGTCCGCAGGCAGCCATGAAGCTCAGGGGGGCGCCTGGTGGACCGAAGTCTGAGGGCACGACGAGCCGGCTTGCGGCTGGCTAGCGTAACCCTGACATCAGTACTGGCGGCCTCGTTGCTTTCCGCGGTGGTCACGCCGGCCGTGGTTGCCGCTGGGGCCATCCCAGCCGGTTTCACCGACGAGTTGGTCCGTGGCGGCCTGAACCAGCCAACGGCCGCGGTGTTCGCGCCCAACGGGCGGCTGTTCATCGGCGAGAAGAGCGGCATCGTCAAGACCTACGACTCGGTTGCCGACACCACACCCACGATCACCACGGATCTCCGGCCGAAGGTGCATGACTTCTGGGACCGGGGGCTGCTCGGACTGGCGATCGACCCGCAGTACCCGGCGCGGCCGTACCTCTATGCGCTCTACACCTATGACGCATTGCCTGGCCAGACGCACCCGAAGTGGAACGATGCCTGCCCAACGCCGCCCGGCCCCAATGGGGATGGCTGTGTGGTCACCGGCAGGCTTTCCCGGCTGACGCTCGATGCCAACGGCGTGGCGACCGGCGCCGAGCAGGTGCTGATCACCGATTGGTGCCAGCAGTATCCCAGCCACTCCATCGGCACGGTGACCTTCGGGCCGGACGGCGCCCTCTACGTCGGCGGCGGGGATGGTGCGAGCTTTACCTTCGCGGACTACGGCCAGCGCGGGAATCCGTGCGGTGACCCGCCGTCGGCCGCGGGAACCAGCCTCAGTTCACCGACCTCTCGAGGTGGTGCGCTGCGCTCGCAGTCGCCCCGCCGCCCCGCCACGGAACCCAGGACACTGGACGGCGCGATCATCCGGGTGAACCCGGACACCGGCGCGGCCATGCCAGGAAACCCGTTCGCGGGCAGCAGTGATGCCAACGCCCGCCGCATCATCGCCTACGGCATGCGCAATCAGTTCCGGTTCGGTTTCCGGCCGGGCACCAACGAGTTGTGGGTCGGCGACGTCGGCTGGGCAGCGTGGGAGGAGATCAACCGGATCCCGGACGCGACCGACGGCGTCGCGGAGAACTTCGGGTGGCCCTGCTTCGAGGGCGCTGGGCGTCAGGGTGGGTACGACGGGGCCGACCTGGCCTTGTGCGAGTCGCTGTATTCCGGGGGTGGCCAGACCGGGCCGTACTACACGTACCACCACGACGCCTCGGTCGTCAGCGGAGACGGGTGCCCGACGGGCAGTTCGGCGATCAGTGGGCTGGCGTTCGAGCAGGACAGCAACTACCCCGCCGCGTATGACGGCGCGCTGTTCTTCTCCGACTCATCGCGAATGTGTATCTGGGCGATGCAACTGGGTGCCAATGGCCAGCCCGATCCCAGCAAGCTGGTCACGCTGGCCAGCGGCGTTTCCCGCCCGGTGCAGCTCCTGTCCGGCCCCGGCGGGAATCTGTACTACGTCGCGTTCGACTCGGGCGAGCTTCGCCGGATCACCTACACCAGCGGCAACCGGGTGCCCAACGCCGTTGCTACCGCAGACCCTCGGTCTGGGCCCGCGCCGTTGACCGTGCGGTTCGACGGCTCCGGCTCGAGTGACCCTGACCTGGGCGACACCTTGCGGTATGCCTGGGACCTCGACGGAGACGGTGCCTATGACGACTCCACCGCATCGAAGCCCGAGCACACCTACGTGGAGGTCGGCCTGGTACGGGCGGGGCTCAAGGTCACCGACCAGGAGGGGCTGAGCGACACGGCCTCCGTCGACATCGACGTCGGTGCACCGGCCAATCCGCATCCGGTCGTCACCATCGATGAGCCGTCGTCGGCACTGACCTGGCGGGTCGGTCAGCAGGTGTCCTTCTCGGGGCGGGCCGCCGACCCGCAAGACGGCGCCTTGCCCGCATCGGCCTTGACCTGGCGGCTGACGTTGCAGCACTGCTCGTCGCTCGACAACTGCCACGCACACGTCGTGCAGGACTTCGCTGGGATCGCATCTGGTTCCTTCACTGCGCCCGACCACGGGTATCCGTCGTATCTGGACCTTCGGCTGACCGCGACGGACTCCGACGGAAACACCGGCAGCCAGACGGTCCGGCTCGAGCCGAAGACGGTGAAGCTCGACTTCGAGTCGAGCCCGGCCGGGCTGGAACTGACGGTCGGCAGCGCTACCCAGCGGGCTCCGTTCAGCCGGACGGTCATCGTCGGCTCGACCAACTCGATCAGTGCCCCGAACCCGCAGGATCCCGGGGACTACTGGTTCACCGGATGGTCGGACAGCGGAGCTCGGGCGCACGAGACCACCGCACCCGCGACGCCAGAGACCTACCGGGCCTCGTTCGTGACTTGCACGGTCAACGGCGTGACGGTGCCGGACTGCGGCGGGGCGACGCCGAGTGCGCCGCGATCGGTGGACGCTTTCGGCGGCCGCGGGAAGGCGACCGTGTCCTGGCAGCATCCGCACTGGCCGGGCGTCGACGGCGTGACGAAATACCGGGTGAGCGTCGAGGGCGGCAGGGTCTACGACAACATCAGCCCGACCGCGACCAGCCAGACGGTGTCCGGGCTGGGCAACAAGAGCGAGACCTTCACCGTGCAGGCCTTCAGCGCGGCGGGAGCCGGCCCGGCGGTCAGCACATCGCTGAGCGGGAGCCGGGTGGCTTCGTCGACGACACCGAGCACCCTCACGTACGGATCCTCGACGACGATCAAGGGTGTCTACACCGACACCGACACCGGCGCGGCGCTCCCGGGGCTGTCGATCGACATGTGGGCACGGCCCAAGGGGTGGACGACGTGGACGTTGCGAACCAGCGCGACGACGGACAGCAGCGGTGTCGTGAAGTTCGCGAGCCGGACGCCACGGCATTACGAATACCAGCTTCGGTTCGAGGGGAACTCCGCCTACCTCGGCACGACGTCGTCGGTCCGGCCCGTCACCGTTCGACACCGGGTATCCGCCTCCTTCGCCGACGCCACGGTGACCAGGGGGACGACGGCCAAGCTGTCCGGTTACGTGTCTCCTCGTCACGCTGGTCAGTACGTCCGGCTGCAGCGATATTCGGGCGGCAAGTGGGCGACGGTCTCCTCGAAGAAGCTCTCGTCGACGAGCAAGTACACCTTCTATATCCGCTGGTCGACGCGGGGCAGCTACCGCTACCGGGTCATGAAGCCCAGCCACTATGACCACGCCGCCGGCTACAGCTCCGCGCGCTACCTGTATGTGCGCTGATCAGCTCGCGCGACGGCCACTCGTCCGTCTTATTTGTTATGTCAACAACGTCACGAAGGTCCGTTATTGGCGTAACTCTTTCGGGTGGCATGGCGACTCTAAGGCAAGCAACGCCAGTGGTTTCCGCGGTCGCGTCACGACGGGGCACCTTCGGTGGGCACCGCCATCTCGCGGCGCCCTGCGATAGCTACGTGACTAGATGGTACTGGGACGGGGTCAGATGACGGAGCAACTCGAGTCTCGCTGGGTCAGACCCGCCGAGGTCTCCGACGTGCCGCGGGCTCTGCGCGGGGTGTTCCGTACGCCGGCCACCCGTTGGGAACCCCGTTACCGCCGGTCGGTGATCGCCAGCGACATCGTCGCGATCGTGGTCGTCGTGCTGGTGGTGGGCGCCGTGATGAAGCTTCGGCATCGCGCGTGGGAGCTGCCATCGCTCATCATGCTCGAGGTCATCACCGTCGCCGGCGTCCTGATCGCACTCGGGCTGAGCCGGGTGTGGCATCCGGTGGTGCTGGGGCAGGGCGCCGAGGAGTTCGGCAGGTTGGGCAAAGGGCTGTTCGCATCGATCGTCGCGCTCAATGTCGGGATGCTCGCCACTGGCAGCATCCCCGGCTCGCGGCTGTGGGCATTCGTGGTGGTGCCGGCGATCGCATTGCTGGTCTATCCGCAGCGGTACATCCTGAGGCGCCTGCTGCACCGGGAGCGCAGGCGCGGCCGGTGCCTGCTCCCCGTGCTCGCCGCCGGGAACGTGGATTCGGTGCGCGACCTGATCGTTCGCACCAAACTGGCGCCGCACGTCGGCTGGCAGGTCGCGGCGGCGTGTACGCGAGCAGGTCGCGGCAGCGCGGTAGAGGGCGTTCCGGTCGTGGGAGCCTTCGATGACACGGCTGATCACGTCAAGCGCGGCGGGTACCGGATCGTGGCCGTCACGCCGGATCCCTACTGGACTCCCGACCGGTTGCGGCGACTGGCGTGGGACCTGGAGGGCACCGGCACCGAGATGGTGATCGATCCGGGGCTGATGGAGGTCGCCGGCCCTCGGCTGCACATCACCGGCGTGCTCGGCATGCCGGTATTGCGGGTGAGCGCGCCGGCGTTCACCGGGTTCCGCCGGGTGATCAAGGCAATGGCCGATCGTGGCGCCGCCGCCATGCTGCTTCTCCTGATGATGCCGGTCATGGTGACGGTGTCGGTGTTCATCAAGCTCGAGAGCAAGGGGCCGGTGTTCTACCGCCAGCGCCGGGTGGGCAAGGACGGTAGCCAGTTCATGATGGTCAAGTTCCGGACCATGGTTCGCGACGCGGATGCGCGCCGCACGGACCTAGCCGAGGACAACGAGGGTGCCGGGCTGCTGTTCAAGATCCGAGACGACCCTCGCGTGACCAAGGTCGGGTCCTTCTTGCGCCGGTACTCCATCGACGAGCTTCCGCAGCTGTTCAACGTGCTCGGCGGCAGCATGTCGCTGGTCGGTCCCCGGCCGCCGCTGCCGGAGGAATGCGAGCAGTACGCGCCGGATGTGCGACGACGGCTGCTGGTCAAGCCGGGGATGACCGGACTGTGGCAGGTGAGCGGGCGGAGTGACCTGTCATGGGACGAGTCGATCCGGCTGGACCTGCGCTACGTCGAGGACTGGTCGCTCGCGCTCGACGCGATGATCTTGTGGAAGACCTTCCGGGCAGTGCTCAGCGGTGAAGGAGCCTATTGATGAAGTCGTGCAGGCTATGTGGTTCGGAGTCGCTGTTCAGTGTCCTCGACCTCGGTGCGACGCCTCCGTGCGAGCGCATTCTGACCGAGGCACAGCTCGACGAACCGGAAGTCACCTATCCGTTGCATCTGCGGGTTTGCCAGTCGTGCTGGCTCGCGCAGATCCCGGCGCTGATCACACCCGAAGACACCTTCACGGAGTACGCGTACTTCTCGTCGTACTCGACGTCGTGGGTAGACCACGCGCGCGGATACGTGCACGGTTCGATCGAGCGGCTTCGGCTCGATGAACGGTCTTTCGTGGTCGAGGTTGCCAGCAACGATGGCTACCTGCTTCGGCACTTCGTCGAGCGACGGGTCCCGTGCCTGGGCATCGAGCCTTCGGTCAACGTCGGACAAGCGGCGAGGGACCTCGGCGTTCCCACGCTCACGGCCTTCCTCGACGAGGATCTCGGGACCGGGGTGCGTGCCGAGCACGGTCCCGCCGACCTCGTGGTCGCGAACAACGTCTACGCGCACATCCCCGATGTCATCGGGTTCACCAAAGGGCTTCGCGCGCTGGTGGCCGAGGCCGGGTGGGTGTCGATCGAGGTGCACCACCTGCTGCCGCTGATCGAGCAGAATCAGTTCGACACCATTTACCACGAGCATTTCCAGTACTACACAGTCGCCTCGGCTCAGCGTGCGCTGGCCAGCGGCGGGCTCAAACTGGTCGACGTCGAACTGCTGCCCACCCACGGTGGCTCGATCCGGCTTTGGGCCCGGCCGGAGGAGGTACCGGGTGATTTGAGCACCCGGATGCTCGATGTTCTCGCGCGAGAGAAGGCCGCCGGCCTGCACGACGTGACCGGATATGTCGGCTTCGCCGAACGGGTGGCCAAGCTCCGGCGTGAGCTCCTGTCGTTTCTGATCGCCGCCGCCGAGCGCGGTCAAAGCGTTGTCGGCTACGGCGCGCCCGGCAAAGGCAACACCCTGCTCAACTACTGCGGCATCCGCCCGGACCTGCTCGGGTACACGGTCGACCGGAACCCGTACAAGCATGGCAAGTTCACTCCGGGCATGCGGATACCGGTACTGCCGCCGGCGCGCATGGCGCAGGACCGCCCCGACTACGTGCTGATCCTGCCGTGGAACCTCCGCGACGAGATCGCCGATCAACTGTCCTGCGTCCACGAGTGGGGCGGACGCCTGATCGTGCCCGTTCCCAACGTCGAAATCGTCGAGGTGGCGTCATGAAGGTCGTCCTCTTCTGTGGTGGCTATGGCATGCGCATGCGTACCGGAGTCGCTTCCGATGTGCCGAAACCCATGCAGATGGTGGGGCCGCGGCCGCTGATCTGGCACGTCATGCGGTACTACGCCCACTTCGGCCACACCGAGTTCGTCCTTTGCCTCGGCTACGGGGCGCATCACATCAAAGACTTCTTCCTGAACTACCAGGAGACGACCTCCAACGACTTCGTGCTGCGCGGCGGGAAGGCCGAGTTGTTGTCCACCGACATCGCCGACTGGTCGATCACGTTCGTGCAGACGGGAATCGAGTCCGCGATCGGTGAGCGACTGCGTCGCGTGCGGGACTACCTGGAAGACGACGAGATGTTCTTGGCCAACTACGCCGACGTGCTGACCGACGCGCCATTGGACCAGATCATCGATCGTTTCTCCGATTCCGACGCGGGAGCTTCGATGATGGTGGTGCCACCGCAGTCGTCGTTCCACTGTGTCGAGCTGGGTGAGGACGGCAAGGTCGGCACGATCACCGCGGTCAGCGAGATGCCGCTGTGGGAGAACGGCGGTTACTTCGTGCTCCGCCAGGAGGTGTTCGACCACATCCCCGCCAACGGGGACCTGGTCGCCGACGGCTGCATGCAGCTCGCCAAGCGGGGACGGCTGCTGGCCTACCCGTACCGCGGGTTCTGGAAGCCGACGGACACGGTGAAGGAGCGCGTCGCATTGGACGACGCCTACTCCCGCGGCGACCGGAAGTGGATGGTGTGGGACGCGGTGGCTTCCCGATGATGCGGTTGGGTGTGGGTGACGTGCGCAGCATCGTCGTGCTGGGCGCCCATTGCGACGACATCGCGATCGGGGCGGGCGGATCGCTGCTGACGATCTGTGCGGGACGTCCCGATCTGCGCGTCGATGCGCTTGTGCTCTCCGGCGGCGGCACGGACCGGGAGTCCGAGGAACGGGCCGCACTCGAGTCGTTCTGCCCGGGGAGCGACCTGCACCTGACTGTGCTCAAGCTCGCCGACGGCCGGGTCCCCGCGCAGTGGGACGAGGCCAAGTCCGCCGTGCAGGAACTGCGTGAGCGTACCGACCCCGATCTGGTGTTCGCGCCGCACTCGGCCGACGCCCACCAGGACCACCGGACCCTGGCCGAGCTCGTGCCGACCGCGTTCCGGGACCACCTGGTGCTCGGCTACGAGATCGTGAAGTGGGACGGCGACCTCGGCAGCCCGTCGGTGTATCAGCAACTTCCTCCCGAACTGGCCGAAGAAAAGGTGGCGCTGCTGCAACGGAGCTACCGGTCGCAGCGACATCGTCCGTGGTACGACCGGGAGGCCTTTCTCGGGCTCGCACGGATTCGTGGCATCGAATGCCACGCGCGCTACGCGGAAGCCTTCTACAGCACCAAGTTGACGATTGATCTGGAGGGCTGATCCATGCGCGTGTTGCTGACCGGACACCAGGGCTACCTTGGCACGGTGATGGCGCCGGTGCTGCAAGCGGCAGGTCACCAGGTGCACGGTCTCGATTCGGGGCTGTTCGCAGGGTGCTTGCTCGGCCCGGATCCGGAGGATCCACCCGGTTACCTGATCGACCTGCGCGACGTTACGTTGCGGCTTCTTGCCGGCTTCGACGCCGTCGTGCACCTCGCGGCGTTGTCCAACGACCCGCTCGGCTCGCTCGCGCCCGACCTCACCTACGACATCAACCACCGGGCATCGGTTCGCTTGGCGAGGCTCGCTCGCGACGCCGGGGTGCGTCGGTTTCTGTACGCCTCGACGTGCTCGGTGTACGGCGCGTCCAGCAGCGCGGACCTGCTGGACGAGGACGCTCCGCTGCGGCCGGTGACCCCGTACGCGGAGTCGAAGGTGCGGGTCGAGGACGACCTGCTCGAGCTGGCCGACGGCGACTTCTCGCCGGTGTTCATGCGCAACGCGACGGCGTTCGGCTTCTCGCCGCGGCTGCGTGCCGACATCGTGCTGAACAACCTGGTCGCCCACGCCTGCTTGACGGGGCAGGTCCGGGTGCTGTCCGACGGCACGCCATGGCGCCCGCTGGTGCATGCCGCCGACATCGCCGATGCGTTCGCCGCCGTTCTGGTCGCTCCGCGGGATGCGGTGCATACGCGGGCGTTCAACGTCGGCACCGAGCTGAACAATCTGACGGTGGCCGAGATCGCCGGTGAGGTCGTTGCCGCCGTGCCAGGCTCGAATCTGCTGATCACCGGGGAGAACGGAGCCGACCCACGCTCATACCGGGTGGACTTCGCCCGCATCCGGGCCGCGCTGCCGGCTTACGCCGCTCGCTGGACGGTGAAGGCGGGTGCGGTCGAGCTGGCCGAAGCCTACGAGCGGTACGGCCTGACCCGGCGCGACTTCGAACGCCGGTTCACCCGGCTCGCGTGGCTGTCCGACCGCGCGGCCGCGGGCGATATCGATGGCGAGCTGCGGCCGCACGTGGTGGCGAGCCGATGACGACCGGCGTCGGCGAAAATCTGCACGCCTTGGTGCGCCGGCTCTACCCGCTGTGCCGCAGCATCACTGGCGACGGCGTGCGGGAGACGCTGCGGATCGTGTCCGAGCTGTTGCCGCTGGATATCTTCGAGGTGCCCACCGGCACGCGGGTGTTCGACTGGACGGTGCCCCAGGAGTGGACCATCCGCGACGCCTATGTCGCTAACGTGGCCGGTGAGCGGGTGATCGACTTCGCGGAGTCGAACCTGCACCTGGTCGGCTACAGCGTGCCGGTGTCGCGGACGATGAGCCTCGACGAGTTGCGGCCACACCTGCATACGCTGCCGGAGCAGCCGAACCTCATCCCTTACCGGACGACGTACTACCAGCGTGACTGGGGCTTCTGCCTGCGGCATCGGACGTTGGAGTCGTTGCCTGACGGCGAATATTGGGTCGAGATCGACTCAACACTGACCGACGGCCACCTCACCTACGGCGAGCACGTCGTGCCGGGGCAGGTCGCCGACGAGGTGATCGTCTCTAGCCACCTCTGCCACCCGTCGCTGGCCAACGACAACCTTGCGGGCATCGCCGTGGCCACCTACCTCGCCAGGGCATTGGCCGATTCGGACCCGTTCTTCACCTACCGCTTCCTGTTCATCCCTGGCACCATCGGGTCGATCACCTGGCTTGCCGGGAACTTCGACCGGATCGAGCGGGTCAAGCACGGACTGGTGCTGGCGTGCGCGGGTGATGCGGGTCCGCTCACCTACAAGCGCAGCAGGCGCGGTGATGCTGGGATCGACCGCGCCGTGGAGCATGTGTTGACCGCCTCCGGCCGCGACCACCGGGTGGTCGACTTCTCGCCATACGGCTACGACGAACGGCAGTTCTGCTCGCCGGGATTCAACCTCGGCGTCGGGTGCCTGACGAGGACGCCGTATGCGGCCTATCCCGAGTACCACACGTCGGCGGACAATCCCGACTTCGTCTCGCCGAACGCGATGGCCGACACCCTCGACACCTGCATCGAGGTGATGTCCGTGCTCGACCGCGACCGGCGCTACGTGAACCTCAGCCCGTACTGCGAGCCGCAACTGGGCAAGCGCGGACTGTATGACTCCCTCGGCGGACGCAGCGACGCCAAGCAGGCGCAGCTGGCGTTGCTGTGGGTACTGAACTTCTCCGACGGAGGGCATTCGTTACTCGACATCGCCAAGCGCTCCGGGTTGCCGTTCGACACCGTCGCCGACGCTGCGCATGCCCTGCGTGCGTCGGACCTGATCAAGGAGTAGCGCCCGTGTCCCGCAATCAAGCCCCCGTAATCGACGTGGGCGAACGGCCGGAACGCCGGGTTCGCGCCGCCGCGGGACGGCTCAGCTGGGGGCTTGCCGACCAGGCGGTGTCGAGCATGACCAACTTCGCCGTGGGAATTTTCGTCGCCCGTACACTCGGGGTGGTCGAGTTCGGGATCTTCAGCCTCGCCTGGGTGACCTACGGCGTCGTCCTCAACGTCTCACGCGGCCTGGCCACCGACCCGCTGGTGGTGCGATTCAGCGGTGTCTTAACCGAACTGTGGCGCGGTGCGGTTGTCCGATCCTCTGGCACGGCGCTGGTCGTCGGAGTCGGCGCGGGCGCTGTCAGCCTGCTGGCAGGCGTGACGATCGGCGGTTCGCTCGGTGCGGCCTTCGCCGGCCTCGGGCTCATCCTCCCCGCGCTGATGCTGCAGGACAGCTGGCGGTTCGCGTTCTTCGCGGCGGGTCAGGGACGCAAGGCATTCGTCAACGACATCGTGTGGGCGACGGCCCTCGTCCCCGCGATGTTCGTCGCGGCTCAGCACGGGACCGTGTTCGGCTTCGTGCTCGCCTGGGGAGTGTCCTGCGCGGTCGCGGCGGGCGTCGGCTGTGTCCAAATCGGACTGGTGCCGCGGTGTTCCGAGGTGCGTGCGTGGCTGTCGCAGCAGCGGGATCTCGGCCCGCGCTATCTGGTCGAGAATGTCAGCATCAGCGGAGCCACGCAGATCCGCATGTACGGCCTTGGCGCGATCGCCGGCCTCGCTGACGTGGGCGCCGTCCGCGGCGCTGAGTTGCTGCTCGGCCCGTTTCTCGCCGTACTCATGGGGCTCTCGCTGGTCGCTGTGCCGGAGGCGGCGCGAGTGCTGCGCCGGTCGCGCCGTCGACTGCCGTTGTTTTGCCTCGTGCTCGGCGGGGTGCAGGCCATCGCCGCGTTGCTGTGGGGTCTCGGGCTGCTGTTCTTGCTGCCGGAACAAGCAGGCTGGCAGGTACTCGGCTCGGTGTGGCCGTCGGCTTCCGCGCTGATCTTGCCCGCCACGCTCGCCGTGATGGGGGCGAGCCTGTCCACCGGCGCCGCCGCCGGGCTGCGCGCACTCGGCGCTTCCCGCCGCAGCATGCGTTCCCAACTGCTCTCGGCCGTCGCCTACGCCACCGCGGGGCTGGCAGGCGCGGGGGTCGCCGGCGCGCTCGGTTCCGCGTGGGGGGTCGCCGGCGCGACCGCATTCGGTGCCGCCGTGTGGTGGGGGCAGCTGTGGTCGGCCATGCGTGAGCACCTTGAAACGACCATCGAGCACGAAGAGATGAGGACGCCATGACGACCGTTCCCCGCGTGAGCATCGGTCTCCCGGTCTACAACGGCGAGCAGTACCTCGCCGAGGCACTCGACGCCTTGCTCGGCCAGACCTACCGCGACTTCGAACTGATCATCACCGACAATGCGTCGACCGACGGCACTGAGGCGATCTGCCGCCGATATCTGGCGAAGGACCCACGAATTCGGTACCTCCGGCTGCCGGAGAACATCGGCGCCGCTCCGAACCACAACTTCGTCTTCACCCAGGCCCGCGGCGAGCTGTTCAAGTGGGCTTCACACGACGACCTGTACGGGCGCGACCTGCTGCGCCGGTGTATTGACGCGCTCGACGAGCACCCGGAGGCCGTGCTCAGCCATGTAACCAAAGCCATCATCGACGGCTCGGGCACGGTACGCCGGTCGTTCGACTACCAGCTTGCCACGGACTCACCGCACGCTCCCGAACGCTTCCGGAGCCTGCTGTTCGCCGCCGGGGGCGACGACTTCTACGGAGTGATCAGGGCGGACGTCCTCCGGCGCGTGACTCCGCACGACAGCTATCACCACGCGGACCGCACGTTTGTCACCGAGATCGGCCTGCACGGCCCGTTCCACCAGGTGCGGGAGCTGCTGTACTTCCGCCGAGACCATCCCACCCGCGCGGAGCGCGCGAACCCGAGCAAGCGGGCACGTTGTGTCAACCTCGACCCGCGGCGGGCCGATCGTATGCGCAACCCCACGGTGCGCCTGCTCAGCGAGTACATCTGGGGGTATATCGCGATGATTCGGCGCGCGCCGCTGTCGCCGAAGGACCGGCAGGCGTGTTACCGGCACCTTTTCGCGTGGCTGGCGAGCCGCTTGGTCCCGGGGTCGTCCCAGCGCATCGAGGATCATCCCGACGTGGTTTCCGACGAAATCGCCGTCGCCGTTGACACGATCGTCGCGGGGCGCGAGCGGAGAGCAGGCTGATCGTGGCAACCGTTCAGAGCTCGAAGCCGCCTGTTCTTACCGCTCCGCGGGTCGGGTTGTTCGGCCTGCTGGGTTCGGGCAACCTCGGCAACGACGGCTCACTCGACGCCGTCGTCGCCTACCTCGCCGAACAGTATCCCGATGCGCGGCTCGGGTTCCTGTGTATGGGTCCCGAGCAGGTCATGCAGCGCTACGGCGTGCCCGCCGCGCCGCTGCTGTGGTACGAGGCGCATTCCGGGTCAGGGCCTCGTGTGCTGCTGAAGCTCGTTGGCAAGGCACTCGATCCGATCCGGACCCTGGCCTGGGTTCGTCGCCACGATGTCGTGATCGTGCCTGGCATGGGCGTGCTGGAGGCGACGTTACCGCTGCGGCCGTGGGGGTTCCCGTTTGCGCTGCTGACGCTGTGCGCGGCAGGCAGGCTGACCGGGACCAAGGTCGCGTTTGTCAGCGTCGGGGCGAGCGTGATCACCAACCGCGCGACGCGCTGGGTGATCACCCGGGCAGCCAAGTGGGCGTACTACCGGTCCTACCGTGACTCGCAGTCACGGGAGGCGATGCGCCAGATGGGCGTGGACGTCGCTCGGGACGGCGTCTACCCCGACCTGGCGTTCGCCCTGCGAGTGCCCGCCGTGCCCGCCAGGCCCACCGGTGCGGTAGGTGTCGGCGTGATGGCTTACCGCGGCGCCGAGGCCGATCGGACGCGCGGGGACGAGATCTACCACCGCTATGTCGACGCGATGGCGCGTTTCGTGTGCTGGCTCGTCGATCGGGGCAGGACGGTGCGCCTGTTCACCGGTGACCGGGTGGACGACACCGTAGTCGCGCAGATCCTCGACCATCTGCGACGGCACCGGCCTGAGCTGGACCCGGCGTGCGTAGTCGCCGAACCCGCCGCGAGCCTTGACGAGCTCATGCGGCAGATGAGCACCGTGGACACCGTCGTCGCCACGCGGTATCACAACGTGCTCTGCGCGTTGAAGCTCGCGAAGCCGACGGTGTCGATCGGATACGCCGCGAAGAACGACGTCCTGATGGCCGAGTCGGGCTTGGGGGACTACTGCCAATACGCCGGCGACGTGGACGTCGACCGCCTTGTCGAGCAGTTCACCGATCTGGAGGGCAGGTCGGCCGAGCTGCGCCTGGCGATGACCACTCGCAATGTGGTGGCGCGCCGCGGCCTCGATCACCAGTTCAGTGAGCTGTCGGACGCACTGTTCGCTGCTCGCCCGACCGCGGAGGAGGCATGATGAAGGCCATTCCGGTACCCGCCATCGCAGGCGCCTACCTGTTCGAACCCACACCGCACGCCGACGATCGGGGGTTCTTCTGCCGCACGTTCGACGCTGACGTGATCCGTTCCGTCGGCATCGATCCGGAAGGTTTCCCCCAGGACAGCTTGTCGCGGTCGTGGCGCGGCGTCGTCCGCGGCATGCACCTGCGCTCTGGTGCGGGGGAAGCGAAGCTCGTGCGCTGCTCGTCCGGGGTGGTGTTCGATGTCGTCGTCGACCTGCGCACGAGTTCGCCGACGTGCGGCAACCAGGTGCATGTCGAACTGACAGGGGAGGCGCAGCAGACGCTCTACGTCCCGGCCGGTTGCGCCCACGGGTTCCAGGCGTTGACCGATCCGGCCGACGTGTCGTACCGGATCGACCGGGCACACGATCCCGCCGAGGATGTGGCGATCGCCTTCGACGATCCCGAGCTCGCGATCCCGTGGCCGTTGCCGGTCGCGTCGTTGTCGGCGCGGGACCGGCGTGCGTTGTCGCTGGCCGATGCGATCAAGGAGCTTCGATGACGGAAACCGATGACGTGATGCCGCTGTCCGGTGAGCTGAACCGGCGGCTGCACGCGATGATCCCCGGCGGGGCCCATACTTATGCCAAGGGCGACGACCAGTATCCCGAGGGGCTCGCGCCGGTCATCTCGCACGGCCACGGCGCGCACGTTTGGGACGTCGACGGGAACCGCTACATCGAGTACGGCGCGGGGCTTCGGTCGGTCAGCCTCGGTCACGGGCATCCGCGGGTGATCGCCGCGGTCCGCCACGAGCTCGAGCGTGGGGCCAACTTCGTACGGCCGAGCGTCGTCGAGGCCGAGGCGGCCGAGCGCTTTCTCGAGACGGTGCCGACCGCGGAGATGGTCAAGTTCGCCAAGAACGGCTCGGACGTCACCACGGCGGCGGTGCGGCTGGCACGCGCGGCTACCGGGCGCGACCTGGTGGCGATCTGCGGCGACCAGCCGTTCTTCTCGACCGACGACTGGTTCATAGGCAGGACGCCGATGCCGGCGGGGATTCCGGAACAACTCGGGGAGCTGACCGTGTCGTTCCCGTACGGCGATCTGGCCGCAACCGAAGACCTGCTGCGGCGCCACGATGGCCGCGTCGCCTGCCTCATCCTGGAAGCGGCCACTCAGCACGACCCCCCTCCCGGCTACCTTGCTGGCCTGCGCACGCTCGCGGATCGGCATGGCTGTGCGCTGATCTTCGACGAGATGATCACGGGATTCCGGTGGTCCGAGGCGGGCGCACAGGGCTATTACGGCGTGACGCCCGACCTGTCGACCTTCGGCAAGGCCCTGGGCAACGGGTTCGCCGTATCGGCTTTGGCCGGTCGGCGTGACCTGATGGAGCAGGGCGGGCTCCGGCACGACGGCGAGCGGGTCTTCCTGCTGTCAACGACACACGGTGCGGAGACACATTCGCTTGCCGCGGCGATGGCTGTTCTGGACACCTACCGGGAGGAGGGCATCACCGCGCGCCTGCACGCGCTCGGCGAGCGCCTCGCGGCCGGGGTCCGGGACGTGGCTGACGGCATGGGCGTTGCCGACCACATCGTGGTGCGTGGCAGGGCAAGCAACCTTGTCTTCGCCACCCTCGACGACAAGCTGCGTCCGTCGCAGGACTACCGGACCCTGTTCCTGCGCCAGCTCATCCTTGGCGGCGTGCTCGGCCCGTCGTTCGTCGTTGGCAGCGCGCTCACCGAGACCGATATCGACCGCACCGTCGAAGTGGTTGCCCAAGCGTGCGCGGTTTATCGCAAGGCGCTCGCCGCCGCCGACCCCACGCCGTGGATGGGGGGAAGGCCGGTGAAACCGGTCTTCCGCCGCTTCGCCTGAGCAGTATCAGAGGTGCAGAGGAACCGGGCGGTGTGCTTGGTCTCCGAGACGTGGACCGACCGCGTGTCCACACCGTGCCGGTCTAGCCATGCCCGGCGCATCGGGTCACGGTCCTCCGCTGTCGGGAACGGGCCTAGACGTTCGCCACGTCCTTGAGTGCGGCCGCCCGCTCCGTGCTCTCCCACGGCAGCTCGACGTCGGTTCGGCCGAAATGGCCGTAAGCGGCGGTGGTGGCGTAGATGGGCCGCAGCAGGTCGAGGTCGCGGATGATGGCCGCGGGTCGCAGGTCGAACACCTCGGTGATGGCCTGCTGGATCGTGGCCGGGTCGACGGTCTCGGTCCCAAAGGTCTCGACGAACAGACCCACCGGCGCTGCCTTACCGATCGCGTAGGCAACCTGCGCCTCGATTCGCGACGCCAGCCCGGCCGCCACAACGGTCTTCGCGACCCACCGCATCGCGTACGCGGCCGAACGGTCCACTTTGGACGGATCCTTGCCGGAGAACGCCCCGCCACCGTGGCGGGCCATTCCGCCGTAGGTGTCGACGATGATCTTGCGACCGGTCAGCCCCGCATCCCCCATCGGACCACCGACGACGAAGCGTCCCGTCGGGTTGACCAGCAGCCGGGCGCCGTCGGTCTCCAGTGGCAGGTCGGCGAGCTCCGGGCCGAGCACGTGCTCGCGTACGTCCACCGCCAGCATCCGGTCCAGATCGATGCCTTCGGCGTGCTGGGTGGAGACCACCACCGTGTCCAGCCGTACCGGTCGGTCGCCCACATACTCGATCGTGACCTGTGTCTTTCCGTCCGGCCGCAGGTACGGCATCACCCCGGACTTGCGCACCGAGGACAGCTTGCGGGCGAGCCGGTGCGCCAGCGCGATGGGCAGTGGCATCAGCTCGGGTGTGTCGATGCACGCGTAGCCGAACAACAGCCCCTGGTCGCCAGCACCCTGCCGGTCCAGCTCGTCGGTGTCCTGTCCTCCGGTCCGCGTCTCGTAGGCGGCATCCACGCCCTGTGCGATGTCGGCCGACTGCGCGCCGATCGCGACGTTCACGCCGCACGAGTTTCCGTCGAAGCCCTTGGCGGACGAGTCGTAGCCGATCTCGAGGATCTTGCCGCGCACGATGCCAGGGATGTCGGCGTAGGCGGTCGTGCTGACTTCGCCTGCCACGTGTACCTGACCAGTGGTGATCATCGTCTCGACGGCAACCCTGCTGCGCGGGTCCTCCGCGAGAAGCGCGTCGAGTACGGCGTCACTGACTGCGTCGCAGATCTTATCCGGATGTCCTTCGGTGACCGACTCCGACGTGAACAGGCGTGCGGCCACAGAGACCTCCGTTATGCGCATTCCGTCGTTCGGTGCGACCTGGGTCGCCTCACTGGGAATGTCGCGCGCCGCGGTGTCCTGTTACACCATTTGTCCAGATTTCGGTGATTGTCGGTCGGAAGTACCGTCGAGGACCCAGGCCGTCGCGGGGACGATGGCGAGCGCCGTGCAGAAGCCGCCAACGGTGTCGGACGCATAGTGTGCCGTCAACACGATCTGGGACCAGGCCATCGTCGTTCCCGCCACGGTCGCTGCACCAAGGACCACCGTCACGCCTACCGCTCGGCCGGCCTGGCACAGCGTGACCAGGAGCAGTGCGGTGATGAATGCCAACGCGGTGAGCGTCGCGGTATGGCCGCTTGGATATGCGAGGTGGTCTCCGTTGATCGTGCGGCCGGTCAACTGCTTCAGCATCGTCGTGGTGAGGATCGTCAAGCCGGGACCGGCCACCGCGAGGGCGGCAAGGCGAGGGCGCCGCAGGGCAAGGCACGATCCGGTCAGGGCAGTCGCCAGTACCGCCGCTCCGGCCGGTTCACTGCAGAAGTCCACGATCAGGGCGATGGTGCGCACCGGTGACGGTTCGAACGCGGCGCCGCCGATCGCCGACAGCGCCCACCGATCGAACGACCCGGCTACGGTTTGGCCCGCGTGGAGCACACCGAGCACGACAACCGCCAACGCGGCGAACACCGCAACGACACCGAACGGCAGACGCATTGTGCAGGGCACGGCAGACGAGGCCGGTCTACGGTCGGCCATCGTGCTGCTCACTGAATCAGCGCTCCTCGAGTCGTCGGCAGGAAGGTGGGCCGTACTTAATGAAGTCGGGCTCGCGGGCCGAATTGTTTCCGGCTAGACCGACAAACTACGCGATTAGATCGATTCGGCCTTATGGGTGTAACTCCCAGTCCTCGCCTTCGGCGGCCGCGCCGTCACCGGTCCAAGCCGACCCGGTGTGCGTATTTGCGGGACGTGCTGCGTGCGGCGTTGCAGCACAGATCACCGGAAACGGGGGGGACGAGGTGTTCGGCGGGCACCGCATCGGCCGGCTCGCCGATGCCGAAGGCTGTTATCGCCAGCAGTGGGCTGGGGTAGCGGTCTTCGCCGCAGAGCCTGCGCGTCATGGCGAGCAGCTCCGATCAGATCGGAACGCTGGACGCGTGCCCGCTCATTGCGGCCCGGTACCCGTCGACCAGCCCCACCAGCCCGGACGCCGGTGTGAAGTCCCGTTCGTACCGCAAGCGCGCGGCCGCCCCCAGATCCCGGTTGCGTTTCGGCGTACGCACGATTGCCCGCAGGCATGCCGCGAGCGACGCCGGGTCACCAGGGCGGTGCAGCATCCCGGTGACGCCGTCTTGTACCAGCTCGACCAGCGCGCCGTGTGCGGCCGCGACGGCCGGGACGCCTGCCACCATCGCTTCGACGACCACCAGGCCGAACGTCTCCATCCAGGCCGACGGCACCACCACAGCCACGGCCCGTGCGGTGAGTTCCTGGCACTGTGCCTTGGTGCGCAGTCCGAGGTAGCGCACGTCGTCGCGATCACGCGCCCACTGCTCGACCTCGCTGGACATCGGCCCGGTCCCCGCGAGCATCAGCGGGATGGCGAGGCCGCCGCCTGCGGCGATCGCGTCCCATGCCCTCATCAGGAGCCGGACGCCCTTCTCCTCGTTCATTCGCCCCAGGTAGAGCAAGTGCTCACCACGCCCGGCCCGGCGGAGCCCGGAATCGGGGACGAAGTTGTACTTCACGGTGAGCCGGTCCGCCGGCATGCCGCTCTGGACGAGCATCGCGCGCTGTGCGCCGGAGACGCAGAAGAACCGCTTCACTCCTGACCACCAGCGTCGGCGGTTGGCGATCATGGCGGCCGCCACCGGGGCGGTGGCGAGGGGCGAGTCGCGATAGCACCCGTGGCGCACCGCGGCCAGCGGCGTCCGGCTGGTGCAGTCGGTGCATACGTGTCCGTCGCGGAACATCGTGCCTGGCACGCACACCATCATGTAGTTGTGCAGGGTCGCCACTACCGGCACGCCGGCATCGGCACACGCGGCCAGTACGGACGGTGAGATCAGCGGGAAGGTGTTGTGCACATGCACGACGTCGGGCCGTTCGGCTTGCAGGTCGGCGGCGAGCGCGGATCTCGCGACTGGGTTCCACGGCACCAGCAAGGGCAGCGCGGCGCGTTCCAGCAACGACATGGACGCGATGTCGTCGCTGCGGCGCTCGAACATTCGTACCCGGTGGCCCGCGTCGGACAGCAGGGCCACCTCCTGATCGACGACGTGGTTCTCCCCGCTCGGCTGCTCCGATCGATAGCGGTTGTGCACGACGAGCACGTTGAGTGCGGTCATGGGCTCTGCCATGTTCCTAGGAACCATTACGGGACCAGGCGATCCCAGTCCCGTCACCGGGGTGCCAGTGCCGGTCCGGCTCCTCCTGGAAGTACAGGAACTTCCTGCCCGTCTGCTCGGCGAGCCGAAGCAGTACGTCGGTCTCTGCCGCGTTGTCGGTCAGCAGCACGGCTGATGGCGCCAACTTGTCCTCGACCAGGGAGAACTCGGCGCTTTCGTGCTCCTCGCTGTGCCAGCTGTCGTGGATGAACAGATCCACCGGCGTGCGCAGCTTGGGGATGTTTTCCAGCGAGTCACCGACGACGACGTCGACGACCTCGCGATAGTCGCCCCTGATCAGGTATCCGGCATCGGGGTTGATGTCGAGTGCGCTCAGCCGTCCGGGGTGTCCCTCGGCCGCGTTCTGGAGCAGCGCGGCCGCGATGAGGCATGACCCCAAGCCCTTGTCGATGCCCGACTCGACGACGTGCTTCGGCTTGAGCGCGCGAATCAGGGCGTACCAGCCGATGCGGCGACCGTATCGGACCGTGCGATCGGCCAGGCCGCGGCGACTGCCGGTGGCCACCCCGTCCATCAGCAACGCACGGAGATCGTCGTCCTGCTCGACCTCGTCGAACCAAAGCCGGACGTCATGGGTCGCCGCACCCGTAACGGCGGCGATATACCACGCAAGATGCCTGCGGTTCCGCTCCGTCAACTCGTAGGTGTAGTTGGTGTGCTCCCGCGACGTGAACAGCCACCGGATAGACGTCTTGAGCACCTTGGCGTCGTGTTTGGCCACGTCCTTGGTGCGAATGGGAAACGCCACCACGGGCGCCAGCGGGCTGCTGGCTACCCGCCTGCTCCATGCGCTTGTCTTCAAGGTCCTGCTCCGTCCGTTCCTGGTCGGCGACTTCGACCTTGGTTCGGTTCGCCGAGGCCGGGTGTTACAGCTTTCGGCGGGCCTTGCCCGCCCGGTGCCAGCAGTGCGGTCGCCACGACAAGGTGGAGCAGGTAAGCGGACGCGTCGCCGAGGCCGACCTGCGTGTAGGACGCGATCATGCCGTAGACGATCAGGAAGACCGCGCAGGCTCTGGCGGGCGACGGCGGCCGCATCGCCGTCGTGAAGATCAGGCCCAGCAGGATGAGGACGATGATCGCGATGCCGAGGTAGCCCTGCTCGTGATAGATCGCCAACCATGTGCTGTCGATCGGGAGGCCGTCGAACGACTTGTCGGTGAGGCCCCGGCCGATCAGTTCCTCGCGCGGTGTCCGCGGTTCGGCCAGCAGCGAATTCCAGACCAGTTCCCTGCCAGTGAGGTTGGCGAACTCCTCGCCGTCCTGTCCTCGCCGGAACCAGTCGGTCAGCGGCGAGAGGAACGCGCCCGCGATCAGGCCTGATCCCAGCATCACCACAGCTAGGAACCGGCGAGCACGCGCGTTGGCGAGCGCGAGCGAAAGGCCGGCGACCGCGACGCCGACCGCGAGCGCCGCGGTGGCCGTACGGGTGTGGCTGAGCAGGAGGAGGGCTATCGCCGGCCCGGCGATACCGACCAGTGCCCTACCGCTCGACTTGCGCGCCAGCCACAGCACGATGGTGAGTCCCGCCACGACGGCGCCGTAGTCGCCGACCTGGGTCGCGGGAATCCACCAGAGCACGCCGATCAGACGGTCGTCGAAGTCGGCAGGCAGCGCGAGGCCCGGCGCGAGGACGAGGCCGAGCGCCACCGATGCGAGCAGCAGGGCCAGCGCCCGGACGTGGTATCGGACGAAGCGCAGCGTGCCGTCCCACCACGGCGTGATCAGCCAGAGCGTGACGATGAAGACGGCGAGGCGGGCGCACCTGGCCAGCGCTCCGTAGCCGGAGCCGAGATCGGCGCTGGACACGAAGCTGACCACGACCAGCAGGCTCAGCAGGAGCAGGACCGGGCTCGGCCGGATGCGCAGCCGGGGGTTGAGGATGATCGCCAGCGTGAACGCGGCGCCCAAAGCCCCCATCGTGACAATTTGCTCGATCCTGGTCGGGATCGGAATGATCGTCCCGACGCCGCCGGAGCCTAGGGTGTTGACGATCAGGCACCCCCACACGACGCCGACAAGCGGCGTGTTGGGGTGGTGATCCTGGCCGGCGCCTGGTGCCTGCCGCGCTGGGGCAGGGGTGGCTACGCGTTGCTCCATCAGCTACCGCCCTGCGGCGCGAAGGTGCTGTCGGTGTCCTGTGCGTGTGGTGCGGCCTGCCAGCCATGGTGGTCGAGCACCGTGTCGGTGCCTTTGGCCACGAACTTCCACGGCCCGCGGTAGGAGTTGTCGTGCCAGCGGTTCTGCTGCTGCGTGATCGCCAGCTTGACCAGGTCACCGCGGTAGGGCGACCATGCCGGTTCGCTGCCCTCGTTGGCCAGCACGGCCATCCGGCCGCAGGGGAGGTCCGCGCAACCGAGCACGTCGGGGTCGAAGACGAACTCGTTGTCATGGACATCGACCCGCTGAGTCTTCCAGCGGCAGTCGTCGTACAGCGGCGCCGACGCGATCGCCGGCTGTGTGCACCGTTCCGGGGCGTCGACCAGTAGCGTGCAGTCTCCGGTCGGGGAAACGGGGCTGTTGCAGAACCGGTCCGCGTTCTCCCACAAGGTGATCCCGGACCAGTTGTTCACCAGGACGTTGCGGTAGATGTCGATCCGATCGGTTCCTGCGGGAACGCGGGGCTCGCCACCGGACTCGGAGATGTAGATCGCCGCGTGCGGGAAGGTATCCCCGCTTTCGGCGAGCGCCTTTGACGCGCCGACGTTGTTCTCGCGGATGGTGTTGTTGCGTATGACGGCGTTGTAGCTGATCTCGTAGATGATCGCCTCGTCCGCGTTGCGATCGATGAAGTTGCCCTCGATGAGGAAGTCGTTGTTGTTGGTGTCGGCCCATAGGCCTGGCCCATGGTTGCCGTGGACCCAGTTGTCTCGGATGACGGCGCCGTCGACCGCCCAGAACTTGACCCCACCGGTGCAGCCGCAGCCGGGCTTGTGCGTCTCCCAGTCATCGGTGTTGTTCCCGGTGATCTCGTTTCCTTCGACGACGAGATCGTCGATCCCGTCCCCTGGCTGATACGCGTTCATCCCATACTGCCCGTTGTCCCGCAGGCAGTTGTGCCGGACGCGCTGCCTTGCCCCTGCCATGAGCCCGGCACCGCGGTTCTGCTCGATGGTGCTGTGCTCGATGATCCAGCCGTTCGCCGAGTTGTGGTTGACGACGCCTTCGTTGTTCGGTGCGGTGAACCCGCGGATCACCAGGTGCCGGATGGTCACGTTCGCCGCGTCGCCCGTGATCGCATAGTTGTTCTTGCCGCGCCCGTCGAGTATCGCGCCTGGAGCGCCGAGATAGGTGTTGCCTGGCTTCGATTCGACCTGCGAGTACTGACCGGTGCCCAGGGTGTGCCTGCCGGGGCGCAGCCAGAACGTGGAGCCGGCGGGGTTGGCCGCCGTCTTGGCGATCAGATCACTGTCGACAGCCGGGTCGACCGCGATGCTGCCCCGAGGCTGGGTCGTCGGCCCGGGGGTCGTGTTGTCGCACACCTCGGCGACGTCGGAGGTGAGCGGTGTCGTCACCGGCCGCGGATCCGGAGCGGGGGTGGTGGTGCACCCGGTCAGCACCAGGGCCGCGAGCAGCGCGGCGACCATCGGTGCCCGCTGTGGCGGTGCGCTCCGGTTCGCCATGGTGATCATCTCCCGGCCGTCACGACTCGAAGCAGAGCAGTGTGTCGAAACCGGCGTGGCCGGGGCCTGCCTGCCCCCGGCCGATGAGGGCGGTCGCGGGCTCCTTGCGTCCGAAACCGGCGGAGTACCAGCCCAGCGGCGGGGTCGTCTCCGCTCGATGCGCCGAGAACGCCAGTTCTCTGGGCAGCTCGAGTACCGCCGTCCGGCGGCGTGCTCCGGCCGTCCACTGCAGCCGTGCCCGGCCACCGGCCAGGTCCACATCGACGCTCGGTCCGAGGTGGAAGGCAAGGCGGCACCAGTGCGGCCGCGCGCTGATCACCTCGTCGGTCACCCGGAGTTCGCGTGCCGCGCTGTCCAGCTCGACCGAGCGTCGGTGCACGACCGAGCCACGTTGTCCGCCGTATCCGTCGTGCTCGGCCCGCCAGCGGGACACGCCTTCGGGTTCGGTGTGTGCGACGAGAACCCGGCTTCGGACGTGCCGGGTCCACAGGAATGGGCCGCCTGATCTCGACTGGTCGGTGTCGTCGAGCTGCAGCGTGTTGTGGCCGAGCGTGGAGCGGAAGTACGACCGCCACTCCGCTTCGCCGTGGTAGCAGTACGTGCCGGGGTCGGCGAGCACGTCGACACCGCCGTGGCGGACCTCCAGCGACAAGGCGTCCGCGTGAGCGTGTGCCGCTATGGCCAGGAACCCGTGCGGCCCGCCGTCGCAGCGGCACCAGACTTCCTCGTCGCCCGCGCCGGACCGCAGGATCGTGAGGCCGGCGTCGGCGAAGTGGCCCGGTCGGCGGATCGGTCGGGGGGCGTCGATGACGCGACTCGTTGCCAGCGCGGCAAGGAGCGGGGTTCGCACATCGGCCGGATCGCCCGCGGGCCACCAGCCTAGTTGTCCGAACAGCGCGTCTCCGGTGGTCAGCAGTGACGCCCATCGGTCGGTTCCCGAACCATCGACGATCAGGCCGTGACCGTCGTCGCCGTCGCCCTGACGTGGCGGTCGTAGCCGGGAGTCGACGATGGCCGCAAGCGTGTCGGTCATCCGCAGCAGCGTCTGCCACGTCGAGTCGGGCATCGGTGCTCCCGCCGCGTCCGCCTCGACGGCGGCCGCGAGCCCGAGCTCGAGCACTAGGCCGTGGTACTCGGTGGCCAGCTCGCGGTTGAGCCCGGACGCGAACGTGTTGTGCCGCAGTTGTCGGTCCAGTGACCGCATCGCCTGTGCCCGCCACCGGTGCGACTCGGGGAACCAGCTGAACGCACAAGCGGCCGCCAGCTGCCCGGCGTCCTCGGCGATGACATGATTGTTCGCTGAAGAGCCACGGCTGCCGAACGCTGCCAGCCAGCGCTGATGGTGCCAGACCTGGTGCAGCGCAACGGGATTGCCTTCGAACAGGTCAGGAGCGCCGGGCCACCCGTCGAGCAGCCTGCGGGTCCATACCCAGGACAGCAGCCGGATGCCCAGTTCGATGCCACTGACCCAGTGCACGCCACGTAGCGGGGGGTTGGCCGCCCACCACGACTTCAGGTGATCGGCGACCCTGTCGGCGTAGCGGCCCTCGCCGGTGACCGCGAAGGCCGCCGCCAACACGGTGAGGTGCTGGTGGCGAGACGGTTCCCAGAGTTGCTTGATGTCCCCGACGGCCTGTTCGTCGCGGTACTGGATGTCGAACGTGTAGGCCTCGGCCGGGGCCCGGCGGCCGGTGCGCGGGTCCAACGACCAGTCCGGGTTGACCAGATCGTCGCGGGCGACGCCGAAGTACTCGGCGTGGCCGTCCATGAGACGGTCGGCGGTGGCGATCAGCCGCGCCTTGGCTTCGGGCGAGACATTCATCAGCGCGTCGCTGGGAAGGGTCGCGGCGAACCGGCGGAGTGGCACCACTGCCGGTTCTGGCAGCTCGCCGCGCCACCGTCGTTTCCGCACCACATCGGCGGCCCTGCCCGCGATCTCGGCCGGCCCCATGCGGGAGAGGCGTCGCAGGTACCAGCCGGGGCTCGTCATTGTGCTGCTCCGAGCAGGACCGGACGACCGGTCGCGAGGCTGGCCTGCACGGCGAGCGTTGCCAGCGTGGTCGTGACCAGCGACGCCAAGGGAACGGGCATCGGACCACCGGAGCGGACCGCGTCGAGGAACGCGCCGAGCTCGTCTGCCTGTCCCTTGTCGCGTCCGCGCGGGACACGCGGGCTCAACGAGCGCTCGCGACCGTAAAACGACGCGCGCTGGAAGTCGTCGAACCGTAGTACCTTGCCGTCGGCAATGACGTCCAGGCTCTCCTTCGGAAAGCTGGTGGCTCCGGTTGTCACGTAGCTCATTACCGCGGTGGAGCCGTCCGGATAGCGCAGGACGATCTGCAGGTCGTCCTGGCCAGGCGTGGCGACAGCGTAGACCGACGCCGGGTCGCAGTCGAGCAGCCAGCTGACGGTGTCGATGAAGTGCCCGCCCTCGCCCGAGAAGCGCGATCCCTCGGTGTCCGCCCTGCGGTACCAGCTGCTGGTATCCAGCCTGCCGGCGTTGATCAGGTACCGTACCGACGCCGGGCCGACGCGCTGCCCGAAGCGGCCTTTGGCCTGGCGGAGCAGCGGCGCGAACCGGCGGTTGAAGCCGACCTGCAGCCGGTCGTTGCCCGACTCCGCGACGGCGGCGAGGACCTTGTCCAGCTCCGCCTCGGACAGGGCGAGCGGCTTCTCGACGAACACCGTCTTCCCGGCCAGCAAGGCCCGCCGGGTCAGCTCGGCGTGCGAGCTATGCCGGGTTACCACGAACACGGCGTCGACTTCACGATCGGCGAGCAGGGCGTCGACGTCGGTTGATGCCTCGGCGAAGCCGAACTTCCGCTTGGCGTTGGCCGCGGACAGCGCCGACGTCGTAACGACCCGCCGCAACTCGACGTCCTCCCGGTCGACCAGGTGTGGCAGCAGCATCGATGACGCGTAGTTGCCCGCTCCGATGCACCCGATGCGCACCGGGTGCCGGAGTGGTCGTGAGTGCCGATCAGGGTGCGAACGCCGAGTGCCACTCACTACTGGCCGGGCGGCCGGCATCTGGTGCGCGGGTTCGGCGTCGGCGTCCGGGCCTGGGTAGCGGAATAGAACGGCGACGGCATTCAGGTAGCCCTCGTTGAGCTGCCGGTAGGTCTCGACGGCGGTCGCGAAGTCCGCCACGTGCGAGATCAACGGCTCGACGTCGACCCTACCGCTGGCCACCAGATCGAGGAAGCACTCCAGGTTCCGCCGCTCGGTCCAGCGCACGTAGCCGATCGGGTAGTCACGACCCTCGAGCTCGTAGGACGGGTCGTAGCGGCCCGGGCCGTAGGAGCGGGAGAACCGGACGTCAAGTTCTTTCTCGTAGTAGGCGTTCCACGGCAGGTCGAGGCGGCACTTGCCGATGTCAACGACGGTGCCCCGGTCGCGGGACAGCCGCGCGGCCAGCTCGACCGGCTCGTTGGTGCTGCCTCCGGCGGCCAGGTATACCTGGTCGACGCCGTGCCCGCCGGTCAGCTCGCCGACCGCCGCGTTGACTACGCCGGAGCCCGGGTCGCTGCAGGTCAGAGCGCCTAGCCGCAAGGCAAGCTCGCACCGGCCGGTGTCGGGATCGACACCCACGACCCGCACGCCGGAGGCGACCAGCAGCTGCACGACGAGCTGGCCGATCAGCCCAAGGCCGATGACGAGCGCGACGTCGCCCAACCGGGGCTCACCTCGCCGTACGCCCTGCAGCGCGATCGAGCCGACGGTGCCGAATGCGGCGGGTCCTGGCGCGAGGCCGTCCGGCACCGGGCTGTAGAGGTTCTTGGGCACCCAATTCAGCTCGGCGTGCAGCGCGTGCTCGTTGCCGGCGCAGGCGACCAGGTCTCCGACGGACACGTCGGTGACGCCCGCGCCGACTTCTTCCACCACACCGCACAGCGAGTAGCCCAACGGCGTGTAGGAGTCGAGCCGGTTCGTCACCTTGCGGTAGGTGGCCGCCACGCCGTTGCTCGCGACGCTCTGCATCACCTTGGCGACCTGGTCGGGCCGGGCCCTTGCCTTGCCCAGTAGCGACATGCTCGCCTCGGAGACCTTCATCAGCTCCGTGCCGGTGGAGATCAGCGAGTACGCGGTGCGAACCAGCACACCGCCCGGCTTGCACGCCGGCGCCGGGACGTCCAGGAGCGCCAGCTCCCCGCTCTTGTAGTTCTGCACAACCTGCTTCACGTTGCTTCCTTCACGCGGCTCGATCTTTATCGGCACGGGCCGCTGTCGCGCCCCGATACCAGTACTCCAGGGTCAGGACATGCCAGAGGTGCTTGGACCGGTCCTGCCGGCCGGACGCGTCCTCGTCGACGAGGCGCTGCAGGGCCTCGCGACGCAGGAAGCCGGAGGACACCAGCACGCCGTCGTTGACGACCTCCTGCACCAGCGGCGCCAGGTCGCGGCTCATCCAGGCCCGCAGTGGTGCGCTGAACAGGCCCTTCGGCCGGTAAACGATCTCGTCCGGAAGGATCGACGTAGCGGCCTTCTTGAGCGCGAACTTTCCCTGCCGCCCGACGATCTTCTGGCTGCCGGGGATGCTGAACGCGGCTTTGACGACCTCGACGTCGACGAACGGCACGCGCACCTCGGTCGACGCCGCCATGCTCGACCGGTCGGTGTAGGCCAGGTTCAGTCCCGGCAGGAACAGCCGGGCGTCCGCCAGGCACATGCGGTTGACGAAGTCGTTCAACTCGTTGTCGTGGTAGGTGTCGGCGTGCTCGGTCAGCACGTCGTCGACCGTTGGTGCCAGATCGGGGTTGAGCAGGGAAAGCAGCTCGGCGTGGTCGTACATCGTGTAGCTGCGGCGGAACGCGGTCTCCTCCGGCAACCCCGCGAAGGACAGGAACCGTTTGGCGAAACGGATCGAACGGAACCCGCGGCGCGACGTAGCCACCGGCATCCGGTTCACCAGGGACTCCATCGGCCTGCGCACAGTGGACGGCAAGCGCTGGTAGCGCAGCGCGAGCAGGTTGGCCAGGTGCTTGCGGTACCCGGCGAACAGCTCGTCCGCGCCCATCCCGGACAGCATCACCTTGATGCCTGCCGCTTTGGCGGCAGAGCAGATCAGGAACGTGTTGATCGCCGCGGGGTCGCCGATCGGCTCGTCGAGGTGGTAGGCCATCCTCGGCAGGAGCTCGAGCACGTCCGGCGCGATCTCGATCTCGTGCAGGTCCACGCCGAACCGCTCGGCGACCTGCCGGGCGTAGCGCAGGTCGTCTGGCATCGCCTCGAACTTGGCGTCCTCGGCGCGAAAACCGATGGTGTAGGCCGAGATTCCCGGCTGGTGTCGCGCGGCCAGCGCGGTGAGGTAGCTGGAGTCGAGCCCGCCGGACAGGAACGTCGCGACCGGCACGTCGGAGAGCAGGTGCTTCCGGGTCGACTCCGCTATGACGGCATCCAGGTCCGGTTGCGGCCTGTGCTGGGCCTCGGCCGCGACGTCGCGGATCGACCAGTAGCTACCACGGTCGACCCGGCCGTCCGGCCCGCACCGTAGCCAGCTGCCCGGCGGCAGCTTCTCCGCTCCGCGAAAGGCGCAGCGGCCGTCGGGAACCCAGTAGTAGAGCAGCGACGCCACCAGCGCGGCCTCGTCCACCTGCAGGGAACCGCCCAGTTCGCCGGCAAGGGCCTTGAGCTCCGACGCGAACACGATTCCCCCGTCCCGCCGGAGCAGGAACAGCGGCTTGATGCCCAGCTGGTCGCGGGCGAGCACCAGCTCGCCGGTGCGCTCGTCGAAAATCGCGAACGCGAACATGCCGCGCAGCTTCGGCAGGCAGGCAGTGCCCCAGCGGCGCCAGGCCCGCAGCAGGACTTCGGTGTCGGACGTCCCTCGGAAGCGCGCGCCCGCGCTCTCCAGTTCGGCGCGCAGCTCCGGAGCGTTGTACAGCTCACCGTTGTAGGTGAGAGCCAGGCCCTCGGCCACCATCGGCTGTGCCCCGGTCGCCGACAGGTCGATGATCGAGAGCCTGCGATGTCCGAGGTGGACCTCACCGGACCCCGCGCGGTGGGTGTACCGGCCGGCGCCGTCCGGGCCGCGGTGGGCGATGGCCTCGGTGAGGCAGTCGGTGAGCCTGCCGCCGCCGGGCCACAGGTAGGTGCCCGCGATACCGCACACTTCCTAGACCTCCACGTCCTGCGAATCGGACGACCGGCCGATCCGTTCGTTCAACGGTTGCTCGTTCGGCCGTACCGGGGCGATGGTCGTCTGTCCGTTTCTCAGCTGGGTTCC
Source organism: Actinophytocola sp. (assembly GCA_009379975.1). GTDB lineage: Bacteria > Actinomycetota > Actinomycetes > Mycobacteriales > Pseudonocardiaceae > WHSS01. Next base: position 62,376 of record WHSS01000001.1, read on the forward strand.
AGGGCCTTGCCGACGGGGACGTGTGGCGTCTTCATCGGTTGGCATTGATCGGCCACGTAAGGCCGTGTGCAAGCCGTCCCACAGCGTGCCGTCGGTGCGATCCCGTGGGTCGGGGTGGACGAGCACGATTCCGATCACCGGGATCCGCGCATCTGCCAGCTGGCGCGCGACGGTGTGCAGCCAGGTCGTGTCCGCGTAGCCGGTGCGGACGACGAGCACGGTCTCCGTGCCGAGCGCCCTGAGGCCGGTCCAGGTCGTCCCCGGCTCGACGGAGCCGACGCCGATGTACTGCACGTCGGGCACAATCTCCTGCGGGCCGCCTGACTGCTGGTCACTCTCGACAACCCGGATCCGATCGCCGACCTGGCCGGCGCGGCGGGCGAGAGTCCGCTTCGGCAGGTCGTCGATCACCATGACCGGACCGTCCAGCGCGGTCGCCACCCCGAGGGCCAGCACCGCGGCCGTGTCCGCGCAACCCAGTTCGAGCAGGGAGAACGCTCCGGGTTCGACACGAACAGCCCTGGCGAGTGTAGCGGCGACATGGGTGCGTTCCCTGACCGCGCGCGAGCGGCGCCAGAGCCGCTTCGGGCCCCGGGGTGTAGCCGGGAGCTGGGCGATCACAGACGCGCCGAGGTGCGCTGCGATGTCGCGCCGCAGAACTGGTCGGTCACGGACGACGCCCGCGACGGCCGCCAGCCCGAGCCCGCCGCCCAGCCCGAGCACCAGACCGGTCAGGGCGTAGGTGGCAGCCGTCATCACTATCGAGCGTGGGAGCAGGCGCGGGGGGTCGACGACGCGTGATCCCTCCTGCACCCGCGGCGCGCCGATCTCGGCCTCGGTGACGCGTCGCCCGAGGTCATGCGACTGCGCGATCAGGTCTGCGCGCCGGACATAGAGCGAGTCCAGTCCGGCCACATTCCGATTCTGTGTGGATGAAGTGGCCTCGCTGATTTCGTCGTCGATCTTGCCGAGTTCGCTCCGCAACTTGGCGTGACGGTCCCGCAGGGCCTCCGCCTCCGCTTCGGTCGCGTTCTTCGTCCGCGCCAGGTGATCGGCGATGAAGGTGTCGGCGAGTGCTCGGGCGCGGGCGATCGCATCCGTCGGGGAGGAAGCTCGGACGGTCAGTTCGAGCACGTTGCTTGTCAGCCCTTCCGCTTCGTACGTCTTCGCGAACCGTTCCGGTGACTCGTTCACCCCGACCTGCCGCAGCGTCGCCTCGGCGATCCGCGCCGTCCGCAGCAACGCGAGATCGGTGGCCATGAGGCTTCCGCCATCCGAAGGGTGGTCGTTCTCGTGAACGATCTGCAGCCGGGTGACGGCGGTCGGTTGCGGCGGCATCAGCAGCGCGAACGCCAGGCCGAGGAGCAGACCGACCAAGGCGAACGACACCCACATGCGGCGTCGCCATCGAATCGCGGCGACCAGTTGCGGCAGGTTGACCAGGGGTGCCGGCTTGGTGGTATCAGTTGGCGTGGTCACGGCCGGCCTGCCATCGTGTCGTCGTTTTCGGCGCCCAAGACCGGATTGGTCGCGTTTGCGGCAGGCTCCGTCACGGCCGGGTCCACCAAGATGGCCGGTGCGGGCTGGGCGGCGGTCACCGCGCTTTGCTGGGCAACGACGGCGCCGACGAATACGTATCCGGCGTCTGCGCAGGCACCGGCGATCCCTACTAGCTCCCACGCCGTCCGCTTGCCCGCACCGAGCACCAGCAGGGCGCCGGGGATGTCCCCATGGTCGGGGAGCACCGGGTCCGAGTGGGAGATGTGGCTAACGCGAAGCACGGTCGGGTGCCCGCTTTCCTTCCCCGCCGCCACAGCCAACCGAGCGACCGCGCGGTGGGCGAGCCGGTCGTCGTTCGTCGCGATCACCAGCAGCCGGAGGTCGGGGCCGGATGCGGCCCGGAGCCGGGCGAGAGCGCGCCGGTAATGCGGGTCTCCCGGCATGTCCCCGCCGGGCATAGGCTGCTGGAGGGTTTCCGCGTCTCGCTTGCGCCGCGGCCGCAGCCGTAACCACAGCGTCGGGACGTCCTGCTCGTCCAGCACCGGCACCGTCCCGATGACGGGGGCGCCCAGCGCGGCGGCGATCTCGGACGCCGCCCGCAGCCGGGTATCGGAGCGAACCACCATGATGTGCGCGAAGATGCCGGCGATGAGGAAGGCCACTGCGCCTGCCCCGGCCAGTTGCGACGGCGTCGGCGACGCTTTGCCCGATGGCAGCAACGCGGGCCCGATGACCACGGGGCGTTGCCTGGTCGGAGCGGCTTCGATGAGGTCGAGCTGGGCTACGGCGCCGTCGAGACTGTTGCGCAGGGTTTCGAGCTGTGTGCGGACCTGGACGGTGTCCACCGTCAGATCGCCCTTGTTCGCCGATCGGTGTATCTGATCGATCTGCTCGTTGGTGACCTCGATCTTTTTGCGCAGGTCGTCCAGCCGTTGCAACCGGAGCTGGGCAGGCGCGTCGTTGGTCTCGAACAGTAACTCGCCGGCGAACGTCGCGTACTCGGTCGCGACCCGGTCGGTGAGCCGCTGCGCGCGCCTTGGTGTGTCGGCGGCACCCGTGATCTCGATCAGGCCACCTTCGACCACCTCGGCATTGACCGCGTCTCGCAGGTCGTAGCCGGTGACCTTCCAGTCGAGCTTCGCAGCGGTGCGGTCGAGGACCGTAGCGCTCATCGCGAGCTGCGCCTGGGCCGACCGTTCGTTGTCCTCCTGCGGTCCGCCCAGCAGCAGCTGGGTGGTGGTCTGATACCCGGGAGAGAGCAGCAGTGAGGCACCCGCACCGGCCAGCGCGCCCACAATCGCGATGGCGACGAGCGAGGGCCACCTTCGGCGGATGATCTGTCCGATCATGGCAAGCCGTACGACTTCATCGTTCATCGCGGGTGCACCCCCTCGCTGCTGGCTGATACGTCCGGCGTCGGGTACGACCGGAGGTGGAGTCTTGTCTGGACCTTCGCCACCGTCCCGGTCTCGGTTACTGGGTCACCGGCTTGAATCTGCGTGAGCGATATACCCACTACGGCACCGACGCTGTTCGACGCGCCCGCTCGTATGCGGCCACGAGCGCGATCCTCGAGTTTTCCCAGGAGAGGGGACCCGTGACCCGTGCCCGCCCGATCTGGCCCATGCTGGCCCGCTGCGCAGGGTCGTCGAGGAGCCGAGCGATGAGCTCGGCGAACTCGGCCTCGTCGTCGGCCCGCGCGTAGACCGCGGCCTCGCCCGCCGAAACGCGAGCTTCCTTGAGCTCGAACGAGACGATGGGACGCCCCATCGCCATGTACTCCATGACCTTGTTCATGGTGGAGACGTCGTTGAGCGGATTGCGCGGGTCGGGGGACAGGCAGACGTCGGCCGTCGACAGGTACCGCAGCAGGTCGGCGTCCGGGATGCGGCCGGTGAACTCGACCAGGCCGGCGAGGCCGAGGTCCGCGGCGAACGAGACCATGGCGTCGAAGGTGTCGCCCGCGCCGATGAAGACCGCGTGCCAGTCGTCGCGGGCCTCGCGCAGATGGGCAAGCGCGCGCAGGGCGTAGTCGACCCCGTCCTGCGGACCCATCACGCCGAGGTAGCAGAGCAGGTGCGGCTTGCCGCGCTTGAGCAACGGCTGGGCGTTGACCGGCCGGAACCGTTCAACGGCAGGCGCGCTGCGCACCACGAAGACGTCATCGGGGTCCTTGCCGCCCCGGTCGATCGCCGCATCGCGGTAACTTTCGTTGGTGGCGATGACGACGTCTGCCGCACGGTAGGTGAGCCGCTCGAGCAGGCACACCACCCGGTAGAGCCGGTCCTCACCCCTGGCGAAGCGCGAGAGGTAAAGCTCGGGAACCAGGTCGTGCTGGTCGAAGACGAACTTCGTGCCGCGGGCCTTGAGCAGCTTCGCGACGACGAACAGCAGATCCGGCGGGTTGCACGCATGGACGATGTCGACCTTGCCCACACGCAGGGCCAATCGGAGCGTGTGCAACAGCGCGAGACCGTACTCGCGGAGGTAACCCGCCGGGCCGCCGGTGGCCGCCCGCAGCCGGTACCGGTGGATCCGGATCCCGTCGATCACGGCCTCCGCTTCGGTGTCCTGCTTGGCGCCCGTCGGGCAGATGACGTGGACTTCCCATCCCGCGTCGCGCAAGGCGTTGCTTTCCTGCCACACCCGCCGGTCGAACGGAACGGACAGGTTCTCGACGAGAATCAGCGCTTTACCAGCCAAGACCGACGTACCCCCTCTGTGTCCTTCGGTGCTCCGCGTCGGGCAGCCGGACCAGGTCTATGACCAGCCGCTCGCCCGCGTCGGCCAGCGCGGCCGTCACGTCCTCATGATTGGTTCCGATGACACAAACCTCGGCGTGGTCCATGACCTCGGCGACCGAGCTGGACAGCAGTTCGCCGAGATGCGGCAGCCTGCTCTCGATGTACTGCCGGTTTGCCCCGACCAGCCGGGACAGCGTCACGTTCGCGTCGTAGATGCGAAGGTCGTAGCCCTTGCCGATCAGCCGTTCGGCGAGATCGACGAGCGGGCTTTCTCGCAGGTCGTCGGTGCCAGGCTTGAACGACAGCCCGAACAGGCCGACCTTGCGGCGCCTGCCGCGCACGATCATGTCGAACGCGCGGCGCAGATGCTCCTCGTTGGACGGCAGCACGTGCGAGAGCAGGGGCACGGACACGTCGGCGCGGTGCGCGGCATACACCAGGCCCCGAAGGTCCTTCGGCAGGCAGGACCCGCCGAACGCGAACCCGGGACGCAGATAGGCGGGGCTGATGTTCAGTTTCCGGTCGGCCAGGAAGACGTCCATCACGGCATGCGAATCGAGCCGCAGCGCCTGGCAGATCGCGCCGATCTCGTTCGCGAAGCTGATCTTGAGGCCGTGGAAGGCGTTGTCCGCGTATTTCGTCATCTCGGCGATCGGTAGTGGCACCCGGAAGATGTCACCCGGGAGACCTTCGTACAGCCCGGCGACTGCGTCGCCGCTGGCGGGGTCGAGTTGGCCGATGACGGTTTTGGGCGGGTCGAAGAAGTCACGGACGCTTGTGCCTTCCCGGAGGAACTCCGGGTTGATCGCGACGCCGAAGTCCACACCGGCGGTGCGGCCTGACGCCTTCTCCAACGTCGGGATCAAGAGGCTTTCGCAGGTATCGGGCAGCATCGTGCTGCGGAACACGACGGTGTGCCGGTTGCTTTGCGCGGCCAGCGCCCAGCCAATTTGGGTCGCGACCCGCTCCAAGTACATCGTCGACAGGCTGCCGTTGGGCGACGACGGCGTACCGACGCATACCAGGGACACCTCGGTACTGCTGATCGCCTCATCCGCGTCGCTGGTCGCCCGCAGTGCACCGGTCTGCACCACGTCCGCCAGCAGCTCGCCTATCCGTTCCTCGATCACGGGCGACTTGCCGTCGTTGATCATCGCGAGCTTCTGCGGGCTGATGTCGACGCCAACTACCTCATGGCCTCGACTGGCCAGGCAAGCGGCCGACACACAGCCGACGTACCCGAGCCCGAAGACGCTGATCTTCATGCCGAAGCCGCCTTCCTCGAGCCTGCGGCCCGATTCATCCCCTATGTCAATAATCTTGGGTAGTTCGTAGTCGAGGCAGGTGCGTGCTTCGTTACGACCTGGTGGGGTTTATTTGCCGCGTTGACACGCCTTGTTTGCCAGGCAGGCGTGCCGGATGAGAACGCCGAGGCCTAGGTGCAACGCATCGCCCGATGGCGACGACGTGCTAGGCCACCCGATCGAGTGACCCTCCGGGCGCTCAGGTCGGACGGGTCCTCACCCCAGAGAGGGGTACACCATGGGACACCGATGGCAGGGTCGAAAGGGCATCCGGCTGGCGGTGACGGGTATCGCGGCTGGCGTCGCCGCGGCGACGCTCACCGCGCTCCCGACGGTGACCGCTGGTGCGGCCGTGCCTCCGGGTTTCACCGATACGGTGGCCATCGGCGGGTTGACCGCGCCGACCGTCGCGGCGTTCGCCCCGGACGGGCGGGTGTTCGTCGGGGAGAGGAGCGGGATCATCAAGACGTTCGATTCGCTGGCGGACACGAGCGCGACCGTCACCGCGGATCTGAGGCCGCAGGTTCACGACTTCTGGGATCGCGGCTTGCTGGGGCTCGCGGTACACCCGCAATTTCCGGCTCAGCCTTACGTCTACGTGCTGTATACCCGCGACGCGCTCCCTGGTGGGACGCACCCGCGGTGGGGCGATACGTGTCCCAACCCGCCGGGCGCCACCGCTGACGGCTGTGTCGTGACCGGCACGCTGTCGCGGCTGGCGATCGGTGCCAATGGTGTGGCCACGGGCGCGGAACAGGTGCTGATCACCGACTGGTGCCAGCAGTACCCGAGCCACTCGGTCGGCACGGTCACCTTCGGCCCGGACGGTGCGCTCTATGTCAGCAGCGGCGACGGTGCCAGCTTCAACTTCGTCGACTACGGCCAGCGCGGCAATCCCTGTGCCGACCCGCCCGGGGCCGCCGGCACCAACCTGAGCCCGCCTAGCGCGAAGGGTGGCGCTCTGCGGTCGCAGGCGCCTCGCCGCCCCGACACCGAGCCGGTCACGTTGGACGGCTCCGTGCTCCGGCTCGATCCCGACACCGGTGCGGCGATGCCGGGCAACCCGTTCGCGGCCAGCACGAACGCCGACAAACGTCGCGTCATCGCCTACGGCCTGCGCAACCCGTTCCGCATGCGTTCCGGCCAGGAACGAGTGAGCTCTGGACGGGTGACGTCGGCTGGAGTGGCTGGGAGGAGATCAACCGCATCCCCAACGCCGCCGATTCGGTCGCGGAGAACTTCGGCTGGCCGTGTTATGAGGGCGTTGGCCGCCAGTCCGGTTACGAGAGCGCCAACCTGACGGCCTGCTCGTCGCTCTACACCGCGGGCGGCAAGACCGACCCGTACCACCCATACCGTCATGGAGTTTCGGTCGTGGCGGGGGACGGATGCCCGACGAATACCGGATCTTCGATCACCGGGCTCGCTTTCGAGGACGGCACCAGCAACTATCCCGCGGAGTACCGCGGTGCCCTGTTCTTCGCGGACAATTCGCGCGGCTGCATTTGGGCCATGCAACGGGGTGCGTCCGGGCAACCGGATCCGGCACGGATCGTGCCGATCGCGAACGGGGTAGCCGGGCCGGTGCAACTGCTCACCGGGCCCGGCGGAGACATGTTCTACGTCACCCACCACGGCGGGCAGCTACGGCGCATAAGCTACCCGGAAGGCGTCAACCGGCCGCCGGTGGCTGTCGCCACCGCCACGCCGTCGTCCGGAGCCGCGCCGCTGACCGTGCAGTTTGACGGTTCGCAGTCCACCGATCCCGATCCAGGCGCCATCCTGAGTTACGCGTGGGATCTCACCGGCAACGGCCAGTTCACCGACTCCACGGCGCCGAGCCCATCGCGAACCTACCTGCAGCAAGGTTCGATCACCGTCGGTCTCCGGGTCACCGACCAGGGCGGGCTCAGTGATACCACCACGGTGCAGGTAGCGGTTGGCGACGCGGCCGATCCCGATCCGGTGCCGGTGATCGACAGCCCGGCCTCGGACGTGAACTGGCAGGTGGGCGAGAGTGTCTCGTTCGCGGGGAGCGCCGTCGACGCGCAGGACGGGGCGCTGCCCGCTTCGGCGCTGACCTGGCGGTTGATCATGCACCACTGTGTGACGGACGGATCGTGTCACCAGCACCAGATCCAGACTTTCACCGGCGCTGCGGGCGGGTCTTTCGCGGCACCCGACCACGAGTACCCGTCGCACCTCGAGCTCGTGCTGACCGCACGTGACTCCGACGGCAACACCGCGAGCACCAATGTTCTGCTCGACCCGAAGACCGTCGGATTGGAATTCACCTCGAGTCCTGGTGGGCTCCAGCTGACCGTAGGTCAGCAAACGCAGCAGGCCTCGTTCAGCCGCACCGTGATCGTCGGATCGGCCAACAGCATCAGTGCGCCGACTCCGCAGAACCCTGGCGACTTCTGGTTCGTGCGGTGATCCGACGGGGGTGCACCGGCTCACAACATCACCGCGCCCGTGAATCCGACGAGCTATCAGGCGACCTACCTGACGTGCACGGTCAACGGCGTCAAGGTAGCCGACTGCGGTGGTGCGACTCCGAGCGCACCACGCTCGATCACGGTAAACGGCGGCAAGGGCAAGGCCATCGTTTCCTGGCAGCCGCCGTACTGGCCCGGCGTGGGTGGGCTGACCGGGTACCGGATCACGGCGGTCGGCGGCAAGGTCTACGACAACATCAGTCCCGATGCGACCAGCCACACCGTGACCGGGATAGGCAACAAGAGCTACACCTTTTTGGTCGAGGCGTTCAGTGCCGCCGGCGCCGGGCGGGCGGGCAACGGGCGCTGAGCCAAGAGCCAGCCCGCGTCGCTCGCCGTGATCATCCGGCCGTAGGGGCGCGAGCGAAGTTAGGGATGCCTTACATTAGTGCGCATGACGATGGTGACCGACCGGCGGCGAGCGTTGCTGGCCATCGGTCTTGGCGGGGCGCTGCTCGCGCTGGTCGCCGTCGCGCTACTCGGCCTCGCGGTGGGCAGTCGGGCGCTCCCGCTCGCCGAGGTACTCGATGTGCTGGGTGCGCGCGACGACTCCGACGCCGCGATCATCGTGTGGGAGCAGCGGCTGCCTCGCACCGCGATCGGTGTCCTGGTCGGTGCGGCCCTTGCGGTCGGCGGCACCATCGCTCAGGGGATCACCCGTAACCCGCTGGCCGATCCCGCGTTGCTCGGCGTCTCGGCGGGCGCCGCCCTCGCGATCGTGGTCGGTTCCTTCGCGTTCGGGATCAGCACCCTCGCGCCCCAGATCGTGGCGGCGTCGCTGGGAGCGGCCGTCGTGGGTGGCCTGGTGCTCTCGCTCGCCGGCTACGGCAAGGGCGGCTTGGGAGGCGTCAACCTCGCCCTCATCGGCCTGTGCATGTCTTCGCTCATCGTCGCCATCGTGTCCGTTCTGGTGCTGCTGGATGCCAACACGCTCGACGAGTACCGGTTCTGGCTGGTCGGGGCGCTGTCCGGGCGCGGCATGCCCACCCTGACGACGGTCGCTCCGGTGTTGCTGTGCGGGCTCGCGATCACCGGGCTCGCCGTGCGCGGGCTCGACGCGCTCGCGCTCGGCGACGACGTGGCGCGGGGCCTCGGCGTGCGAGTGACCCAGACGCGGCTGGTCGCTGGCGCCGGGGTGATCGTGCTGACCGCGACCGCCGTGGCCGCGACAGGCCCGATCGCGTTCGTCGGGCTGGTGGTGCCCCATGCGGCCCGCGCGCTCACCGGTCCCCGGCACGGCTGGCTGCTGCCCTACGCCGCCGTCATGGGCGCCACCCTGCTGGTGTTGGCCGATGTGGTGGGGCGCGTCGTCACCCGGCCCGGCGAGCTGCAGGTGGGGGTCATCACCGCCCTGGTCGGCGCTCCGTTGGTGCTCGTCATGCTGCGACGGTCACGGATCGCGGGAGCCGCCCTATGACCGCGACACGCGAAGGTAGCCGGACCCGGCCCGGGTTCGTGCGATCGGGGCCCGACATCGTGGCGACGGCCCGCGGTGGCGCCGTCAGCGTGCTGATCCGGCCGCGAGCGTGCGCGGTCGCGGTGGGCATGCTCGGCCTGGTCTTCGTGCTCGCCTGCCTGGCCCTCGCGATCGGCACCCGCTGGATCCCGCTCGACGAGGTGGTGCAGGGAGTCTTCGGCACGGCGGACCGGACGGTGAACCTGACGGTGCAGCGGCTGCGGCTGCCCAGGGTGGTCGTCGCGGTGCTGGTCGGTGCCGCACTCGGGCTCTCCGGTTCGATCGTGCAGGCAATCACGCGCAATCCGATCGCGGCGCCGGACGTGATCGGCGTGACCGCGGGCGCGTCCTTCGGTGCGATCGCGGTGCTGCTCGGCTTCGGCGGCGCGAGCTTCGGCTACGGCGGAGCCTCGGCCGAGTTATCTCAGGTCGGGGTGCCGATCGGCGCGGTGGTGGGGGCGCTGCTCGCCGCGGCGATCGTGCTTGGCATCGGCGGGTCCCGTAGCCCCGGGGGCGGGATGGCCTTCAGCGCGCAGCGCGTCGTGCTGGTGGGCATCGTGCTGCACGCGGCCTTCATGGGCTTGGTCCACTGGGGGCTGGCGGCCGCCGATGTGGATCAGGCGAGCAAGGCCAAGGTCTGGCTGGTCGGCTCGTTGCACGGCCGGGGGTGGGAGCACGTCTCCGGGGTTTCGCTCACGCTCGCCGTGCTGCTGCCGGTCGCCCTCCTGCTCGGCAGCAGGCTGGCCGCGCTGTCGCTGGGCGAGTCGGCCGCGACGACCCTGGGTGTGCCGGTCGCGCGGACCCAAGTCGGCCTGTTCGTGGTGGCGTTCGCCTTCGCCGGGACGGCGGCGGCAGCGGCGGGCCCGATCAACTTCGTCGCGCTGCTGGCGCCGCAGATCGCGAAACGACTCGTCCGTGGTTCGGGCGTGCCCCTCATCACCTCTGCGCTGACCGGTGCCGCGCTGCTGCTCGCCGCCGATCTGCTCGCCCGTCTCGCCATACCTTCCACGGAGCTACCCGCCGGTGCGGTGACCGCGCTGGTCGGTGCGCCGTACCTGCTCTGGCTCGTCGTTCGGCTGGGAGGCCGCAGATGACATCTACCTATGAGGCTGCCCGCAAGCAGGCCGCCGCGAACGGCGCCGCCGGTCTGCGAACCGAGGGGCTGCGGCTCGGCTACGGCCCGGATCGCGTGGTGATCGACGAACTCGACCTCGAGTTGCCGCATGGTGCGGTGACCGCGGTGATCGGCGCGAACGGTTCGGGCAAATCGACGCTGTTGCGGGCGCTGTCCCGGCTGCTGCGGCCCGTGGCGGGGCGGGTGCTACTCGACGGCGAGGACCTGCACCGGCTGCGCACGAAGGACGTGGCCACCCGGCTCGGCCTGTTGCCGCAGGCGCCGGTGAGCCCCGAAGGCATCACGGTGCGCGATCTGGTCCGCCGCGGCCGGATCCCGCACACGTCCCTGTGGCAGCAATGGTCGGCCGAGGACGAAGCCGCGCTGCGGGCCGCGCTCGCCGCGACCGATCTCACCTCGCTGGCGGATGAACCGATCGACGCGCTCTCCGGCGGTCAGCGGCAACGGGCGTGGCTCGCGCTCGTCATCGCCCAGGGCACGCCGCTGCTGCTGCTGCTGGATGAACCGACGACTTACCTCGATATCGCTCACCAGATCGACGTGCTGGAACTCGTGCGACGGCTCAACCGGTCAGAGGACCGGACCGTGGTGATGGTGCTGCACGATCTGAACCAGGCGTGCCGGTTCGCCGATCACGTCGTCGCGCTGCGGGAAGGCCAGGTGGTGGCGGCGGGAGATCCGGCCGAGATCGTGACCGAAGAGCTGGTCAGGACCGTTTTCGAGCTCGAGTCGCGGGTGGTGCCCGATCCCGTGACGAACACGCCGCTCGTCGTTCCGGTTGGCCGTGCGACGTGACACACACCTCGCGCCCATCGCGTCGTGGGGTCTTCCGTTCGCGGATCAACTAAGGTATGCCTTAGCTAAGTAATCCCTGCTTTTGAGGAGGACAAACTGTGAACTCACGCTCCCGACGGCTCGGTACCCGGGTGGTGACCGCGCTCATGGCGGCGGCCTTGGCCACCGGCTTGGCCGCCTGCGGTGACAGCAACGCCGACGACGAAGCGAACTCTGCCGGCGGCACGGATTCGGCCGAAGGCTTCCCGCGTACCGTCAAGCACCACAAGGGCGAGGCCAAACTCGAGTCGAAGCCGCAAAAGATCGTCGCACTCGATCCCAGCCTGGTCGAGGCCGTCGTCGCACTCGATGGTGAGCTGGCAGGCGGGGTCGGCAGCTACGGCGACAAGCGGGAGTTCCCGCCCTATCTCGGGGACAGCGTGTCCAAAACCGAGGAGGTCGGCCCGCTCGAGTCGCCGGATCTGGAAGCGATCCTTGCGCTCGAGCCGGACCTCATCGTGTCGGCGAGCATCCGGCACGAAGACCTCTACGATGAGCTCTCCGAAATCGCGCCGACCGTCTTCGTCGAGACCACCGGCCCGACCTGGAAGGACAACATCACCGCGCTGGGCGAGGCGATGGGCGCGGAGCAGCAGGCCGAGACCGTGCTGGGCTCCTACGAGAAGCGCGCCGAGACCATCGGTAAGGCGATCAACGACAAGGCGAAGGACCCCGAAGTCTCGGTGATCCGGTTCATGGACGGCCCGACCCGGCTGATGGGCAAGGCCTCGTTCACCGGGATCATCCTGGACGACATGGGCCTCGCCAGGCCCAAGCCGCAGGACGTCGACGAGTTCGCCGTGGAGATCGGTGAAGAGCAGATCCGCCAGGCCGATGGTGATCACATCTTCGTCTCCGCCTACGAGGGCGGCGAGCAGGCGCAGGAACGGTTCCTGCGTAACCCGCTGTGGCGCAAGCTCGACGCCGTGAAGGCGGGCGACGTGCACGAGGTCAACGACGCGACCTGGATGACGTCGGTGAGCGTGCAAGGCGCCGACATCATGCTGGACGACATGGCGAAGATCTTCGACGTCGATCCCGCGCGCTGAAAGACGCCCTCAGTCCACTGGGCGGAGTGAAGGACGCTTTCGGTCCGTTGAACGGACTGAAAGCGTCTTTCAGCGCGGGGCCAGCGACGGCAGGTCGCGGATGCCGAACTCCCGGCGTAGCGCGGCGCGGGCCGCGAAGTAGCCGCACATGCCGTGCACGCCGGGGCCCGGCGGGGTCGACGCCGAGCACAGATACACCCCGCCCAGCGGCGTCCGGTACGGGTTCAGGCGCGGCGTCGGCCGGAACAGGGCCTGCCGCAGGTCGACCGCGCCCGCCGCGATGTCGCCCCCGACGTAGTTGGCGTTGTACGACTCGAGTTCGGGGGCGGTCATGCTGCGCCGGGCGAGCACGGTGTCGGAGAAGCCGGGCGCGAACTGTTCGATCCGGGCTTGCACCGCGTCGGCGGCGTCGGCCGGGTCACCGTGCGGCACGTGGCAGTACGCCCACACCGGACGCTTGCCGTCGTCCGCGGCCCGGCCGGGGTCGGTGACCGAGGGATCGGCCACCAGGACGAACGGCCGGTCCGGGCGATCGCCGCGTGCCACGGCCGTCTCGGCGGCGAAGACCTCCCGGTGTTCGCCGCCGAGGTGTACCGTTCCTGCCTTGCCGACCTCCGGGTCCGCCCACGGAATCGGCGAGGAAACCAGGAAGTCGACCTTGCAGGCGCCCGGGCCGTAGCGAAAGGCGAGAAGCCGGTCGAGGTAGCGCTGGGGGAGTACCGGCCGGGCGATCCGTACGAAGACCGCCGGGCTGATGTCAAGCAGCACTGCCTTCGCGCGGGCCAGCTGGCGCAGGTCCTCGACCGGTGACGAGGTAGAGATGTGTCCACCGTGCGCTGCGATGTCGTCGGCCATGGCCGCGACGATCCGGCCGCTGCCGCCTCGCGGTACCGGCCACCCGGTGCTGTGCGCCAGGTGACCGAGCAACGCGGACACCGCGCCACCGGGCAGACTCGGCAGTCGGCCTATGGCATGCGCCGCGACGCCCGCCAGGAGCGCGGGCGCGGTCGGCCCGGTGAACATGCGGCTCGCCAGGGGTGCGGTTTGCTGGAGTACGCGTGACGCGAGCAGCAGCGGCGTGAGGACGTCGGCGGGCAGCCGCCGCTGATCCGACAGCATCAGATCGACGACCGCCGTGCTGTGCTCCAGCAGCGGCGCCATGAAGGCCTGCCAGCGTTGGCCGTCGGCGCCGAGCCGCTCGCAGGTGCGTTCAAGGCTGCGATACGCGACGCCGGCGCCTTGGTCGAGCGGGTGTGCGTAGGCCGCGTCGGGCTGCAACAGCTCGACGCCACGCTCGGCGAGCCCGAACTCGCGGAAGAAGCGGGACGCGGCGGCCATCGGGTGCACCGCCGAGCAGATGTCGTGGACCACGCCGGAGTCGAAGATCGGCATCGTGCGTGCGCCACCGCCGATGGTGGTCGCGGCTTCGTAGATGTGTACCCGCAGGCCTGCCCTGGCCATCACGACGGCGGCGGCGAGCCCGTTCGGTCCCGACCCAACGACGGCGACGTCCGGTGGCTGATCACTGAGCACACCTCGAACGCTAGTTGTACTGGGTCTTATCCAAAAGTCGGGCTATTCACAGATGCAGTTGTCTCGCCGACCGCTGCGACCTCCGTCGATCACTCGGGCGGACCTTCGGCCCACCCTCGTTGGATCGACTTGTGAATAGCCCTCCTGGATTGAGCGCGCCGCGCCGAGGTACCCGGTACGCATGGCACGCACACTTGCGCACAAGCTGATCGAGTCGCATCTGCTGAGTGGGTCGATGGTGCCTGGCGAGGAGATCGCGCTCGGCATCGATCAGACGTTGACCCAGGACGCCACCGGCACGCTGGTGATGCAGGAGTTGGAGGCACTCGGCCTCGACCGCGCCCGCACCGAGGTCAGCGTGCAGTACGTCGATCACAACCTGCTGCAGGCCGATGAGCGGAACGCCGAGGATCACGCGTTTCTGCGCTCGGCGTGCCGCCGCTACGGGATCTGGTACTCCAAGCCCGGCAACGGCGTTTCGCACCCGACTCACATGCAGCGCTTCGGCGTACCGGGCAAGACCATGGTCGGCTCGGACTCGCACACTCCTGCCGCGGGTTCGCTCGGCATGCTCGCCATGGGCGTTGGCGGGCTCGAGGTGGCGATGGCCATCGCGGGGGAGCCGCTCTACCTGCGGATGCCCGAGATCTGGGGCGTGCGGCTCACCGGTGAGTTGCCGGAGTGGGTGTCGGCCAAGGACGTGATCCTGGAGATGCTGCGGCGGCACAGCGTGCAGGGCGGCGTGAACCGGATCATCGAGTATCACGGCCCCGGTCTGTCGAGCCTGTCCGCGATGGACCGGCACGTCATCGCCAACATGGGGGCCGAACTCGGTGCGACGACGACGGTGTTCCCGAGCGACGAGTCGGTCTACGCGTTCCTGCGCGCGGAGGATCGAAAATCCGACTTCGTGCCGCTGGCCGCCGACGAGGGCGCGACCTACGACGTCACCGAAGAGATCGACCTGTCGACTTTGGTGCCGCTCATCGCCAAGCCATCCGCGCCGGACAACATCGTGACCGTCCGCGAAGCGGCCGGAACGACGGTCTCTCAGGTCGTCATCGGCTCATCCGCCAACCCCGGGTTGCGCGACTTCGCGATCGCCGCCGCGATGGTGAGCGGCAGGCAGACCGCCGACTCGGTCAGCTTCGACGTGAACCCGTCGTCGCGGCAGATCTTCGCCGACCTGACCAAGATGGGTTCGACCTTCGACCTGATCTCCGCCGGGGCGCGCATCCACCAGGCGGGTTGCATGGGCTGCATCGGCATGGGGCAGGCGCCTGCGGTCGGGCACAACTCGCTGCGCACGTTCCCACGCAACTTCCCCGGCCGGTCCGGTACCAAGGAGGACTCGGTGTGGCTGTGCTCGCCGGAGACCGCGGCCGCGGCCGCGCTGGAGGGCGTCATCATCGATCCCCGCGACCTCGCGGAGGAACTCGACCTCGACTACCCGACGCCCGCGCTGCCGCAACGGGCTTCGGTCAACACCGACATGCTCGTGCCGCCGCTGCCGCCCGAAGACGCCGCGGCGGAGGAACTCGTCAAAGGCCCCAACATCACTGCCCTGCCGGATTTCCCACCGCTGCCCGACCTGTTCGAGGTGCCGGTGCTGCTCGTCATGGGGGACGACGTCTCCACGGACGAGATCTCGCCCGCCGGTGCCCGGGCGTTGCCGTTCCGGTCGAACATCGACAAGCTCGCCGACTTCACCTTCACCGGCATCGACGAGACCTACCCCGAGCGCGCCAGGAAGCTGCTGGCGTCGGGCGGCCTGCACGTCGTCGTCGGCGGTGCGAACTACGGCCAGGGGTCATCCCGCGAGCACGCCGCGATCACGCCCCGGCACCTCGGCCTGGCGGTGGTGATCGCGAAGTCGTTCGCGCGCATCCACTGGCAGAACCTGATCAACTTCGGCATCCTGCCGCTGGAGTTCGACAACCCGGATGATCACGACAGGATCGAACCGGGCGCGACGCTCGTACTCGAAGACCTGCGGGACACGCTCCAGCGCGGCGACACGGTAGAGGTGCGCAACGCTGATAACGGGGAGTCGTATCCGCTGCGGCATCGGATGTCTGCGCGGCAGGTCGATGCCGTGCTGGCCGGCGGCCGCATCCCCTTGCTCGCGCGCCCTCGTGCGTGAAAACCCTTGCACCCACACGTCTGATCACTCACGACCCCACGGCTCGAGTTCGCTCGCGCGATGGTGCAGGCTAGGGCCATGACGTGGATGGTGTACGGCGCCAGTGGACATACCGGCAAGCTGGTCGCGGAGCTCGCCGCCGCTCGAGGGGAGCGACCGGTGCTCGCGGGGCGCTCGTCGGAGCGCATCGCGCCGATCGCGGCCGAGCTCGGGCTGGACATCCGCGCGTTCGGCCTCGACGACCCCCACGAGATCCGCGCCGCACTGGGTGGGATCGGCACTGTCGCGCACTGCGCCGGACCGTTCTCGGCGACCTCGCGGCCCATGGTCGACGCATGCCTCGCGACCGGCACGAACTACGTGGACATCACCGGCGAGATTGAGGTGTTCGAGGCGATCTATGCGCGCGATGCCGAAGCGGCGGCCGCCGGCGTTGTGCTCCTGCCTGGCGCGGGGTTCGATGTCGTGCCGACCGACTGCGTCGCGGCCTGCCTCGCCGAGCGGCTGCCGGACGCCACCCACCTCGACCTCGCGTTCGCCGCACGGGTGAAGCTGGGCCCGGGCACCGTCAAGACCATGCTCGAGGGAGCGGGGCAGGGCGGTAGCGCGCGCGTCGATGGCAAACTTCGCTCGGTCCCGCTGGGGCACCGGCGTGTGACCGCGAGCTTCCCGTCAGGGCGCAAGACGGTTACGGCGATTCCGTGGGGTGACCTCAGCTCGGCTTATCGCTCCACCGGTATCCCGAACATCACGACCTTCACCGTGGTTCCCGCGGGCAGCATCGTCGGCGTTGGCCAGCGGCTCGTCGCGCCGATCTTCCGAGTCACCGCGGTCCAGAACGCGGCGAAGGCAGTGGTGGATCGCGTGGTCAAGCGCGGGGTGGAGATGGCGGAAGCAGGCTCGTCGCAGGTATGGGGTGAGGTGCGCAACGCCGCAGGTCAGCGGGTGTCCATGACGTTGACCGGGCCGAACGGGCTCCCCATGACGGCCGACGGTGTCGTCTCCGCGGTGCGGAAACTGGCCGAAGGTGGCGTCAAGCCCGGCGCGCACACCCCGTCGACGGCCTTCGGTGCACGCTTCGCCACCGAACTGGCCGGCGTCGAGATCAGCGAGCCGACCACGGGCTGAGGCTTAGCCGCTCGGGTGCCTCGTGCGTGAAACCCCTTGCTCCCGCACTTCTAGCCACTCACGACCTCTCAGTTGGGGTCGTGAGTGGCCAGACGTGTCCATGCACGAACTTTCACGCACGAGGATCAGCGCGCGATACCGCTCAACCCTCGCCAGGTTCGCCCGCGGAGTTCACGTAGGTCAGCGTCAGATCGACCCGGGTGGCCGGGGCGCCGAGCCAGTTGTGCACCTCGACCCGGTACTTGCCCGGCTGCGGCCGTGACGTCTTGAACTGCTCCATGTTCAGCTCGCCCGACGCGCCGCTGGCCAAGTCCTCGCTCCACGTACCGTCGGCCTGCTGCCGTTGCAGGTACAGGTCGATGTCGGCGGGTGACGACGGCACGGCCCCGACGATCAGCTCCGCGTTGTCGAAGTCGTCGAGCACCTCGAACTCGTGATACGCGACCGTCGCCGGGGTCCGCTCCGGCCCACCCAGCGGCGGCGTGACCGATGCACGCTCGGTTTCCTGCGCCGGACCGACTTCGCCCGGGGCGTCGAGCTCGAACGGCACGTCGTCTTCGACCAGGGCCGGCTCCGTAACCACCGGCACTCGCAGTGCGGTGCCGTCGGGCCCGGTGACGACCGTGATCTGCGGGTCGACCGCGAAGGTCGGCACCTTGTCAGGGTCGGAGGCGGTCACCCGCATCACCAGCCGGTGCCCTTCGCGCAGGTTGTGCGCCATGGCGAAGCCGGTCGGCGACATGTCGTAAACCCGGCCCGGGACGGCGGGGGAGGGCGTCGACAGCCCGGAACGCAGCTCCGGGTTGAGCGCGAACTGGCTGATCCGGCGCCGATCGACGTTGCCGTCCTCATCCGGCGGCGACTCGTCGTACAGCGTGGTGATCAGGTGCACTCGTGGCACGGTCACCGAGGCGACCAGGTCGAGCTGTGGCTGCCCGGCGAGCACGGTGTCCTCCGTCATCGGAGCCGTCACGAAGTCAACGCCGCCGGTGTCCTGCGGGTCGTTGAACCCGCCGGGGTCACCACTGAAACTGCTGGTGCCCGCCGGTGCGGGCGCCGTCTCGAGGCCGCCGTAGCGCGTCGGGAAGAGCTCGAGTGTGCTCTCGCTCGCCGTCGGCCATTGCGAGTCGTTGTGGATCGCGGTCCGGTCACCCGAGCGTGCACCGGAGAAGGTGCCGTCGGAGAGGAACAGCTCGGTATCCGGACCGGTCTCGACGTCGCGTTGCGCGAGGTGCTTGTCGAACCAGGCGTGCATCGCGTACGTCCACTGGATACCGCGCCGGGTGGGGCAGCAGCCTGAGCCGTGGTCCCACTGGCCCAGCCACAGCTTGTCGCCCGGCTTGCCGCCGCGCTGCGTGAACCATTCCATCCCGGCGACCCGGGCGGCGTTGTCGTTGACGCCGTGCACCATGAACACCGGCAGGTCCGCCTGACTGGCCTCGAAGGTCCAGTCCCGCTCGGCGTGCCAGTGCGTGTACTGGCCGGACAGCTGCGCCTCACCCGCGGTCAGCGAGCTGTTGGGCAGGCCGCAGCCGGTGTCCTCCTGGTTCTTGCCGAAGCTTTCGCCGCCGGGCAGGTGCCGTTCGAGCGCGATCTGCTCGTAGGCGAACATCGGGCCCGCCCACTGCAGGAAATAGGGCACCCCGCCCTGGAACTGGTGGTCATACATCCGCGCGAGGCCCGCGCTCGGCACGATCGTCTCGAGGCCGTCGGGGTCCATCGCCGCGCCCAGCGAGGGGGTCGAGCCGACGTAGGAGTGGCCGGTCATGCCGACCCGGCCGTTGGACCAGTCCTGCTGCGCCGCCCACTCGACGACCTGCTTGATGTCGCTGGCGTCGTTCGGGCCGAGGTGGTCGAGACAGCCCGCGGAGAGGCCGGTGCCGCGCAGGTCCATCATCACGACCGCGTAGCCCTTCGGCGCGAAGTAGCCGGTCAAGCCGACCGGGTTGCCGTCGTCGTCGCGGGGCTCGGGCAGGATGCGCGTGCCTTCGCGATCGGCGAGTGTCCCGTGATACGGGCTCGATTCCAGGATCGTCGGCCAGGCCCCGTCCTCCTTGGGCCGCGTGACCTCGATGTAGACCTCGACGTCGTCGTGCATCGGGATCTCGAAGGTCTCCTTGACGGTCTCGCGATCGCCGTCGCTGAGCCCGGCGACCTTGGTGTAGTCGAATGCCGCGGGTTCACTGGCCGCGGGCGGTTCCTGCGGGCCCTTGGGTTTCTTGGGGGCGGCGCCCGCGATGGGTGAGGTGAATGTGCCGAGGAGTAAAGCCGCGAGGCCTAACGCGAGGCCGCTGCGCATGATGCGCCGGGCTGCCATCGAGGTCATCGGTGGGTCCTTCCGATCCAGGTTCGGTAAAGGACTCAACGATCACTCGATCGGTTAGTCACGCATCCGCACCTTGTGCGTGAATCCCCTTGCGCCGGCACGCTTCAGCACTCACGACCGCTCAACAGGGGTCGTGAGTGCTGAAGCGTGCTCATGCAAAGGATTTCACGCACGAGGGCGCGGGTGGCTTGCGCGCCGGGGTGGTGGTCAGCTCAGGGTTTCGGTCTCGGCCTGCGCGGGCGGCTCGGCACCGCTGCCACCTTTCTTGCGCTTGACGAGGATGACGAGCACGAAGACCAGGACGACCAGGCCGAGCACCACCCAGCTGCCCTTGCCGATCGCGCTTTCCAGCCATTTGGCCGACTCGCCGAGCGCGGCGCCGATACCGATGTGCAGCGCGCACCAGGTGGTGCCCGCGATGGCGGCCGCGGGCAGGAACTTCCGGTACGGCAGCCCGGCCGCACCCGCCGCGGCAGGCACCAGGGTGCGCATCACCGGCAGGAAGATCGCGAACATCACCGCGATGGCCCCCCGGCGCCGCAGGAAGTCGACCGCCTTGTCCCAGCCGTCCGCGCCGTGCTGTCGGACCATCTTCGTCTGGCGCAGCCGCGGGCCGAAATACTTGCCGATGAGGTAGCCCGCGGAGTAGCCGAGGATGGCGCAGGCCGTGGTCACCAGCCACATCAGCACGAACTTCGGCACCGAATTCGCCGTTGTGCCGAGGATGAACAGCCCGGTCTCGCCCGGTGCGATGAAGCCGAGCCCCAGCGTCGTCTCGCCGAACACCAGCAGGCCCGCGCCGACCAGCAGGAGTGCGGGCGGCAGCTCGGCAAGCCAGGTCAGGAACTCAGAGATCACGGGCTTTCCCTTGCTGTCGCGCCGGTGACGGGCGTGCTACCTCGCCAGCAGCGCGCTCGCCTCTTGCGCAGCCGGCCCTGCCGAAGCCAGGTGCGCCAGGTTCTCCGGCAGCGCCTCGCCGCGGTGGCGCTTGGTCTGCGCGTATAGCCTGCCAGCGCGGTAGGAGGACCGCACCAGCGGCCCGGCCATGACGCCCGCGAACCCGAGTTCTTCCGCGTGCTGGGAATGCTCGACGAACTCCTCGGGCTTGACCCACCGGTCAACGGGATGGTGCCGGACGCTCGGTCGCAGGTACTGGGTGATCGTCAGGATCTCGCAGCCGGCCTCGACCAGGTCACGCATCGCGGGCCCGACCTCGTCCGGGGTCTCGCCCATGCCGAGGATCAGGTTCGACTTGGTGACCAGGCCCGCTTCGCGCGCGCGGGTGATTACTTCGAGCGAGCGAGCATAGCGGAAGCCTGGCCGGATCGACTTGAAGATGCGGGGCACCGTCTCGACGTTGTGCGCCAGCACCTCGGGCCGCGAGCCGAACACCTCGGCGAGCTGTTCGGGATCGGCGTTGAAGTCGGGGATGAGCAGCTCGACGCCGGTGCCGGGGTTGAGTGCGTGGATCTGCCGCACGGTCTCGGCGTAGAGCCACGCGCCGCCGTCGTCGAGATCGTCGCGGGCGACACCGGTCACCGTCGAGTAGCGCAGGCCCATGGCCTGCACGCTCTCGGCGACCTTGCGGGGCTCCTCGGTGTCGAGCGCCGCGGGCTTACCGGTGTCGATCTGGCAGAAGTCGCAGCGCCTGGTGCACTGGTCGCCACCGATGAGGAAGGTGGCCTCGCGGTCTTCCCAGCATTCGTAGATGTTGGGACAGCCTGCCTCTTCGCAGACCGTGTGCAGCCCCTCTCGCCGCACCAAGCCTTTCAGCTCGGTGAACTCGGGGCCCATCTTCGCCCTGGTCTTGATCCAGGACGGCTTCTTCTCGATCGGCGTCTGGCTGTTGCGGACTTCGAGTCGCAGCAGCTTGCGGCCTTCAGGTGCGGGTGCGCTCACGTCGTCCACCCTACTGACGTTCTTATTTCGGGTCCGGCACGATGCCGGTGAGCTGCTGCGTGATATCCCACAGCCGCTGCCGGGTCTCCGGATCCCGCGCGGGTCGCAGCGGCCGGATGGGCTTCGGAGCGCCACGGAACTGCCGGTAGCCGTCGGGGCCGAAGTACTGGCCGCCTTCGACGCCGGGGGCGGTGGCGGCATACAGCTGTGGCAGCGCGCCGACGCGCACGTCCTGCGCGAGGACCTTGTCGCTGAACCAGGCGCCCGCCTTGAGGGCGCCCGACAGCAGCGGGTTCTGGTAGCTGCCTGCCATGGTGCCGCTGAGGTTGGTCGCGGTGTAGCCGGGGTGCGCGGCGACGCTGATGACGTGCCCGCCCTCCTCGCGGAGCCGCCGGTCGAGCTCCATCGCGAAGACCTGGTTGGCGAGCTTGGCCTGGCCGTAGGCGCTGGCAGGGTCGTAGCGGCGGCCCTCGAAGTTGGGGTCATCGGCGTCGATCCGGCCCCTGGTCGCGGCCAGGCTCGACACGGTCACGATCCGCGCGGGCGCCTCGGCGGTGCCTGCCTTGCGCAGCGCGGGCATCAGCAGCCAGGTCAGCGCGGCGTGACCGAGGTGGTTGGTGCCGAACTGGGTCTCGAAGCCGTCCGCGGTCTTGCCCTTGGGGACGGCCATCACCCCGGCGTTGTTCATCAGCACATGCAGGGTGTCCTCGGTGAACTCACGAACCTGTGTCGCTGCGGCCCGCACCGAGTCGAGGCTCGCGAGGTCGAGCTGGATGAGCCGGGGCTCGGCGCCGGTCGCGCGCTGCCGGACCTCGGCCAGCGCCTGCGCGCCACGCTCGGCGGAACGACACCCCAGCAGGACGTGCGCGCCCTTGCCGGCGAGCACGATGGCGGTGCGCAGGCCGAGGCCCGAGTTGGCGCCGGTCACCAGGACCGTCCGGCCGTGCTGATCGGTGATGTCGCCTTCACTGAACCGCTGTGGCATGGGCCCAGCCTAGTGCGCTAGCTGGCGGGCGTGAGCAGCCGCATCAACTGGCCGACCGGACCGGAATGGCGGGCGGGAACGTGGTCGGCGTGCCGGATGAGCGCCAGGAACGAGGCACCGATCCTGGTGATCTCCGCGACCGGCTCGTAAGGGTCGGCCAGGCCAGCCGATATCGCGAGCATGCGCTGCTCCCGCTCCAAGGCCGGGCGCAGCACTGCCGGATAGGTTTCGATGCCCGCGTCGAGCACGGCGCGCAGCGTCGGGTGCTTCCGGTGGGCGCGCTGCCACGCCGCGGTGGCCCGGTCCGCGTTATCGGATTCGTCCCTCGGCGAGTTGTCGCTGTCCTCGGGGCCGACCAGCTCCGCCCGCAGGTAACCGCCGAGCAACTGGGTCCAGCGGTAGTACAGCGCCAGCAGCAGCTGCTCGCGGCCGCCGAACAGTTCCTCCGCGCGGTCGATCTCCTCGAACGGCAGGGTGGCTGCCTGGTTACCGCGTGCCTGCTTCAGTACGGCGTCCATGATGTCGCGCCGGGCATAGAAATCGCGCCAGCTCATGACTCTCTCCCCATGGTGTGCCACGACATAATGGGCCAATTATGTGACCCCATTCATGCCACGGTGTTTCGATATAAACTCGTGTGATCAATACACCTAAAACGTAGCACGGGAGCCGGGTAATGGTGGGCGCGCTGGCTTGTGATCATGGTGACACCATGCAGGTGCTGGCCTCATTCGGCGCGGTGCCGGCGGTTTTATGAACGTTAGGTTCCCGGCTGGTTACCGATAGCCAATACACGGCTGACTCGCCGCATGTGACGCGCGCAATAAAAGCGTTTCGATAATTGTGCGTCGCCGAGTGAGTGTGACGTTCTGCCCGGCCCTATTGGCCGAACGTCACGTCCGCACGACGTGCCGCGTGAGGGTGCGGTCGCTATGCCTTGCCGTAGACCGGCACGTGCGCGCCGCTGACCACCCCGGACGAGCCTTCACAGAGGAAGAGCACCACGCGGCCGATCTCGGCGGGGGCGACCCACTTGGTGTGATCCGCGCCGGGCCGCTCCTCGCGGTTGGCCGGAGTGTCGATCACGCTGGGCAGCACCGCGTTGACCCGGATGCCGTCCTGCTTGTACTCGGCGGCCATGGCGTCGACGAAGGCCAGTACCGCGGCTTTCGCCGTGATGTAGCCCGCCGCCCCGGGAAACGGCCGCAAGGCGGCACGGCTCGATACGCACACGATCGAGCCGCCGTCCCCGGCGAGCAGGTGTGGCAACGCCGCTTGGCTCACGAGGTAGGTGGGCCGCAGGTTCAGCCGTAGCTGGGCTTCGAACTCGGCGATATCGGTCTCGTGCACCTTGCCGTGCATCGCGAAGCCGCCGACCAGGTTCACCACCGCCCGCAACGGCGCATCGCCGTCATCGGCGGCGGCCTGGACCACCTCGCGGGTGGATTCGGCCTCGAACAGGTCGGCACGCATCGTGCGCAGGTTCTCGTGCTGTGGCAGCCGCACGAGTTCGGACTCGACGAGCCAGGGCACCACGACTCGCCACCCGGCCGCCAGGAAGGTCTCGGTGACCCCGGAACCGAGACCGCCGGACCCACCGGTGATCAATGCCGTCCTGTTCATGTGCGCTCCTTTCCTCCTCGACGCCAGCAGGCTACGCCTCGATGATCACCGGTGTCGTGGCGCGCGTAACGGCGATGCCAGCACGTATGAATCTCCGGCCTAGTACGACAGCGCTAGATCAACTGCTCCCCAGGAACGGGTTGCGGCATCGGCACAGGCCACCCGGGTCGTGAGTGCTGATCAGGGTTCTAACCCTGATAGCCACTCACGACACCCGACCTGCGCCGGATGCTCGCCGTAGTCGCCGGGACAGCAGGCCTGTTGTTGTCCGTAGCGGCTACGGCGTACGCACACGGCGACACCCGGCTGGTCGACGACGATGTGGTGATCGCGGCGGGCGAATCGGCGACGTTGACGTGCGAAGACGTCAGTTTTCGGGCTGCGTGAGTGCCGCCCGCAGGGTGTCGATCAGGCCGGTGAGCTCGGCGCCCGCTCCGTCGTCGAGTCGCAGCAGTTGCTCCAGCTCGTAGACCGTCTCCAGGATCCAGCCCCGTTTGGGCGCGTGGCTCAACGCTTGCGCGATCAACATCCCGGCGTCGTCGAACTCGCCGCGTGCCGCGCGGTATATGGCGAGCGCCAGCAGGGGCTGGTCGCAGCCGGGGTTCTCGACCACCTCGGACATCCCCGTGCTGATCGCCGCCTTGATCTCGTCCCTGGCGGACTCGCCCCGCTCGAGCGATATCAGTGCCCGCCGGAAGTGCCACCACCCGACCTCGGGTTCGAGCTCGAGCGCCGAGTCGAGGTCGGTCAGCGCTTGCTCGAACTGGCCGATCTGCCGATACGCGTCGGCCCGCCCCTCGTAAGACCACGCATAAGCCGGATCCAGCTCGATGGCACGGGTGTAGTCGGCGATCGCCTCGTGCTGGCGACCCATCCAGCAGTGCAAGCGGGCGCGCCTGCCGAGCACGGCGGGCGACGGCTCCAGCCGGATCGCCCCGGTCAGGTCGGCGATGGCGTCGTCATACCGGCCCATCAGCCGAGAGGTCTCGCCGCGGCCGGCGATCATCCACGCCCGGATCGGCTCCAGTTCAATCGCGCGGGTGTAATCGGCGAGCGCCTCGTCATAGCGGCCCATGCTGCGCAACGCCATCCCGCGTGCGGCGATCGCCCACGCATAGGTCGGTTTCAGCTCGATGGCGCGGTCGAAGTCGCGGTGCGCGAGCTCGTATTGATGCATCCCTCGATACGAGTCGCCGCGATAGGCCAGCGCTCGCTCGTCGGCCGGTTCCAGCTCGACAGCGCGGGTCAGGTCGGCCACGGCCGCCTGGTACTCACCGAGCAGCCGCTGGGTGTCGCCCCGTCCGACGAGGACCCACGCCGTGTCCGGTTCCAGGGCGAGCGCCGCGGTGTAGTCGGCGATCGCGTCGGCGTACCTGCCGACATTCCGGTAGATGTCACCGCGCGTTCCGATCGCCCAGGCGTGGTCCGGTTGCAGCTCGATGGCCCGATTGAGGTCGTCGAGGGCCTCGGAATAGCGTCTCTTCGCGCGAAGCACTTCGCCCCGGTAGGCCAGGGCGGTGGCGTCGTGCGGGTTCCGTTCGAGGGCGCGGGTGAGGTCACGGAGAACTTTGTCGCAGGTGCGATCGGCGGGAGCGCTGAGATCGGCACGGTGGCGCGCCGCGGGCACGGTCGGGGATGGCGGCGGCGCCTCGACTTCAGCGGGCATCGTCGCCGACGCGGGCTCCCGGCCGCCGGACATCCCTTGACCGTGCACGGCCTCATGCGCGGCATCGGCCAGCTCGCCCGCACTGCCGAACCGCCTGTCGGGCTCCTTGGCCATGCCCCGCGCGATCACGGCGTCCAGGGACACCGGAACCCCCGGGTGCTGGGACGGCCGCGGGATGTCCAGGTTGAGGTGCGCGTGAATCATCGCGGGCAGGCCGTCCACCGGATACGGCTTCTTCCCGGTCAGCGTCTCGTAGAACAGGCATGCCAGTGAGTACACGTCCGCCCGAGCGTCTCCCGATCGCCCGTGGAACCGCTCCGGCGCCATGTAATCGGCGGTGCCGACGGTCGCGCCGGTGGCGGTCACCGACGTCGCCGCGTTACCGGTCACGATGCGAGCGATGCCGAAGTCGACCAGGTAGGCGAAGTCGTAGTGGGCGAGCAGGACGTTGGACGGCTTGACGTCGCGGTGCACCAGGCCCTCGGCATGCGCCGCATCCAGTGCGCCGGCAACCTGGGACAGGATGCGCACGGCCCGCTCCGGTGGCATGACGCCTGCTCGGGAGAGCACCGTGCCCAGGTCTTCGCCCTCGATCAGCCGCATGTCGATGAACAGTTGGCCGTCGATCTCACCGAAGTCGTGGATGGGCACCACGTGCGGCTCGCGTAGCCGTGCGGTCAGCTCCGACTCCTTGCGAAACCGGATCTGAAACTCGGTGTCCACCGAGAGCTGGCGGCGTAGCCGCTTGACCGCGACAGGGCGCTGCTTGACGGTGTCGAACGCGCGGTACACCTCGCCCATGCCACCGTGGCCGATGAGCTTGTCCAAGCGATACGGACCGAATTGCTCGTGCGGCACGGGAGCCTCCTCGACCAGGCGAGTGGCGTCGCGCACCACCCGTCACTATGTCGGTTAGCAAAAGCTTGCCACAGGAACCGGGGCGTTGCCGGGGACGCAGGCGACAGGGGAGGGGCGACCGGTGGCCGCCCGTCCCGTGTCAGACGCTGTCGAGCGCAGTGTCAGTTGTTACCTCCTCCGGCGCCCTTCTCCTTGAAGACGTACAGACCGCCGTTACGGTCGCTTCCGTAGATCCAGGGCTCGCCCGGCGCCTTCCGCACGCCCCAGAAGTCGTGCGGCAGCCCGCCGTTGGACGCCAGGAACTCATCGGAGTTGTCGAAGAACCGCGCCACCTCGACCGGGTTGGCCGGGTCGGTGACGTCGAGCACCAGCATCCCGTCGTAGTACCAGGAGACGTAGGCCTTCACCCGTCCGTCTTCGGTGTCCTCGACGACCACGTTGTGCGACGAGTAGGTACCGAACGGATCGCACTCCGGGATCGGTTCCGGGGACGCGCTGCAGACGGTGTCGAACGTCGAGGCCAGCACCGGGTTCTCCGGGTCGGAGTAATCCCAGATTCGCAGACCGCTCCACGGTGTGTCTTCGCTGATGTTGTTGGCGATCACCACGGCGTCGGCGCCCGCGGCCGCCGCGTTGAAGTTCTTATCGCGGAAAGCGCACGCACCACGGCGGACCACCGCGATACCGCCGTCGGCGATCGCGTCGGCGTTGAGGATCTCGTCGCCGTCGCATGCCCGCCCGATCCACACGAGGTCCCCGCTGACCGCGCCGATGTCGGCGAACTTGGGCTGGTCGCCTGCCAGTTCGACGGCCGGGTAACTTTCTCCGGCCAGCGGTCCCGACGTCACCTCGACGCTGTCGGCGTCAATCGTGCCGCTGTTGCCGGTCTGGCTGCCTTCGAAGTCGTCCCCGGCGGCTGGACGCTGTTCCAGGCGTTGAAGTCTTCCTCGCCCTCGACGACGATGCTGCCGTCGGCGCTCGGCCACGCGGAGTGGCTGTTGACCTCACCGTCGAGCGAACCGTTCTCCGGGTCGATGGCCACCGAAACCAGCTGCGGATCGGCGGGGTCACTGATGTCGAGCAGGATCAGGCCCGCGTCCCAGTGGCTCAGGTAGGCCTTGGTGCCGTCGTCGGGGTGGGCGCCGGCCGAACCGGCCAGGGTCAGCCCCAAGATCACCGCGGCAGGAAGGGTGAGTAGAGGTGTTCTCAATGACTTCACTGTCGTTCCCTTCGCTCATCGGATTTCACCCCGCGGAGTGAGTCGAATCACACTGATGCCGCGATGCGTGCATTCAATCCGCCGTTTGGGTGCCGAGCGCGTGACTGAGCGGTTCGTGCCGTTCTGTCCAGTCGATGGTACAAGCTGTTTGTGCTACAAATAGCTTGTAGTACACTCAGGTTGTGGCATTGATAGGTAGGAATAAGGAGCAGCGGGCGCTGGCGACGGCATGGCAAGAGGCCGAGTCCGGCGTGCCGCAACTGGCGGTCGTCTGGGGCCGCAGGCGCGTCGGGAAGACCTTCTTGCTCACGGACTTCGCCGCTACCCGGAGATCGGTGTACTTCACTGCGACCAGGCAGGACAGTGAATCCCGGCAGCTTGAGCGATTCACCGACCGGCTGCGAGAGCAACTCGGCGATGCGGTGGCCGACCTGATGACCGGTCCCTTCTCCGACTGGGAGGCAGCGCTTCGCTTCGTGGTTCGTCTTGCCGAGCGTGAATCGCTGCTCGTGGTCATCGATGAGGCGCCACGACTGAACTCGACTGCCGGGGACTTCGGTGACCTCGTCTCGGCAATCTGGGAGAACCACGTTCGGGATCAACGCCTCATGTTGGTGTTGTCAGGTTCGGCCGTCGCGATCATGGAGGACATGCTCGGACCTCACGGCGGGCTGCATCGCCGACCCAGCCTGGAACTCAGGATGGATCCTTTCTCCTTCGGTGAAGCCGCGGCGTTCCTTCCCGAACTGTCCGGCGAGGACTTCGTCCAGGCATACGCCACATGCGGGGGCTATCCGCTGCACCTGCGCCGGTGGTCGCCGGAGTTGAGCGTCATCGAGAATCTCGACGACCTGGCCTTTACCCCGGGTGGTCTGCTGGTGCGCGACGCCCCCGACATTCTGAGCGAAGATCTCGACTGGCGCGGAGGATACGAGCGGGTTTTGGTCGCGATGGCCGACGGCGCGCGCAGGCGTTCGCGTATCGCCGGTCGTGCGCAGCAACGTATCGATTACACCCTCGACAGGCTGCGCAGGGCGGGTTACGTACGACAGGTCCGCTCGATCGGTAGCCATTCGGCGGCCGATCCGATGTACGAGATCGGCGACGAGTACCTGGCGTTCTGGTTCGCCGTGATCCGGGACGACGCCGATCTGATCGAAGGCGGCCAGGGTGGCGCCGTGCGCAGGCGCACCGAAGGCAAGTGGCAGACGCACATCGGACGGGTGTTGGAGTCAGCCGCTCGGGCGCATGTGCAGCGCATGGTCGCAAGCGGTGAGATATCTTCCGACGCCGTGGTCGGCCGCTGGTGGCTCGACGAACGCGCCGAGGTGGACGTGTGCGCTGTCGACCCCCGAGGCAACCCAGTGCTGCTGGGCGAATGTAAGTGGCGGGCGAAGCCGCTGGGCGGCCGTGAACTGGCCGAACTGCGACGCAAGGCCGCGCTCATCGGCGATGTCGACGCCGCACCGATCTTTGCTTTCTGGTCGCGGGGTGGCGCTGGAGAACGGGTGGGGGCTTACCCCGACGTCCGCAGCTACACGTGCGACGACCTCATCGACGTGGCGTCTTTCAGCGCTTGAGGGCGAAGGTGACGCCCGGCGCCGAGGGTTGTGGTGCGCGTGGCAGCCAGCGCTCGTCGCTGACCGGCAGCGTCCCGTCCAGGGCGGCCAGCACGCTCTCGCGCGCGAGCGGCAGGATCTCGTCGACGGTGACCTCGCGGCCGAGCTCCTTGCTCAGCGAAGTCACGCCCGCGTCGGCGATGCCGCACGGCACGATGCGGTCGAACGCGGACAGGTCGGTGTTCGCGTTGATCTCGAAGCCGTGCATGGTGACGCCCCGCTGCACCCTGATGCCGATCGCCGCGATCTTGCGCTCCGGACCGTTCTCGTCGGCGGGCAGCCAGACACCGCTGCGTCCCTCGACCCGGCCGGTGCGCACGCCGACTTTGTCGCACACGGCGATGAGGGCTTCTTCGAGCCGCCGCACGAAGTGCACGACGTCGATCGGGTCGGCGAGTTTGATGAGCGGGTAGCCGACGAGCTGGCCGGGGCCGTGCCAGGTGATCTTGCCGCCGCGGTCGACGTCGATGACCGGAGTGCCGTCCGTTGGCCGCTCGTGATCCTCGGTGCGCTTGCCCGCCGTATAGACCGACGGGTGCTCGAGCAGTAGCAAGGTGTCCGGCCCGGTGCCGTCCGCACGCGCTTCGACGAGCTCGCGCTGCCGATGCCACGCGGCGGTGTACTCGATGGTCCCGACGGCTACGACGTCAACCGGATCGGAGGTCGCCCGGCAGCTGATGGATGAGTTCGCCACAGCAGTGAGCCTACCGCTGACACCACGTCAGCTAAACGACGTCGGCCAAGGCGGCGTCCAGATCCGTGTGCCGGAAGCCGAAGCCGGCCCCGGTGAGCACCCCGGGCAGCGTGCGCTGGCTGGTCAGGGCCATCTCGTCGGCCGCATCGCCGAGCACGAGACGAAGAGCGGACTTGGGGACGAACCATGGCGCGGGGCGCTCGACAGCGCGCGACAGCGCACGGGTGAGCTCCGCATTGGTCACCGGGTTGGGCGAGCAGAGGTTCACCGGGCCGCTGATCTCCGGGTGTTCGATGACGAACCGGATGGCGCTCACTTCGTCGGGCAGGCTGATCCACGGCATGTACTGCCTGCCTTCGCCTAGCTTGCCGCCCAGCGCCGCCCGGAACAGCGGCTTGAGCACCTTGAGCAGGCCGCCGCCTCCGGAGAGCACCAGCCCGGTGCGCATCACGGCCACGCGTGCTCCTGCTTCGCGGGCCGGCTTTGTCGCCTGCTCCCAGTCCGCGCACAGCTCGGCGAGGAACCCGGCGCCCTCGCCCGCGGTTTCGTCCACGGCGATGTCACCGGTGTTGCCGTAGTAGCCGACGCCAGACGCGTTGCACAGCGACGCGATGCCCTGCCGGACGACGGCCTCCGCCAGCACCTCGGTCGGCTCGATGCGGCTGTCACGTATCGCCTGCTTGCGTGCGTCGCTCCACCGCCCGTTGAGAGAGGAGCCACACAGGTTCACCACGGCGTCTACGCCGTCGAGCGCACCATCGGCGATGATGCCCGCCGGCGGGTCCCACCGGTATTCGCCGTCGGAGATGGGCGCACGCCGGACCAGCTTGCGCACGTCATGTCCAGCCGTGCGTAACTCGGGCACGAGGGCACTGCCGATGAACCCGCTGGCGCCTGCCACGACGATGCGCATGGGGTCACCTTATCGTCGCCGTGCGGCAGCGCACCCCGGCAGGTTTCGCGCTTGGCGGAACCTACCGGGCGCGCGGCACAAGCCGCCTTACAGGCCGAGTTCGGACTCGAAGTTGCCTTCCTGGAGGCGCTGCTTGATCGTGGTGAGGAAGCGGCCCGCGTCCGCGCCGTCGACCAGGCGGTGGTCGTAGGTCAGCGCGAGGTAGGCCATCGACCTGATCGAGATGGTGTCGTTGCCGTCGGCGTCGCTGATCACCACCGGCCGCTTGACGACCGCACCGACGCCGAGGATGCCCGACTGCGGCTGGTTGATGATCGGCGTGTCGAACAGCGCGCCGTTGCTGCCCAGGTTGGTCACCGTGAAGGTGCCACCGGAGAGCTCGTCGGGCTTGATCTTGTTGGTGCGGGTGCGCTCGGCTATGTCGGCGATGCCGCTGGCGAGGCCTGCCAGGTTGAGATCACCCGCGTTGTGCAGCACCGGCGAGATCAGGCCCTTGTCGGTGTCGACGGCGATGGCGAGGTGCTCGTCGTCGAAGTAGGTGATCTGCTTCGCTTCCTCGTCCAAGTACGCGTTGACGTTCGGGTGCTGCTTGAGTGCCTCGACGCACGCCTTCGCGAAGAACGGCAGGAACGTCAGCTTCACGCCCTCCTGCTGCAGGAACGACTCCTTCGCCCGCTGCCGCAACCGCGCGATCTTGGTGACGTCGACCTCGTGCACCTGGGTGAGCTGCGCCGAGGTCTGCAGCGACTCCTTGGTGCGCTTGGCGATGGTGAGCCGGATGCGATTGGCCTTCTGCGAGGTGCCCCGCAGGCCGGACCGGTCCTGGGACGCGGGCCCACGGGGTGCGGGCGCGCTCGGCGCCGCGGCAGCAGCGGGCGCCGCGGCGGGCTCGGGCTCTGGCGCCGCCGGCTCCGCTTCCTTCTGCTTGGCCTCGACGGCGGCCATCACGTCCTGCTTGCGGATGCGGCCGCCGACGCCACTGCCGTTGAGCGCGGTCAGGTCGATGTCGTGCTCGGCGGCCAGCTTCCGCACCAGCGGCGTGACGTACGGGGTCTTCCTGCCGTTGTCCTCGGCGGAGGCTTCCGCTGCTGACTCGCCTGGCTCCGCAGACACTGCGGCCTCATCGGGCGCGGCGTGCTTCGGCGCCACTGGTGCGGGCTGCGAGGCAGGGGCCTCGGCGGTGGTGGCACTCGCCGCGGGTTCCGGTTCCGGCTGCTGCGGGGCCGGCTGGGCGGGCGCCTGCGGCTCGGCAGAGGCGGCCTGCTGGGCCGGCGGGGCCTGCTGCGCTTGCGGGGCCGCCGCGTCGCCGATCACCGCGAGCTGGCCGCCGACCTCGACGGTCTCGTCCTCCGCCGCGCTGATCTCGAGCACGGTGCCTGAAACCGGGGAGGGGACCTCGGTGTCGACCTTGTCGGTGGAGATTTCCAGGAGCGGCTCGTCCACCTCGACGGTGTCGCCGACCTGCTTGAGCCACCGGGTGACGGTGCCTTCCGTGACGCTCTCGCCGAGCTCCGGCAGCGTGACCGGGGTACCGCCGGTGGACCCGCTGGGGGCGGCCGCCGGCGCCGCCTGCGGTGCGGGCGCTGGTGGCTCCGCCGCGGGTGGCTGTTGTTCTGCAGGGGCCTGCTGCTCGGCAGGTGCTTCCTGCGCGGCAGGAGCGGCCGCACCGCCGGAGCCGTCGTCGATCACGGCGAGCTGGCCGCCGACCTCGACGGTGGCGTCCTCCTTGGCGACGATGCGCGCGACGGTGCCCGCCACGGGGGAGGGGACCTCGGTGTCGACCTTGTCTGTGGAGATCTCTAGTAGCGGCTCGTCGACCGCGACCGTGTCACCCTCTTGTTTCAACCACCGGGTGACGGTTCCCTCCGTGACGCTTTCACCGAGTTCCGGCAATGTGACGGAGAAGGCCATCGCTGTTGACTCCTCAGGACGATAGTGACTGGATGGTTTGGTCTTCGGCTTCAGGCGTCAGCCGTGGACGTGCAACGGTTTGCCGGCGAGTGCGAGGTGTGCTTCGCCGAGCGCTTCGGATTGGGTGGGGTGGGCGTGGACAAGGGCGGCGATGTCCTCGGGGAACGCCTCCCAGTTATAGATCAACTGCGCTTCGCCGATGAGTTCTCCGACGCGGTCGCCGACCAGGTGCAGCCCGACTACCGGCCCGTCCGGTGCCTTGATCAGTTTGATCGCACCGGAGGTCTTGAGAATCTGACTCTTGCCGTTGCCGCCGAGGTCGTAGGT
The DNA here is from genome assembly GCA_009379975.1 of Actinophytocola sp. Lineage (GTDB taxonomy): Bacteria > Actinomycetota > Actinomycetes > Mycobacteriales > Pseudonocardiaceae > WHSS01. Next base: position 95,740 of record WHSS01000001.1, read on the forward strand.
GAAGGTGGTGACTCCGGAACCGTACTGCTCCTTGGCCGCTTCCTCGGACAGGCCGACGGAAGCCACCTCCGGGTGGGAGTAGGTCACGCGCGGGATGCCCGCCTCGTCGATCGGCCGCGGGTTGAGCCCGGCGATCTCCTCGGCGACGAAAATGCCCTGTGCGAAGCCGCGGTGGGCCAGTTGCAGCCCCGGCACGATGTCGCCGACGGCGTAGACGCCGGGCAGGTTGGTGCGCAGCCGCTCGTCGGTGGGCACGAAGCCGCGCTCGGTGGCGATGCCCACCTCCTCGAAGCCATGGCCCGCGGTGTTCGGGCCGCGGCCGACGGCGACAAGCAGCACGTCGGCGTCGAGCGTCTCACCGGTCTCGAGTGACACGCTTACGCCTTCGGCGTTCTGCGTCGCGCCGGTGAACTTCACGCCGGTCTTGAAACCGATCTTGCGGCGGCGGAACGCGCGCTCGAGCTGCTTGGACGCGAACTCGTCCTCGGCGGGGACCAGCCTCGGCAGCGCCTCGACGATGGTGACCTGCGCGCCGAAGGATGCCCAGACGCTGGCGAACTCGACGCCGATGACGCCGCCACCGAGCACCACGACCCGCGCCGGGACGTAGTCGAGGGCCAGTGCCTGTTCGCTGGCCATGACCCGGCCGGTCAGCTCGAGGTCGGGCAGCGTCTTGGAGTAGGAGCCGGTGGCCAAGATGACGTTCTTGCCGGTGTAGCGGGCGCCGTCCACCTCGACCGTGTTCGGCTCGACCAGGGTGCCGGCACCTTCGACGAGGGTGACCTTGTGCGCCTTCGCGAGCCCCTGCAGGCCCTTGTAGAGGCGCGCGACGATGGTGTCCTTGTAGCGGTTCACGCCGGCCATGTCGATGCCGTCGAAGGTGGTCTTCACTCCGAACGACTCGCCGTCACGTGCGGAGTCGGCGACCTCGGCCGCATGCAGCAGCGCCTTGGTCGGGATGCAGCCGCGGTGGAGGCAGGTGCCGCCCAGCTTGTCCTTCTCGATCAACGTGACGGACAGGCCCAGCTCGGCGGCGCGGAACGCGGCGGCATAACCACCGGAGCCACCACCAAGGATCACCAGGTCGGCGGAAGTCTCTGTCACGTCGTCAACTCCTCCTCGTATAGCCAGCACGACTCTCGTGGTTCACCAGTGCCGGAGCGGGTCGCGCCTCCGGTGGCTCACCACATCTTGTCACTACGCCTACCGGGCTTGCGAGTTAGCCGGACTGTGACGTGGCGGATTCCGGCAGAATGATCCTGTAGGACGCCACGAAAGCCGATGCCGGACGCTGCTGGCAGGGTGGTCACAGGCACATAGCAGCTGGCTGGTCCCGCTGCGAAATGTGACGCATGTGACGTTACGCTCGCGTAGGCATTGGTGACGGGGCCTGGATATTTCATGAGACGCAGAGGTGGTCGTGTGGGGCTGTTCGACTCGATTCGCAAGCGGTGTAAGGACAAACAGTCACCTGGAACGTTGCGGAAGTCCACGTCGACCGACGTCGCCCATCTCGAGCAGTGGGCGGCGGCCCGTCGCGGCGTCGAGGCCTTCGTCGAGCCGCGAACCAACGTCACCGACACCACCGTTGTGC
>WHSS01000276.1 GCA_009379975.1 Actinophytocola sp.
ACGCCGGGCGGCTGGTCGTCCCGGCTTTGAGCACCGTGGACTATGAGTTCGACGTCCTGGCCCGCTACGCCGCGATCGTTGGTGAAACGTGTCACCAGCTTGAGGTGGGAGCCAAGTGAGTACCGACGATCATCTGATCAATCGGCGGACCGCGCTTCGCGGAGGAGCTCTGGCGCTCGCGGTGGAGATCGGACGCGACGGTCCTGCCTTCCTGAGCGAGCGGGAACTGACCACGCTTCGCGCGCTCGTCGACCGGATCGTCCCCGGCAAGCCAGAGGACCCGGCCGAGGGTGCGGTGTTCGCGGGCTGCGCCGAGGCCATCGATGGGCTGCTCGGCGCGTTCCGGTCCGACCCGCCGCGGATCTATGCCGGCGCGCCGTTCTCCGACCGGGGCGGTCACCCGATGAACGAGTTCGAGAACTTCCTGCCGCTGGATTCCTATGAGGCCACCGCCTGGCGGCTCCGCATCGAGGGCTCTCGTCCCGGCTTCGGCGAGGTCGAAAGCGGAGAGCTCGGCACGCGGTACGGCAGCGACGAGATCAAGACCGCCAGGGGACTCGGCTTCCCGGACGGGCTCATGGAACCGTACACGACCCGCACCCAGGACGAGGCCGAGTACCGCACCGGGGTGCAGGGCGACGTCGAGCAGATGCCCGCCGCCACCCTGTCGCAGTCGCCGCGCAGCAGGCAGTTCGTCATGCCGCCCAATCCGACCGGCTACGCGGCCAAGCTGCTGGCCGAGGGCGCACGGCGGATGGGGTACACGGCCTACCCGTATCCCGCAGCGGTGAACTCGCGCGACTTCGACGGCAGGTCGCGATGCAACTCCTGCGGGCTGTGCTCGGGGTTCGGCTGCCCGATCAACGCGCGGGGCGACGCGCTGGTGTCCTGGCTCAACCCCGCGGTGCTGACCGGCAGGGTGCGGGTGATCGACCGCGCCTTCGTGTACTCCGTCGAGACCACAAAGGACGGTCGGCGGGCGCGACGGGTCCGCTACCGCGATGCGGCGGGCCGCGAAAAGGCGGTTTCCGGCGACATCGTGGTGTTGGCGGGCAGCCCGATCAATACCGCCCGCCTGCTGCTGATGTCGGCCAACGGCAAGCACCCCGCCGGTCTCGGCAACCGGTCGGACCAGGTGGGCCGGAACATGATGTTCCACAACTTCACCCTCGCCGCCGCCCTCTACGCCCAAGACGTCCAGCCGCTGCGCGCGCAGAGCACCACCCTGCAGATCGACGACATGGTGGGGCCGTTCACCGGGCCCGAGGTCGCCGCGATTGGCGTGCCCTACGTCAAGGGCGGGATCATTCAGACCGGCTCCGGTGGCCCACTGCTCAGTGAAGCCGCGCTGTACTCCGGGCTCGTCGGCTACGGCACCGTGCACAAGCAGCTGATGCGGCTCGGCCTCCTGCACGCGAGGGTGGCCGGCTGCACGAGGTGGACAACGTCTACGTTGCCGACGCGTCAACCTTCCCGACGTTCCCCGGCTGGTACCCGGGCGAGGACGGCTACATGAGCGATCACCCCATGAGCTGGACCCACGACAAGTTCCGCGGACGGGCGTTCTACACCGCCCTCGGTCACGAGTCCTACCTCTACGACCAGGACTGGTACCGGCAGCATCTGCTAGGCGGGATCCTGACCGCCGCACGTCAGTCCACGCGCTGAAAGACGCTTTCAGTTCGTTGAACGGACTGAAAGCGTCATTCACTCCGCCCAGTGGACTGAAGGCGTCTTTCAGCGCGGTTTGACATCGTAAAGTCACTCAACCATCATTGACTCAATGAGTACTGAGTGGTCTGCGGACCTCATGGAGCGCGCCCGGCTGCACGCCGCGCTGAGTGAACCTGCGCGGCTGGCGGTCGTGGATCGGCTCCTCCTCGGTGACGCCTCGCCCGGTGAGCTCGGCCAGGCGCTGGGTATCCCCAGCAACCTGCTCGCCCACCACGTGAAGTGGCTCGAGCAGGCAGGCTTGCTCGAACGGTCTCGCTCCGAAGGCGATCACCGCCGCACTTACCTGCGGCTCAATCGCGACGGCCTCGCCGGTCTGGCCCCGACCGTGGCGCTGGCGGTTCCGCGCGTGGTGTTCGTGTGCACCCGGAACTCGGCCCGCTCGCAGTTGGCCAGCGCGCTGTGGCGCGAGGCCAGTTCGGTGCCCGCCGCTTCGGCGGGCACCGAACCCGCCGAACGTGTCCACCCGCAAGCCATCGCGACCGCTAAGGCGCACGGGTTGTCGCTGGAGCATGCCCGCCCTGCCCGGGCGGCCGACGTGCTGCGATCGGACGACTTGGTGGTCGCGGTGTGCGACAACGCCCACGAACACCTCGGCGGCAACGCGGCCGACCGGCTGCACTGGTCGGTGCCCGACCCCGCCCGCTCGGCCGATGACACCGCTTTCGACCGCGCTTTCCGCGACCTAGCCTGCCGCATCAACCACCTGGCCCCTACCGTCGGAGCACCCCGGAGGAAACGATGACTGAGTCCCGCTCTGGTGACCCCAGCTTGGGCATTGAGCAGAATCACGCCCTCAGCGTCGCCGCCGCCCGGTTGGGCGAAGAGTTCACGGGACTGTTCGGCCAGGAGACCATCGAGCGGTTCCTGCACACCAGCTACGACCAGTTCGCGCTCAACGCCACCATCCCGAACTACCTGCCGCTGCTTGCCGAACGCTTCGCTCGGCAACGCCTCCACGCCCTGGCCCAGGTCGAAGGCAGGCACGACGGCGGCCTGCCCACCGTGCTGTTCCTGTGTACCCACAACGCCGGTCGCAGCCAGATGGCCCTCGGCTTCTTCCAGCACTTCGCCGGCGGTAATGTCGTCGCCTGGTCCGGCGGCTCCGAACCGGGGACCGAGGTCAACCCCGCTGCGATCGCCGCGATGAACGAGCGTGGTATCGACATCTCCGGTGAATTCCCCAAGCCCTGGACCGACGAGATCGTCCGCGCCGCCGACGTCGTCATCACCATGGGCTGCGGCGACACCTGCCCGATCTTTCCCGGCAAACGCTATGAGGACTGGACTCTCGATGACCCCGCCGGTCAAGGCGTTGACGCCGTCCGGCCCATACGCGACGAGATCGAACGCCGCGTCCGCCACCTCCTCAACGAGCTCAACGTTCCCGCAGCCTGAGTGGAGCGGACCTTCTGCACGATCTCACCTGCTCGCTGCCGGCACCGTTGTTTGGCGATTTCCGCGCAACGGGATACATTTTCTGCGGTGAAGAACAAGCCGTCCTACGCCATTGACTCGGTCGATCACGCGTTGCGCCTGGCACAGTTGCTGCAACAGGAGGGCCCGCTCCGGGTCACCGACGCAGCCGAACGGCTCGGGGTCTCGCGCTCAACCGCGCATCGCCTGCTGGCGATGCTCGTGTACCGAGATTTCGCGGTGCAAGGCGATGACCGTCGCTACCGTGCGGGTGAGGTGCTCCGCCCGACGGAGCCGTCCGACGCTCCGGTCCAGTCGCTGCGCGAGGTGGCTCGCCCGCATCTGACGGCTCTGATGCGCCAGGTGGACGAGTCAACCAACCTCATGGTGCTCGCCGGTACCGAGGTGCGGTTCATCGAGACCGTGGAATGCAGGCACACGCTGCGGGTCGGCGACCGTGGCGGAATGGTGCTCCCCGCGCACCTCGCATCCGGGGGTAAGGCGCTGCTGGCCACGCTGTCCGAGCCTGAGCTCAGCGCGCGGTACGAAACGGCGCCGGATTCGGTCGACCTGGCTCGGCTGCGTCGCCGGCTGGCACTGGTGAGAAAGCGTGGCTTCGCCATCAACGACCGGGAGACCGAGGCCGGGCTCACCGCCGTCGGGATGGCTGTACGCGATCCCAGCGGTCACGTGTGCGCCGCGATCTCGATCGCGCTGCCGACCGCGCGTTTCGACCGGGAACGTCTACCGAAGATGGTCAGCGCTCTGTCGGCGACGGCTGCGATGATCGAACGCGACCTGGGGTCCGTGTGGGATTCGGTCGTCGAGTGGTGACGAGCGTGTTCCACATTGCAGAAACGCAGTCTGTTGTGCGGATGGTTCCACTATGCTCGACTGTCAGAACGTTCACCGGAGGGAACGCACATGGCCGACGATCCTCGCGACCTGGTGGCCACCGCCTGTCGCGTGCTTGCCGCAGCCGGGCACGGCGACCTGATCTGGGGCCATGCCTCGGCTCGTGACGAAGCGGGCAGGGGAGTGTGGCTGAAGGCCGCGTCGTGGGGTCTCGAGGAAGTGTCCCGTGACCGCGTCCACCTCATCGATCGTGAGGGGAGCATCCTGGCCGGGGACGGTCAGCGCCACAGCGAGTACCCGATTCACACCGAGATCATGGCCGCGCGCTCCGACGTCGGCGGCGTGGTGCACGTGCACAGCCCGCACGCCGTCGCGCTCGCGGCTTCCGGAGAACCGCTGCGTCCGGTGAGCCATGCCGCGAACTTCTTCGCACCACACGGTGTCGGCCGCTTCACCGACACGGCCGACCTGATTCTCACGCCGGAGCTCGGCAAGGCCGTCGCCGCACAGTTGGGGCCGTGCCACGGGCTCTTCCTCGTCAACCACGGAATCGTGACCGTCGGCGCCGACGTCCGTACCGCCACGGTGGCGGCGGTGCTGCTCGAGATGGCCTGCCGGCAGCAGTTGCTGACCCATGGGTTCGGCGGCTGGCCAAGCTGGTCTGACCCGGCGGAGTCGGCCTCCAAACGGCACAACATCTATCCGGACCACGCCGTGCGTGCCGTCTGGGACTACCTGGTCAGGACGAATGGTTTGAACTCGCCGAGCAGGCCCGGCGTCACGCCTTGATCCCGACCCCTCCGTCGGGGTGCAGGCATGTTCCGGTCATGCCACGGGCCATGTCCGAGGCGAGGAACACATAGCTGCCCGCGTGGTCCTCGGGGGTCAACGCGACCTCCAGGGGCGTGCGGTTCCGTAGTTCGGCCGCGCGGTCGGGC
>WHSS01000122.1 GCA_009379975.1 Actinophytocola sp.
CCGTGCGACCACTGGACCCAACCTGACCAGCAGGTTCGAGCCGTCGTTGAGCACCTCCGGCGTGCCGGTGGGCAGCCCGAAATGGTCTCCGACGGCCACGGCGGCGGCCAGTGCCGCGGTGCGCACACCCTCGGTCATCGCTCGATCATGGCAGGCGGCCCGGTCTGCCACGTATGAGCTCGCCGCGGGGCGTCGTGAGGCCGTGCGAACCCCCGCTACCCCCGACGGCTACGATCCCTCTAGCCGCGAGTGCAGCTCCATGCTGCTCGCATCCATTATCGGTGATTGATGACTGACTGCAGGAGGCAGGAGTGACGGCCGTAGCCCCCCAGCCGATCGCGACGCGTCCCCATCTGGCGCCCGAGCAGGGCAAAGGTTCCTACCTGCTGAGCATGTTCCGGACAACGGACCCCAAGCAGCTCGGGATCATGTACCTGGTGGCGTCGTTCGCGTTCTTCATTGTCGGCGGCGCGATGGCGATGCTCATGCGCACCGAGCTCGCGGTACCCGGCCAGCAGTTCCTCTCCGCCGAGCAGTACAACCAGCTGTTCACCATGCACGGCACGGTGATGCTGCTGCTCTACGCCACGCCCAGCCTGTTCGGCTTCGCGAACTTCATCCTGCCGCTGCAGATCGGCGCGCCGGACGTGGCGTTCCCGCGCTTGAACGCCTTCTCGTTCTGGCTGTTCCTCTTCGGCAGCCTGATCGTGCTCTCCGGCTTCCTGACCCCGGGCGGTGCCGCCGACTTCGGCTGGTTCGCCTACACGCCGCTCTCCGACGCGGTGCATTCGCCGGGAGTGGGTGCCGACCTGTGGATCGTTGGCCTCGCGATCGGTGGTCTTGGCACCATTCTCGGTGCCGTCAACATGATCACGACCGTGGTCTGTATGCGCGCCCCGGGCATGACGATGTGGCGGATGCCCATCTTCACCTGGAACATCCTGATCACCGGAATCCTGATCCTGCTGGCGTTCCCGATCCTCACCGCGGCGCTGATGGGCCTGCTCGCCGACCGGCACCTCGGCGCGCACGTGTTCGACCCCGACAACGGTGGCGTGATCCTCTGGCAGCACCTCTTCTGGTTCTTCGGCCACCCCGAGGTCTATATCGTCGCGCTGCCCTTCTTCGGCATCGTGTCGGAGATCTTCCCGGTGTTCTCGCGGAAACCGGTGTTCGGCTACAAGGGGCTGGTGCTCGCGACGCTGTCCATCGCGGCGCTGTCCGTCGCGGTCTGGGCGCATCACATGTACGCCACCGGCTCCGTGCTGTTGCCGTTCTTCTCGTTCATGACCTTCCTGATCGCCGTGCCGACCGGTGTCAAGTTCTTCAACTGGATCGGCACGATGTGGAAGGGCAAGCTCTCGTTCGAGACGCCGATGCTCTTCGCGGTCGGCTTCCTGGTGACCTTCCTCTTCGGCGGGCTGACCGGCATCCTGCTCGCCGCGCCGGTGCTCGACTTCCACGTCTCCGACAGTTACTTCGTCGTCGCGCACTTCCACTACGTGCTTTACGGCACCATCGTGTTCGCCACCTTCGGCGGGATCTACTTCTGGTTCCCGAAGATGACCGGTCGCATGATGGACGAGCCGCTGGGCAAGTGGCATTTCTGGCTCACCTTCCTCGGCTTCCACGGCACGTTCCTGGTGCAGCACTGGCTGGGCAATGTCGGCATGCCGCGCCGCTACGCCGACTACCTGGAAAGCGACGGCTTCACCACGCTGAACACCATCTCCACGATCAGCGCGTACGTGCTGGGTGCGTCTACGTTGCCGTTCCTGTGGAACGTGTTCAGGAGTTATCGCTTCGGTGACCGCGTGACCGTCGACGACCCGTGGGGTTACGGCAGCTCGCTCGAATGGGCCACGTCCTGCCCGCCGCCGCGCCACAACTTCACCGAGCTGCCGCGGATCCGTTCCGAGCGGCCGGCGTTCGAGCTGCACTACCCGCACATGATCGAACAGCTCCGGTCCGACGCCCACATCTCGATGACCGGTAAGCCGATCGCGCACGCCGTCGCGACGGAGAGCCCGTACGAGAAGGCCGCGGAGATCGTCGGCCCACCCGACACCGAGACCGAGGCCAACCCGGATCACCAGTGAGCACGACACCAGTCCTGATCATCACGACGGGGCCGGACAAGCCCGGGGTCTCCTCGGTGCTCTTCGCGGCGCTCACCCGGCACGGCGTCGAGGTACTCGATGTCGAGCAGGTCGTCATTCGCGGCCGGTTGGTGCTGGGTGTGCTGGTCGGGATCGAGAGTGACCCCGAGGCGCTGCAGGAAGCCGTCGAGCAGGCCATGGCGACCGTCGGCATGCACGTCGAGGTGCGCATCGGCGCCGAGATCGGCGATGACCCGTTCGCGCAGGGCAGGCGCGGCGCCAGCCACGTCGCTGTCATCCTCGGCAGGCCGGTGACAGCGCGGGCCTTCGCCACGGTGGCCAGCAAGCTCGCCGCCATCGACGCGAACATCGACGCCATCCGCAGCGTCGCCGACTATCCCGTCACCGGGCTGGAACTGCACATTTCCGTCCGGAAACCAGGCCGGCGGGCGGATGCGGAGCTGCGCGCGGTGCTGGCCGACGTGTCGACCAAGGCGGGTGTCGATATCGCCGTGGAAACCGAAGGCCTGTCCCGCCGCGCGAAGCGACTGGTGGTCTTCGACGTCGACTCGACGCTGATCCAAGGCGAGGTCATCGAGATGCTCGCCGCCCACGCCGGTGCCGAGGCCGAAGTCGCGAAGGCGACCGAAGCGGCGATGCGGGGCGAGCTGAACTTCACCGAGTCGCTGGAGCAGCGGGTCGCCGTGCTGGCGGGGCTGCCCGAGACCGTGCTGGACGACGTCGGCGCGCAGATCAAGCTCACTCCTGGTGCCCGCACTACGGTACGCACGCTCAAGCGGCTCGGGTTCCGGTGCGGGGTCGTCTCCGGGGGCTTCAGCCGGATCATCACGGGCATCGCCGATGAGCTCGGGCTGGACTTCGTCGCCGCCAATGAGCTGGAGATCGTCGACGGCAAGATCACCGGCCGCGTCGTCGGCGACATCATCGACCGCGAAGGCAAGGCGACCGCGCTGCGACGCTTCGCCGAGGAGTACGGGATTCCGCTCGAACAGTGCGTCGCCGTGGGGGACGGGGCCAACGACATAGACATGCTCTCGGCCGCGGGCATGGGCGTCGCGTTCAATGCGAAGCCCGCGCTGCGGGAGATCGCCGACACCACGCTGAGCCACCCGTATCTCGACGCGGTGCTGTTCATGATGGGTGTCACCCGTGCTGAGGTCGAAGCAGCCGACGCCGCCGAAGGACGGCCGATCGAGCGCGTGTGAACCCTGTAGTGAACGACGTCCTCGCTCCGCTGGCCGCGCGCTACGCGTCTTGGCTGGGCTTACCCGCGCACGCCGTGGCGGACGTCCGGGACGAAGATCCGGCGCAGGTGCGGGCGATGCCGATCATCTTGCGCATCGAGCGCGATGTGCCCCCTGCGCGGACCGCATTGCTGGAGGCCGCGGCGGCCGCGTCGATCGCGGTGTGCCTCGACCCGCGAAGCGCGCCGGGCGGCGAGTGGCACGACGACGTCGGCGCCTGGATCGCCGGGCGGATCCGGAAGGTGGCTCGCCGGGCGCGTGGCGCGCATTGGCAGGCCGTCGCGGACCTGCCGGGCATCACGGTGGAGGTAGCGGGCGCCGAAGCGAGGGCGCTGCTGCCCTGGCCCGTCGCTGAGTTGCCGAAGGTGGTCAGCAGGCTGCAGATCTCCGGCAGCGAGCTGCCCGCCGACGAGCCGGGGCCGGTCCCCGCGGGAGCGCCGGTGCTGCTGCTCAACCCGGACGTCCCGATGACAACGGGAAAGGCGGCGGCACAGGTCGGCCACGCCACCATGATCCTGGCGTCCGTGCTCGAACCCGATCGGCTCAAGCAATGGGCGGCGGAGGCCTACCGCTGCGCCGTTCGCACGCCGTCGCCCGATCTGTGGCGCGCGATGCTGCCAGGCAACGATCCTGCTGGGGCGTGGCGGGACCGGCGGATCGTCGCGGTCCGTGATGCGGGGTTCACCGAGGTCGCGCCGGGCACCATCACCGTGCTGGCCCAGGACCCGGAGCGCTGAAAGACGCTTTCAGTCCGTTCAACGGACTGAAAGGGCCATTCACTCCGCTCAGTGGACTGAAAGCGTCTTTCAGCGCGCGGTTACTGCGCCCGCCAAACGACGTACGCCTCGTCGGCGTCGGTCGTCATCGCCTCGATGAACCGCTCGTTGTCGAAGCCGGGCAGGGTCTGTAGCCGCTCGATCAACGCGTCGGCGGCCGGGTCACCGCTCGGTACCGCGGTCCCGGTGCCGTCGGTGCTCGCGAGCATCAGGAACACGTCCTCTTTCCAGGGGCCTTCTGGGATCACTCTGATCACGACCGAGGCGAGTTGCTCCCAGGTGACCGACTCCTCGCTGCCGTCGGCGAGCACTCTGCGAACGCCGGTGTCGTCGACGGTGACGGTGCGAGATTGTGCATACCGCGAATCTTGGGACAACGGGGCTCCTCACGTGTGCTGCGGTCTCACCGTAACCTGACTCACAGGGCCAATTCAGCCCGGGGCGGCCGCATCGAGCCTGCGCAGCGCGGCATGGACGACGGCGGGGTCGCTGGTCGGCCAGAACGGCGGCAGCGAAGCGCGGAGGAACCCGCCGTAGCGGGCGGTGGCGAGCCGGGAATCCAGCACCGCCACCACGCCGCGGTCGTCGACCGTCCGGTGCAGCCTGCCGACGCCCTGGGCGAGCAGCAGCGCGGCGTGAGTCGCCGCGACGGTCATGAAGCCGTTGCCGCCGCGAGCTTCGACGGCGCGTTGCCGGGCGGACTGCACCGGGTCGTCGGGGCGCGGGAACGGGATGCGGTCCACCACGACCAGTTGCAGCGAAGCGCCGGGCACGTCGACGCCCTGCCAGAGCGAGAGCGTGCCGAACAGGCAGGTCTTGGCGTCATCGGCGAACTTCCGCACCAGCAGGCCCGTCGAGTCATCGCCCTGGCACAGGATGGGGAGCTCGATCCGCTCGCGAAGCTCCTCGGTGGCCTGCTTCGCCGCGCGCATGGAGGAGAACAGTCCGAGCGTGCGGCCGCCCGCCGCTGTCACCAACTCGGCGAGCTCGGCGAGGAACGCCTCGGAGAGGCCCTCCCTGCCCGGCGGCGGGAGATGCTTGGCGAGGTAGAGGATGCCGTTGCGGGCATGATCGAACGGCGAACCGACGTCGAGGCCGCGCCACCGAAGCGCTTCGTCGTCCGACGGCGGTGCCTTGTCGGTCGCGGTACCCCGCTCGGCGGCCGCGGCTGTGGCGTCTTTGGCGGCCGGCGGCGTGCTCGGCGGCAGCCCCCACTGCCGGGCGAGGGTGTCGAACGTGCCGCCCAGCGCCAGGGTGGCAGAGGTCAGCACCGTGGTCCTGGTACCGAATACCTGCTCCCGCAGCAGCCCGGCGACCGAGAGCGGTGCGACGTGCAGTGCGGGCGGGCGCGGGCCATCGGGATTGGCTGAGAGCCACACCACGTCGCGGCGCGCGGCCTGCTCCGGCTCGAAAGCGGCCAGCAGCCGCACCGCCGTGTCGTGGACCTCGTCGAGCAACGTGCGGGCGAGTTTGCGGGCTGTGGCGTCTCCGGCGTCCTCCCGCCGCTCCGGGCCAAGCGCGCTGATGCAGCCATGAGCGGCGTCACGCACCGCGGGCAGCGCGCCAGCGAGCGGCCTCGGCAGAGCGTCCATCCGGCCTGGCGGCAGCTCGTCGAGCACCCTGGTGAGCCCCTCCGCCGCCTCCATCAGGCGGTCGGCCACCTCCGCGTCGATCAGCTTGCCGCAGCGTTTGGCCGCGGTGGACACCATCGGGCTGGTGAGCTCGTTGGTGGCCGCTGATGTCACTCGGTCGACCAGGTCGTGCGCTTCGTCGATGATCACCAGCTCGTGCTCGGGCAACACCTGGTAGCCCTGCAGTGCGTCGATGGCCAGCAGCGCGTGGTTGGTGACCACGATGTCGGCGCGGCCCGCCTCGGCGCGGGCGTGCTCGGCGAAGCAGTCGGTACCCACCGGGCACTTCGCCGCGCCGAGGCACTCCTTCGCGGTGACCGAGACCTGCCGCCACGCGTGCTCGGAGACGCCGGGCACGAGCTCGTCCCGGTCGCCATTGGGGGTCTCAGTGGCCCACTCGTGCAGCCGCTTGACCTCGCGGCCGGTGCGCGAGACGGTGAACGGGTCGAACAGACCGGCGTCTTCCGGCTCATCGGGGGCGCCGGAATCGAGCCGGTGCAAGCACAGGTAGTTGCGCCTGCCCTTGAGGATGGCGAACTCCGGTTTCCGGCCAAGCTGCTTGGCAAGCGCGTTGGCCAGCCGGGGCAGATCACGGTCGACCAGCTGGCGTTGCAGCGCGATGGTCGCGGTGGAGACCACGACCGTCACTTCGCGCTCCACCGCGTGCCGGACGGCCGCGACCAGGTACGCGAGGGACTTTCCGGTGCCGGTCCCGGCCTGGACCGCGAGGTGCTCGCCGGTGCGGATGGTGGTGGCGACGGCGTCGGCCATCGCGACCTGGCCTTCGCGTTCGGTTCCGCCGAGCTCGTCGACGGCCACCCGCAGCAGCTCTCGGACGCTGGGCAGGGACGAACTGGGCGCTCTCCCTGGCGGGTTCGCGCCGTGTGGAGCGGATACGGCGGCCATGCCGTGAGACGTTACCGGTGCCCGCCAAGATCGCGGACGCTACGTCGACGACTGCCGGCGGTCGGCCCGACACGTGTGGGTGGACTCCGGCGCGAACCGGTCAACCACCGTCGCAGCGGCGTCGATACTCCCGTGATAGGTGGTCCACGAAAGGAATGCGTCATGTTCCAGACACCGATGCGGGTCTTCGCGGTGGCGGTGACCGGTCTGCTGGCGGCATCGCTGACCGCGGCGCAGGCGAGCGCGTCCGGTAGCGATGCCGCAGCGGGCGGATTCCTCGGGTCGGTCGACGTGGTGGTCGACGGCGAGCAGGTCGTGCGAGCGCCAATCGCGCCGTGCGAAGCCGGCGGGAAGCCGTCCAACAGCTCGGGCACGGTCCGGGTCGGTGACGTGGCGCTGTACCGCGGTGGCACGAGCGCGTGTGAGGTCGACGACGACGACAATGCGCACGCCGCCGTCGAGGGGCGCGTCTTCAAGACCGACGTATTGCGGGAGTGGGGCGGGCCGCGCATCCGGGCCAGCTCGTTCTCGGCGAGCTGCCGGACCACAGGCAACGGCAGCTCCGCGACGATGGAGCTGCGCGGCATCCGCGGCATCGACGTGCCGGAAGAGATCCCGCCGAACTACACGGTGACGATCCCGGGCAGGATCGAGGGCGCGGCGCCGCTGGCGAAGGTCGTGGTCAACGAGCTCATCGCGCCGACCCCGCCGGACGGCAGCATGACGGTCAACGCGATGCGCATCGAACTGTTCCCCGAAGGCGGCGGGCCCAACAGCGGGGAGATCGTCGTCGGCGCCGTCAGCTGCGATCCCTACGGCGGCTGAGGCGTCCCGGGGTTCAGCCGACGCGTGCGGTACCGACGAGCTCCACTCCAGCGTCGTCGAGCTCCTCGAGCGCCTTGTCGACGGTTTCCTGCGAGACGCCCGCGGTGTAGTCGAGCAGGGTGCGGACTTTGAAGCCTTCCTTGGCCGCGTCCAGCGAGGTCGCCCGTACGCAGTGGTCGGTCGCTATGCCGATGACGTCAACCGTGTCGACGTCGCGGGAGCGCAGCCACGCCGCGAGAGCGTTGCCTTCCGATGAGGCTCCTTCGAAGCCGGAATAGCCGTCGCTGTACTGCCCCTTCGAGAACACCTCGCGGATCGGGCCGACGTCGAGTCCGGGGTGGAACGACGCGCCCGGCGTACCCGCCCGGCAATGGGGCGGCCAGGAGCGCACGAAATCCGGGTTGTCGCTGAAGTGCGCGCCGGGGTCGATGTGATAGTCGCGAGTGGCGACGATGTGGTCGTAGGCGGCTTCGTCGGCGAGGAAGGTCGAGATGTCGCCCGCGAGCATCGCGCCGCCGGCGACGGCGAGCGAGCCTCCCTCACAGAAGTCGTTCTGCACATCGACGATGATCAGTGCGTTTGCCACCGTGTGCCTGCCTTTGTCTCCTACCGGAACACCGTCGGGATCGCCGGCTCGCCGTGGGAGAGTTTCAGCCCCTCCCAGGGCAGGCTGACCAGCGCTCGCCGCAAGCGTTGTCTGCTGTCTTCCAGGGTAGGGAGATCGGGTAGCACTTCACCACCTCGCGCCAGCGGAATCGGTAATACTTCGGCGTGCTCGCCCAGCTCTGGTTCGTCGCCCCCGGCCGGGTAGACGACTTCTTCGATGGCGGTGCCGGTCGGTTTGAACCGGCGTGCCGCCAGCTTGCGGCCGCCGCGCGACTCCTTGTGCGGGCTGCGCTTGGCCACCGGCTTGCCGTCCACTTCGACGAGCTTGTAGACCATGTTCGCGGTCGGGGCGCCCGAGCCGGTGACCAGGGAGGTGCCCACCCCGTAGGCGTCGACCGGCTCCGCGCGCAGCGCGGCGATCGAATGCTCGTCGAGATCCCCGGACACCACGATCCGGGTGTCGTGCGCACCGAGCCGGTCGAGCTGCTGCCGTGCCTGCCGGGCGAGCACCCCGACGTCGCCGGAGTCGATGCGGATCGCGCCGAGTTCGGTGCCTGCCACGCGCACCGCGGTCTCGATGCCCGCGGTGATGTCGTAGGTGTCGACCAGCAGCGTGGTGTCGGTGCCCAGCCTCGCGATCTGCGCGCGAAACGCCGCCTTCTCGGTGTCGTGCAGCAGCATGAATGCGTGTGCCACGGTGCCGCGGGTCGAGATGCCGTAGCGCCTGCCCGCTTCGAGGTTCGACGTGGTGGCGAAGCCACCGAGGTAGGCGGCCCTCGCCGCGGCCACGGCGGCGTACTCGTGGGTGCGGCGCCCGCCCATTTCGATGATCGGGCGGTTGCCCGCCGCCGAGGCCATCCGCGCGGCGGCGGAGGCGATGGCGGTGTCGTGGTTGAGGATCGACAGGACGAGCGTCTCCAGCACCACGGCTTCGGCGAAGGAGGCCCGCACGGTGAGGATCGGCGAGCCGGGGAAGTACAGCTCGCCTTCGGGGTAGCCGTCGATGTCGCCGGTGAAGGAGTAATCCGCCAGCCAGCTCAGCGTTTCGTCATCGACTACGTTGGTCGCGGCGAGCTGGCTCAGCTCGGCGTCGCTGAACTGGAAGTCGGCGATGGCGTCGAGTACTCGTGCCGCGCCTGCGACGACTCCGTAGCGGCGGCCGTCGGGCAGCCGCCGCGCGAACACCTCGAAGACGCAGTCCCGCTCGGCGCTGCGGTCTTCGAGCGCGCTGGCGACCATGGTCAGCTCGTAGTGATCGGTCAGCAGCGCCGTGCTGGAATTCGCCATGGTCATTAGCCTATTTGGCTCCTGGTCGAAGTAGCCAACCTGGAGATTGCGCGCGCGTCGCATCGTGACACCATGGGGATAAGTCGGCGAAGGGAGCGAGCTGAGTATGTCGATGCCGGCGGCTGCCGAACAAACGCAGGCTGATCCGACCGCCGATGAACTCGCCGAGGAGGATCGGCCGTGGCAGACCATTGTCTGGAATGATCCGGTCAACCTGATGTCGTATGTGACCTACGTGTTCCAGAAGCTGTTCGGATACAGCCATGACCACGCCACGAAGCTGATGCTCGACGTGCACAACAAGGGGAAGGCGACCGTGTCGTCCGGGTCGAAGGACAAAGTAGAGGGTGATGTCGCGAAGCTGCATGCGGCGGGCCTGTGGGCGACCATGCAGAAGGCATCTTGACTTCCTCCCCACGCCTAAAGGCGGGGGATTCGTACCGGGCTCATGCCCTGTAGTTCCTGCTTCGTAGCCGACTGCGGAAGGGAGGACCCTTGCCGACTGACACCAGCTCCACAGGCATCGCGGGGGTTCTCCCCCGCTACCGCTCGACCAGCGGCAAGGATGTTCTTGGCCGCGTTGATGTCCCGATCGTGTCGGGTGCGGCAGCCGGGACACGTCCAATGACGCGTCCCGAGGTCAAGCCTGGCGAGCAGGTGCCCACAAGCCGAGCATGTCTTGCTGGATGGGTACCAGCGGTCGATCACTACAAGGGTGCGGCCGGCGCGCTCAGCCTTGTACTCCAGCTGGCGGCGGAACTCGCCCCACCCGGCGTCGGAGATCACCCGCGCGAGCTTGCGGTTGCGGACCATGTTGTTGACGGCGAGGTCCTCGATCACGATCGTGTCTGCACGCCGGACCAGGTTCGTGGAGGTGCGGTGGAGGAAGTCGTTGCGGGCGTTGCGTACTTTGCGGTGCGCGCGTGCGACCTTCGCCTCGGCTTTGCGGCGATTCATCGAGCCGCGTTGGCAGCGGGTCATGCGACGTTGGTAGCGGGCGAGGTTCGCGGCTTTGCGTTTGAGGTGGCGGGGGTTCGCGACAGTGTCACCGTCGGAGGTGATCGCGAAGTCCTTGATACCGAGGTCTATGCCGATCGCGTGCCCGGTCTCGGGCAGCGGATCGGGCTGGTCGGTGTCAACAGCGAACGTTATGTAGTAACGGCCGTCCGGGTCGCGCGACACGATGATCATGGTCGGGTTCAGTGTGGCGAGGTCTACGTTGTCGAACGACCAGACAAACTTGAGCGGTGTCGTTGTTTTGGCGAGGAACAGCTCACCGTTGCGTATGCGGAACGCGGAGCGAGTGTAGTGCGCGGACTGCCGATGGTTGCGGGACTTGAACCGCGGGTACTTGGCGCGCTTGGCGAAGAAGTTCTGGTAGGCGGCGTGTTGGTGCCGCAGTGTCTGCTGAAGCGGCACGGACGACACTTCGGACAGGAACGCCAGGTCGTCTGTCTTCTTCCACTGGGTGAGCGCGGTGTCGGTCTGCTTGTACGACGTCTTGGCGCCTTCGGTGTGGTAGGCGCGGTGCCGTTCGGCGAGGGTTTTGTTCCACACCAGGCGCACGCACCCGAACGTGCGGTTCAGCACCGCAGCCTGTTCGGGGTCCGGGTATGCCCGGCACTTGAACCCCGTCCCCACAACAATAATTTTACACCGGTAGCAGATGTGTGTAAGCCAAGCTATTGGTTGCGCCCCGACGCGCGCCTCGCCCAACGCATGCGTTTCCTCCTCGCCCTGAAGGGCAGGACATCCATGAACAGGAGATTTTCGTGAAGCCTTGGCGGCGCAAAGGCGCTCGCATGATCGCCCGGTTCGAACAGCAGGAAGCCGCCGTGCTGCGCGGGCTGGTGAGCCAGGTCGAGGACATCCTCGGGGCGAGGGCGGACGAGGCTCCGCAGGATGAGCTTGCCGAGTTGACCGGGATCAAGACGGGGTCATCGGTCTCGCCCGACGATCCGGTGCTGGCCCGCTTGCTGCCGGACTTCCACCGCCTCGATCCGGACAACCCAACGCAGGAATCGCTGGACTCGGCGGCCGCACTGCGGTCGTTGCATGAGCCGGCATTGCTCGAAGCGAAGATCGGCGTCGCGGCCGTGGTGCTCGAGACGCTCGCACCAGACGGTGGCGAGGTGCGGCTGTCGCTGGAGCAGGCCGACGCGTGGTTGTCGGCGCTCAATGACGTGCGGCTCGCGCTCGGCACCGCCCTCGACGTCTCCGAGGATATGCCCGAGGAGTTGCCGCCCAACGATCCTCGCGCCGCGCACCTCGGCGTTTACCACTGGCTCACCTACTTGCAGGAGAGCCTGGTTCAAGCGATGGCCGCATGAGTACCCCGCGCGCTGAAAGACGCTTTCAGTCCGTTCAACGGACTGAAAGCGTCTTTCACTCCGCCCAGTGGACTGAAAGACGCTTTCAGCGCGGGGTGAGGGTGTGAGCGACGACGCCGGTCCGGGCCGGCACAACGCGATCACCGACGTCGGCGGCGTGTACGTCGGGCATGAGGACCGGATCGGTGACGGCTGGGCGACGGGGACCACGGTCGTGCTGGCCCCCGATGGCGCGGTCGGCGGCGTCGACTGCCGCGGCGGCGCCCCTGGCACGCGGGAGACCGACCTGCTCGCCCCGGAGAATCTCGTGCAGCAGGTACACGGCATCTGCCTGAGCGGCGGCAGCGCGTATGGCCTCGCCGCCGCCGACGGCGTGATGCGCTGGCTGGCCGAGCGAAGTCACGGGTTTCCAGTCGGTGCCCAGCCGCACGAAGTGGTGCCGATCGTGCCCGGCGCGGTCATCTTCGATCTGCCGCTGGGGGAGTGGGGCAACCGGCCGGACGCCGGCTTCGGCTACCGCGCGTGTGAAGCCGCCGCGACCGGGCCGGTGACGCAGGGCTGCGTCGGCGCGGGGGCGGGCGCCAAGGTCGGCGCGCTCAAGGGCGGCATCGGGACGGCGAGCACGCGCGTCGCCGCGGCCGGAACGAGCTTCACCGTCGGCGCCCTGGCGGTGGTCAATGCCCACGGCGAAGCGGTCGACTACGCCACCGGCAGGCCGTGGTCCGCCGAGGATGAACTGGCTGGCGAGTTCGCCGTGACCTGGCCCGATCGCACCGCCGAGAAGCCAACCGGTGGCGGCACCTCGTTGAACACCACCATCGGCGTCGTCGCGACGGATGCGGCGCTGACGAAGGCGGAGTGTCAGCGGCTGGCGATGTCGGCACAGGACGGGCTGGCCAGGGCCGTACGGCCGTCGCATTCGATGTTCGACGGCGACACCGTGTTCGGTCTCGCGACCGGCGCCGCCGAGCTACCCCAAACCGAAGGCCCGTTCGCCGTGCCGATGCGCGCCGCGGTGCTGGATGAGTTGTGCGCGGCCGCCGCGACCGCCTTCGCCCGTGCCGTCGTCCACAGCGTGCTGTCCGCGACGGCCGTGTGCGCCACACCGGCGTACCGGGACGTCTGGCCGGGAGCCATCGGTGAAGCGTGAGAAAGGAGACGGTCACTGGACGGTGCGGCTGCACGACGACGACATCAACACCTTCTCCGGGATCGTCTACGTGCTGCACCGGTTGCTGGGGCTGCCGCCGGACCGGGGCCTCGGTGTCGCGCGCGAGGTTACCCACGCCGGGCTCGTCGAGCTGATGACGTACCCCAGCAGGCAGGAGGCCGAGGCGCTGGTGCGGACGTTGCAGCTGTACGGGTTGTACAGCACGGCGCGGGAGTCACGATGAGTTTCGGCTTCACCGGTCACGCGCTCGGTGGGGGCTCGGTGGGGGTCGTCCTGCCGGCAGCGGAGGCGCAACGGTTCCGCGCGATGCTCGAGCGGTTCGTCACTGAACTGGAACGGGGGATCCACCGCAAGGGAAGGCTGCGCTGGTCGCGGTCGTGGGACCGGATGTTCCCGGGGCCGCACACCGAGTACCGGTTGCGCAAGGAGTTCCGTCTGGCGCACGCCGTGGGCATGCGCCAGACGCTGCAGGATGCCGCGCGCCGGATCCTGCAGCGGTTTCCCGACCACCAGGAGATCGCGCTCGACCCGGAGAGCGTCGCCGACTGGTTCATGGTGTGCGGGCACGCGCAGTCGTTGTTCGTGACGAAACGGTGGGGTGCCAAGCCGCTGCAGGGCACCTTCGGCCGGGGCGACCTCGAGTGGCTGGTGCAGATGCGGGAGCTGCTGGCCGGCGCCGCTCTGGACTTCTACGTGTATGAGCACCTCGAACCCGGCGATGTCCGCTTCTGACCGCTCCAGACGCCGAGATCTATACTCCGGGCCCATCCTCAGCCCCGCAAGGCCGTGGTGACGTCCCGCGGACTGACGCAGGTAGCGCTTACTGAGCGGGTCCCTCGTCCCTCTCCCGCCGTCGCTCCCGGGCCGCGCGGCGCTTGGCTTGCCTGCGCTGCTC
>WHSS01000107.1 GCA_009379975.1 Actinophytocola sp.
GACTCGGTGCGCACGGCGAGCGCGGTCATCTCGGCGAAGACGGTCGAGGCGAAGGGCCGCAGCCGCGGCACGAGTGCAGGTTCAGGCATGATGCCCGATCATCACGGAGAATGGCATGGTGAAGCAACTCAGTGCGAGCGGTGTGACGGAGCCACCGCGCACCTTGGCCACGCCGTTGTCGGCGGGAACCGCCGCCGAGGAAGCCAAGCGGCGCGGGCTGCGGAACATGAAGGCGGTCGCGCTCGGGTTCCTGGTGGGTGCGGCCGTTATCTTCCTGCTGACCAGCTGGGCGCAGTCGGCGGGCTGGCCGGCCTGGGTTGGCTATGTGCGTGCGGCGGCGGAGGCGGGCATGGTCGGCGCCCTCGCGGACTGGTTCGCGGTCACCGCGCTGTTCCGGTATCCGATGCGGCTGAAGATCCCGCACACCGCGATCATCCCGACCCGCAAGGATCAGCTGGGCGACAGCCTTGGCGAGTTCGTCGGCAGCAACTTCCTCGCCGAAGACGTGGTGCGCGACAAGCTGCGCCGGGTGAACCTGGCGAGCAGCCTCGGCGGCTGGCTCGCGAAGCCGGAGAACGCCGACCGTGTGACGGCGGAGCTGGCGACGGTGCTGCGTGGCGCGATCACCGTGCTGCGGGACGAGGACGTGCAAGCGGTCATGGAGCAGGCGGTGGCGCGGCGGGTCATCGACCGGCAGTGGGGGCCGTCGCTCGGCCACATCCTGCAGCAGGTGGTCGCCGACGGGGCGCATCACAAGCTGGTCGACCTGATGTGCGACCGCTCGTACGCCTGGGTCCGCGATAACCACACGACGGTGCTCCGGGTGGTCTCGGACCGCGCGCCGACGTGGTCGCCCAAGTTCGTCGACGAACTGCTGGCCGACAAGGTCTACGGCGAGGTGCTCAGCTTCGCGTGGGCGGTCAAGGTCGACACCGCGCATCCGATGCGTCAGGCGCTCGACCGCTTCCTCGGTGAGTTCGCGGTCGATCTGCAGGACGACGCGGAGACCATCGCGCGCGCCGAGCAGGTCAAACAGCAGGTGATCGAGCATCCCGAGGTGCAGAAGCTGATCGGCGCCGCGTGGGCGACCGCGAAGGAAATGCTGCTGACCGCGGCCGAGGACCCGTCGAGCGAGCTGCGGCAGCGGATGACGCACAGCCTGCGACGGCTCGGCGAGCGGCTCGGCTCGGACGACGCGCTGCGTTCGAAGATCGACACCTGGGCGGAGGACGCCGCGGCCCACATCGTGACCAACTACGCGAGCGAGCTGATTACCTTGATCACCGACACCGTGGAGCTCTGGGACGCGGAGCAGACTTCGCGCAAGATCGAGTTGCAGGTGGGCCGTGACCTGCAGTTCATCCGGATCAATGGCACCGTCGTCGGGGCGCTGGCCGGCCTGGCGATCTACACCTTCGCGCAGCTGGTGTTCTGATCTGGGTCGAGTTCTTCACCGCGTGCTGACACCGAATAGCCATAGGCTGTCACCGTGATCTGTCCCAAGTGCCAGAACGTGATGAAGACCGTCAACAAGGACGGCGTCCACATCGACCAATGCGAAGGCTGCGGCGGAATCTTTTTGGATCGAGGCGAGCTGGAACAAATCGCCAGCGCCGAGACCGCCTTCTACGCCCAGGCAGCGCCGCCACCGTACCGTCCGGCCGGTCCGCCCGCCGCCGGCTACCAGCAGGCGCCGCCACCCATGCCGCAGGCGATGCCGCCGGCCGGCTATCGCGATTCACCCCGTCCCTACCGGGGCGGTCACGGCGATTCGCCGCGGCCCTACCGAGGCGGCGGATATGGCGGGTACGGCGACTCGCCCCGGCCCTACGGTCACGGCCACCGCCGCCGTCGCAGGGGCAGCTTCCTGGAAGGCCTGTTCGACTGAGCGCGGGTCGAGCAACCCGTGCTTGACCCGAAGATCTGCCCGGCATGCGGTGACCGCGCGGCGGCGCCGGTCGTCGACGGCGAAGAGCTGGCGTGCCGGCCTTGTGGGCACCGGTGGCCCTTCCTGCGGTTACCGCTGTTCGCGTTGACCGGTCCCAGTGGCGGCGGCAAATCCACCGTTGGCCCGCGGCTGGCGCAGCGGCTCGCCGGTCAGGTGGTCGTTCTCGAGCAGGACGTGCTGTGGACCGCGGGCATGCAAGACGACGTCGACGGCCATCCGCTGTTCCGGTCCACCTGGTTGCACGTTGCCGCCATGATTCATCAGAACGGCAGGCCGGTCGTGCTGTGCGGGACGGTCGTGCCCGAGGAGCTGGAGCCGTTGCCGGAGCGCGCGTTGTTCTCCGATGTTCACTACCTGGCGATGGTGGCGGAGAACGACGTGCTCGAGGCGCGGCTGCGGGCACGGCCGGCGTGGCGCGGCTGGCAGGACGACGAGCGGATCGCGGAGATGCTGGCGTTCAATGAGTGGCTGCGCTCCCGGGCCGCGGCGAAGGTGCCGCGGGTGCGGGTGTTCGACACATCGGCGGCGTCACTGGATGCCGCGACGGACGCCGCCGAGCACTGGGTGCGATCCGAGTTGCCCTGCTGAGTGTCGGTCCTCGCAGGCATCATGGGCCTCGACGTCGTCGGAAGGCATTCGGAGGTACGCAATGAGCCGTGACATCACGCTGTCCTGTGTGGCGCTCGACTGCCCGGATCCCTGGGCGCTGGCTCAGTTCTACGGCGAACTGCTGGGATGGCGCATCGATGAGGGCGACGCGCCGGACGACCCGTGGGTGTCGCTGCGGAACCCCGGCGGCTCAGCCGACATCTGTTTCCAGCGCGATCCGGACTACCAGCCGCCGACCTGGCCCTCCAACGAGCGTGCGCAGATGCTGCACCTCGACTTCGACGTCCCGGACGTAGACGCCGAGCACGACCGCATGCTGGCCATCGGAGCGCGGCTGCTCGACGATTCGCCGGAATCGTTCCGGGTATACGCCGATCCGGTGGGGCATCCGTTCTGCCTGGTGCGCGCCAAGTTTGGGTGAGTGTTACCTTCGGCCGGATCTATCGTCTGAATGTCACGTTCGCCGACCATTACCCCGCGTGTGACCACGAACACGCAACTAGTGCAAGCAGGGTGCTTGCAATTGCTAGCACTGCTGCATAGACTGGTGTTGTCGCAAGGAGGTGGGCCGGATGCCCGAATCAGAGAGCACGAACGAATCGGGTGTCCCCGCCGAAGGTCAAGGTGTTGAAACCGAGGCAATCGGTAACCCATCTGGCATGCCGATCGGCAAAGTTGCCGATATCGGTCGCGACATCGGGCAGTACATCAGACAGCAGCGGGAGAACGCGAAGATCTCGTTGCGCCAGCTTTCCAAATTGGCCGGGGTGTCCAATCCATACCTGAGTCAAATTGAACGAGGTTCGCGCAAGCCGAGCGCGGAGATCTTGCAACAGATCGCCAAGGGGTTGCGCATTTCCGCCGAAGCGCTCTACGTGCAGGCGGGGATCTTGGACGTGCCGACGGGAGGGCCGGTGTCCGACGCCATTCGGGCGGACGCCGAACTCTCGGAGCGTCAGAAGCAGGTGCTGCTCGATGTCTACGAGTCGTTTCGTCGAGAAAATTCGGTGACGCAGTCCCAACCGGAAGTGTCAGCTGAATCCGTCGAGCCCGGCCGCACCGACGCGCCGGCCGCGACGGACTGAACAGCTCAGCGTAGCTAGTCATCCGCTACAGCCCGCCGAGGCTGCGGCCTTTAAAGGAGTGAACGTTTCATGACCCGTCCCAGCAAAGAAGACCTGAACCGGCTCCGCGATCAGGTCAACACCGCCGTCGACCAGGTGCGCACCCCGCTGCTCGCCGCCCTCGGTGCCGGCAACCTGGCCAGCCAGGCCGTTGTCGACGCCGTGAACAAGGCCAAGGACGTCGAGGCCCTGCGTGAGAACGCGCGCACCCGCCTCGATGACGCCAAGAAGGGCTTCGAGGAGCTGCCGCGCGACGTCGATGGCATCCGCGAGAAGCTCGACCCCGCCGAGCTGCGCAAGGCCGTCGAGGAGTACACCGAGGCCGCTCGCAAGCTGTACGAAAAGCTGACCGAGTCCGGCGAGGAAGCCCTCGACCAGATCCTGGACCAGCCGCAGATCAGGCGTGCGCTCGAGCAGCTTCAGGAGGCCCTGGAGAACGCTCAGGAGCGCGTCGAGGACGCCACCGGTGACGTCCGTGGCCGCGTCGAGGATGTCATCGCCCTGGTGACCAAGCGGACCAAGGAGCGTGCCGACACGGCGGCCACCACCGCCAGCACCGTCGTCACCACCGCCGCTGACGAGACCGTCGCCGCCTCCAAGAAGGCGACGACCGCCGCCAAGGCGGCCACGCCGCGGACGGCCAGCAGCACTCGCGGTACCACCACGGCCAAGGCAGGCACCGCCAAGAAGGCGCCCGCCAAGAAGGCCCCGGCGAAGAAGGCCACCAAGTAACGCCTGACCGCTTTATCCGGTTTATCGCCACCGGGCCCGGCAACTGTTGTTTCGACGGTTGCCGGGCTCAGTGTTGCTCTGTGGTCTTGGGTCTTGGCTGCCATGGTTGCGGGCGCGGCGGTATAGAGCCGTAGGCTAGGCGTGTGTCACCGCTATCGCTGAACATTCTTTACCTCATCCAGCTGGCCGGGGTTCCGGTCGGCCTTTTCGCGTTCGGGCACGCCGTGCTGCAGCGCGCCGACGCCTATACGGCGGCCGATCGGATGACGAAGCCCGCCTGGCTGGGGATCACCGGTGGCGGAGCGGCGGCGATGATCCTGTTCGGCGCGCTCGGCGGGCCGGGCACCGGGATGCTGTTCTGGCTCGCGGGCCTGGTCGCCGTGCTGATCTACATCGTCGACGTGCGGCCGAAGCTGATCGAAGTTCAGCGCGGCGGGCAGAACTGGTAGCGCGCATGCGGAACTGGAGTATCGCCGGATCGCTCGAGGTCATGCCGGCCGGTGACCGGCCCGACCTGCTCGCCGAAGCGGTCGCCAAGGAATTGCGCCCGGAGGACGCCGAGACGGTCGGCGTGGTCGAGATCGACCCGGACCTCGCCGACACGGCGGAGTTCTGCGCCACCTACGGCTCCCCCCTGTCCGCCTCCGCCAACTGCGTTGTCGTCGCGGGTAAACGCGCTGGTGAGCTTCGCTACGCCGCCGCCATGGTATTGGCGACGACCCGGGCCGACGTCAACAACGTGATCAAGCGGCGGCTCGACGTCAGGAAGGCATCGTTCGCCCCGATGAGCGACGCGGTGGAGCTCACCGGGATGGCCTACGGCGGCATCACGCCGATCGGGCTACCCGCCGACTGGCCGCTGCTGCTCGACACCGCCGTCGCCGAGGCGCCCGAACTCATCATCGGCAGCGGACTGCGTAGCAGCAAGCTCCTGGTGACCGGGGAGTTCCTGGCCGGCCTCCCCAACGCCGAAGTGATCGACGCCCTGGCCAAAAGCTGAAAGACGCCTTCAGTCCGCTCAACGGACTGAAAGGGCCACTCACTCCATCCAGTGGACTGAAGGCGTCTTTCAGCGCGCGGAGGCTCAGAACACGACCGTGCGTCCGGCATGCACCAGCACGCGATTTTCCAGGTGCCAGCGCAGGCCGCGGGCGAGCACGACCTTCTCGATGTCGCGGCCCTTGCGCACCAGGTCGGTGATGGCGTCGCCGTGATCGACCCGGATCACGTCTTGCTCGACGATCGGCCCCTCGTCCAGGTCGGCGGTCACGTAGTGGCAGGTCGCCCCGATCAGTTTCACGCCGCGCTGATACGCCCGGTGGTACGGCTTCGCGCCCATGAACGATGGCAGGAAGCTGTGGTGGATGTTCAGCGCGCGGCCTGCCCACGCCTCACACAGCTCGCTCGGCAGGATCTGCATGAACCGGGCGAGCACGATCGCGTGCGGGTCATGGGCGTCGACGATGTCGGCGATGCGCTTGAAGGAGTCCGCCTTGTCCTCCGGCTCGCGGCCGAAGGGCACGTGGTGGAAAGGGATGCCGTGGGCCCGGGTGATGTCGGCCAGCACGTCGTGGTTGCCGATCACCGCGCTCACGTCGACGTCGAGCTCCCCCGACGCGACCCTGCCGAGCAGGTCGTAGAGGCAGTGGCCCTCCCGTGAGACCAGCAGCACGACGCGCCGCCGGGCCCCGGTGTCGTCGATGCGCCAGTGCAGGCCGCTCGCGCCACCCTCGGCGTCGCCGTCCGCGTCGAGGGATGCGGCGATCGGGATGAACCGCTCCCGCAGCTCCTCGACCCCGTAGGGCAGCGAGTCGGCGCGGACCTCTTGGCGGGTGAAGAACCACCCGGTGTCGGGGTCGGTGTGGTAGGCCGCTTCGACGATCCAGCCGCCCTCGTCGGCGAGGAACGAGGCGATCTTGGCGACGATACCGGTGCGGTCGGGGCAGCCGAAC
Source organism: Actinophytocola sp. (assembly GCA_009379975.1). Classification (GTDB taxonomy): domain Bacteria; phylum Actinomycetota; class Actinomycetes; order Mycobacteriales; family Pseudonocardiaceae; genus WHSS01. The sequence goes on from WHSS01000107.1 coordinate 6,366, forward strand.
GTGATGACGTAGCGGCGTTCTGTTGTTGCCACGGCCTAGCTGTCCTTACCGTCGTCGGTGAGTTGTTTCGCGATGAACTCGGACTCGTGGTCGAGCAGCCGGGTGACGTTCTCCGCGATACTGCGTTCGATCTTGCCGCCGACCAGCGGGATGCTGACCTTGGCCTCACCTGTGATGACGAGGGTGGTCTTCCCGCCGGACTCGGTCAGCTCGGAGCGCGCGGTGATGGCGCCCGGCACGCCGGAGACGGACGCGGTGGCCGAACCCGACGCCGCGCGATCGCTTGCCTGCCGCCAGTTCTGCTCGCGCTGCACCATCAGGTCGCCCGAGTGCAGGCTGCGCACCACCCCTGGCAGCTTGTCCGCGGGGATCCCCTGCCGCATGGTGTAAGCGATCTCGCCCTCGGACTTCGTGTACTCCAGCAGCGCGGCGTCGTGGCCGCCGATCTTTTCGAGCCGATCGCGCAGCGAGTCCTCGCCCGCCAGCGCGGCGAGAACCTCGTCGAGCGGGCGGGGGAACTCGGCACGATGCTCGATGCGAGAAGACATGGGGGGAGGTTACCGTCTGCCCGCGATGATCGTCGCCGCGCTCACCTCGCTCTGCGAGCGCCGTCACCAGGGCAGGTACTGTCCTGTGCCGTGGACAATGCTGCGACGCGGACCCGGCCGAGGCTCGGCGATTACACCACGCTGCGGCTTGGTGGCCCGGCTTCGGACATGATCGCGGCGGCGACGGACGAGGAGCTCATCGCGGCCGTCGGGCAGCGTGACGAAGCCGGTGACCGGGTGTTGCTGCTCGGTGGCGGTTCGAACCTGGTGATCGCCGATTCCGGGTTCGCCGGGACGGTGATCCGCATCGCCACAACGGGCCAGCAGGTCTCGCCGCCCGCTGACTCCGCAGCCGTGAGCATTGAGGTCGCGGCCGGCGAGGACTGGGACGCCTTCGTCGCAGGGACCATCGACGCCGGGTACGGCGGCCTGGAGTGCATGTCGGGCATTCCGGGCAAGGTCGGTGCGACGCCGATCCAGAACGTCGGTGCGTACGGCTGGGAGGTCGGCGAGTTCCTGCGGTGGGTGCGGGTTTATCACCGGCGCACAGGCGAGGTACTGACGCTGCGGCCAGACGAACTCGGCCTGGGCTACCGGACCAGCAAGTTCAAAGGCAACGACGACGCCGTCGTGCTTCGGGTGTGCTTCGCGCTCCACGCCGACGGCGCGAGCCAGCCGGTCCGCTACGCCGAACTCGCCCGCACCCTCGGCGTCGAGATCGGCGCCCGGCTGCCCGCCGCGGCGGTGCGGGAGGTCGTGCTCGGGCTGCGGCGGGGCAAGGGCATGGTGCTCGACGACGACGATCACGACACCTGGAGCGCCGGCTCGTTCTTCACGAACCCGATCATCAGCGACAGTGACGCCTCCGGCGTGCTCGCGCGCATCAGCGAGGTGGTCGGTGACGACGTCGCGGTGCCACAGTACCCGGCGACCTCCGGGGTGAAGCTCTCCGCGGCCTGGCTCATCGAGCGTGCGGGTTTCGCCAAAGGCCACGCGGGGCCGGGAGGCCGGGTCGCGCTGTCGAGCAAGCACACGCTCGCGCTGACCAACCGGGGCGCGGCCAGCACCGAGGACCTGCTCACGCTCGCCCGCGAGGTGCGAGACGGTGTCGCGGCGCGGTTCGGCGTGACCCTGCATCCCGAACCACTGCTCATCGGCTGCGCCCTTTAGGCGCGCTGGCCCCCAGCTTCGCTCGTGCGTGAAACTCCTTGCTTGGGCAGCCCTCAGCACTCACGACTCGCCTGGCCGGGGTCGTGAGTGCTGACGCGTGCGGGGGCACCAACTTTCACGCACGACGGAGGCCGGTAACACGTCACAATCCTGGCGATGGCCCGGCAGACCGTGGCATTGTGGAATTCGCGTACGAAATCTGGCAACCCGTTCGAGGGCTGTGGCATCGGTGACGTTGGCGCCTGCGGTGGTAACAGGTGCGCCGATGATGCGATCCTGCGAACAGAGCCAGCAAACGTACTCCATGAGAGGGAGGGCCGTAGGTGATAGCGCGCCGCACGGTGTTTCGAGTTGCCGCCGCTGTCGGGTGTACCGGCCTGGTCGCCGCGTGCACCGGGGATCAGGGCTCCGGGGGCTCCGGTAAGCCCGTCAAGACGCCGGAAGTTCCGCCGGTAGCCAGCATCGTCGTGAATCCGGCCGACGGGGCGAGCGATGTGAGCGTGACCGACCGGGTCACGGTCTCGGTCGAGAAGGGCACGCTGAGCGAGGTCACGCTGACCAACCCCGATGGTAAGCAGGTCGACGGCAAGCTCGCGGCGGACAAGGTCAGCTGGCGCACGACCGAGCCCCTCGGCTTCGGCAAGACCTACACCTACACCGCCGCGGCTGTCGGCACCGACGCCAAGCCCGTCGAGTTCACCGGCAGCTTCACCACGGTCAAGCCCCGCAGCCAGGTCCGGGCGACGCTCAACCCGACAGACGATGCCGTGGTGGGCGTCGCGATGCCGATCAGTGTGCGGTTCGAGAGCCCGATCTCCGACAGGGCCGCGGCCGAGAAGGCGTTGGCGGTGACCACATCGCCCGAGGTCGAAGGCTCATGGGCGTGGCTGCACGACCGGCAGGTGGATTGGCGCCCCAAGGAGTACTGGCCGGCGAACACCAAGGTCAACGTGCGGGCCATGCTCTACGGCGTGCCCTACGGCGGCGGCGCCTACGGCCGCGCCGACGTCACGACCGAGTTCCGCATCGGCCGCAACCAGGTCGTCAAGGTGCACACCCCCGACCACAAGATGCGGGTCTACCGGGACGGCGATCTCGTCGCGACCTACCCGGTCAGTAACGGCAAGGACCGTGACCCGGACCTCAACACCCCGAACGGCACCATGATCGTGATGGCGAAGTCGCCGACGGCGATCTTCAACAACGAGCGGTACGGCTACACCGACGTCAAGAAGAAGTGGGCCGTCCGGTTCTCCAACCACGGCGAGTTCATCCACGAGAACGAGGAGAACCGCGCCAATATCGGCAAGAGGAACACCTCGCACGGCTGCGTGAACCTGTTCGAGAAGGACGCGAAGGCCTACTACAACTCGGCGATCGTCGGCGATCCGGTCGTGGTCACCGGCGCCAAGGCGGACATGCCGAAGTCTTCTGACGTGATGGACTGGCTCTTCGACTGGGACAGCTGGAAGTCGATGTCGGCGCTGGCCTGAGGACTGCCCGCGGATGTGCGTGCGAGCACCCGGAAGCCGGTCTGGGAAGATCTCACCGGCCCCCGGCGTTGGACGGACGTGGGTCACCCGCGTCGTGGCGGCAGTAGTCCTGCCGGCCAGTTGAGCCATTCTCGTGGGCGGCCTGCCCGCATGCCAAGCCGGCCGTGAGGGCACGCCACCGTCGTTGGGTGAAGTCATGAGGAGTCGCCGAGGATGACCGCAGCGCGCAGCAGCATGCATGCCGGATTGCTGGCAGGAACCGTCGGCAGGGTGCCGCGCCGGGTGGCGGTCATGTCGGTGCACACCTCGCCGCTCGAGCAACCCGGCACCGGCGACGCGGGCGGGATGAACGTCTACATCACCCAGACCGCCCGCGAGATGGCGCGCCGGGGCATCAGCGTCGAAGTGTTCACCCGGGCGACGTCGTCCGACCAGCCGCCCGTGGCCGAGCTCGCGCCCGGTGTGCTGGTACGCCACGTGCCCGCGGGTCCCTTCGAGCCGCTCGACCGTACGGAGTTGCCGTCGCAGCTCTGTGCGTTCACGGCGGGCGTGCTCCGTGCCGAGGCGTTTCACCCGCCCGGCTACTACGACCTGGTGCACTCGCACTACTGGCTGTCCGGGCAGGTCGGCTGGCTGGCGACCGAGCGGTGGGGCGTCCCCCTCGTGCACACCGCGCACACGCTGGCCAAGGTGAAGAATGCCGCGCTGGCCGCAGGCGATACCCCCGAGCCCCGGACCAGGGTCATCGGCGAGCAGCAGGTCGTCGACGAGGCCGACCGGCTCATCGCGAACACCGCGGTCGAGGCCCGGCAGCTGACGGGGCTCTACGACGCGGATCCGGCCGCGGTGAGCACCGTCGCGCCCGGCGTTGATCTCGAGAACTTCCGGCCCGGCTCACGCGATGAGGCCCGGACGAGTCTCGGGCTGCCCCGTGATGCCGTGGTCCTTGCCTTCGCCGGCCGCATCCAGCCGCTGAAGGCGCCGGACGTCCTGCTGCACGCGGCGGCCGAGCTGGTGCGGCGCGACCCCGCACTGCGCGAGCGGCTCGTGGTGATGATCGTCGGTGGGCCGTCGGGCTCCGGGCTCGAACAGCCGGAGGCGTTGCGGGAGCTGGCGCAGTCGCTGGGCATCGCCGAGCTGACCCGATTCGTCCCGCCGCAGGCACGCGAGCGGCTCGCCGAGGTGTTCCGCGCCGCCGACGTGGTGGCCGTGCCGAGCTACAACGAGTCGTTCGGGCTGGTGGCGGTCGAAGCGCAGGCCTGCGGCACGCCGGTGGTCGCCGCGGCGGTCGGCGGCCTGCCGGTCGCGGTTTCGCACGGCTCGTCGGGCCTGCTGGTGCCGTCGCATCGAGCGGACGCGTGGGCGGACGCGCTCGCTGCGGTCGCGCTGCGGCCGGACTACCGTGCCGAACTGTCGGCTGGTGCGATCGAGCACGCCCACCAGTTCTCGTGGCGGCGAACCACCGACGCGCTGTTGTCCGCGTACTCGGCAGCGGGTGCGGACCACCAGGAAGCGATGCGGACGGAGGTCGCGGTTTGAGCGAGCTCGATGCCCTCGTGACGGCCACGCTGGATGGCATGGAGCTGTCCTACACCGAGCACGGTGCGGGCAAGTACTTCGTCACGCTGCCCGGCGTGAAGAAGCTGCAGACCAACTGCTGGCTCATCGTCGGGGACAACTCTTTCGCCGTCGAGGCCTTCGTCTGCCGGCGTCCGGACGAGGCGCATGAAGCTGTGTATCGCTACCTGCTGCGGCGCAACACCAAGCTCTACGGCGTGCATTACGCGATCGACGAGAACGGCGACATCTACCTCGTCGGCAGGATCGCGCTGGAATCGGTGACCGAAGCGGAGCTGGACAAGCTGCTGGGCCAGGTGCTGCAGGCGGCAGACGGCGACTTCAACATCCTCCTGGAGATCGGCTTCGCGAGCTCGATCAAGCGGGAATGGGACTGGCGGGTCGCGCGCGGGGAGTCGCTGGCGAACCTGCGGGCCTTTCAGCATCTCGTCGAGCCGTCGGGCACGCACACCCCGCCAGGCAGCTTGAGCGATTCGTAACCTTCCGGCGTGCAACGCGCCGGAGCGCCGCGCCGTCTTCCCACCTGTCCTGACACGACGGAGTGGGGAGCGACATGAGAAGAAGGGCGCGACGGAGGATGGGGTCGCCGGCCGCGGTGATGTGCTTGGCCGCCGGGTTGCTGGTGGCGGTGCTTGCAGGCTGTTCGGCCGAGCAGTCCTCTGATGCGGCGACGGGAGCGGCGCTCGAGCCGGAAGCCGCCCGGTCGAATTCCGGCGGGCAGGCCGGTGACGAAAGCAGCGAACAGGCCAAGGCGTCGAACGGGTCGGAACAGTCGAAGCAGTCGGAGCGCGGCGGGACGGGCGCCGCGGCGGACGTGCCCGCCACCCAGCTGACGAACCGGGATCGCCTGCTGGCCCGCACGGCGACCCTGACGTTACGGGCCAGGCAGGTCCACGAAGCCGCCGGCGAGGCGCGGCGCGTCGCGGCGGCGGCCGATGGCTACGTCGGATCGGAGCGTTCCGGGCAGCACACGGTGTCGATGCGGTTGAGCGTGCCCGGGGACAAGCTGGAGACCGTGCTCGACGATCTGGAGAAGCTCGGCGAGCGGGAGCGACGCCAGATCGACGTGGTCGACGTGACCGACAAGGTCGTCGACGTCAAGAGCCGGATCGAGTCGCAGCGCAAGAGCGTCGAGCGCGCCCGCGTGCTCTTCGACAAGGCAGGCACGATCACGGAAATCATGTCGATCGAAGGCGAGCTTGCGGCGCGGGAGTCGGAGCTCGAATCGCTGTTGAGCAGGCAGGAGGCGCTCAGCGGGCAGGTCGCGATGGCCTCGATCGACTTGTCGATCAGCAAGCTGGCCGCCGCCGTGGTCGATGAGCCCGGCGAGGAAGCCGATGACGGTTTCCTCGCCGGGTTTTCGAAGGGATGGCGGGCGTTCACCGCGGTGCTCGGGTCGCTGTCGGAGGGAATCGGCGCGGCGACACCGTTCCTGCTCGCCGTCGGTGTGCCAGCCGTGGCTGTGGGGTGGCTGCTGCGGCGCAGGCGCGCCCGGCCGATACCCGACCAAGCGCGCTGAAAGACGCCTTCAGTCCACTGGGTGGAGCGAAAGACGCTTTCAGCGCGTGGGGGTTAGGGGCGCGGGGCGGCTCGAGGGAGGGGGAGTCGCGAAGACTCGAGCCACCCCGCGCGCTAATCCGTTGAGGAAGCCCCGCGACGAGGGGAAGTCGGCGGGGGCCACAACGGATACAGCCCGGCAGGGGGTGTCGGGCTGCACTAGCTCCCACCGCGGACCGGGGAGTGCGTGGAGACCGGCCGGGCGGGTTGCTGTCAACTTGTCAGAAGCCACGTCTTGTCACAAGCATGTCAGCTACTCCATTCGAGTGATGTTGGTGAATAACTTCCCACGCTGAGCCAGGTAATCGTCGTCTCGTGACATGCCTTGGGGGACGACAACTGCCATTGGAGTGAGGACCGTGGGTGTATGGGATACCCACGGTAGATCTTCCGGAGCGAGTGCCGCACCGCCTTCCGCCGGCATCATCGGCTCGCATAGCCTCTCGGGCATGGGCGAGACTGCAACGTTGGTGCTGCTGCGACACGGACAGAGCACTTGGAACGCGGAGAATCTGTTCACCGGCTGGGTCGACGTGCCGCTCTCCGATGTGGGGCAGGCGGAGGCGAGGCGCGGCGGCGAGATGATCGCCGAGGCCGGGCTGCTGCCGGACGTCGTGCACACCTCGGTGCTGCGGCGGGCCATCTCGACGGCGAACATCACGCTGGACGTGGCCGACCGGCACTGGATCGATGTGCGGCGACACTGGCGGCTCAATGAGCGGCACTACGGGGCGCTGCAGGGCAAGAACAAGAAGCAGACGATGGCCGAGTTCGGCGAGGAGCAGTTCATGCTCTGGCGCCGCTCGTACGACACCCCGCCGCCGCCGATCGAACTCGGCAGCGAGTACAGCCAGGATGCCGACCCGCGCTACGCCGGGCTCGGCGACGAAATGCCGAGGACCGAATGCCTCAAGGACGTCGTCGCGCGGCTGCTGCCGTATTGGGAGTCGGCCATCGTGCCGGACCTGAAGGCGGGCAAGATCGTGCTGATCGCCGCGCACGGTAACTCGCTGCGCGCCTTGGTGAAGCATCTCGACGGCATCTCCGACACCGACATCGCCGGGCTCAACATCCCGACCGGCATCCCGCTGCGCTACGACCTCGACGCCAACTTCGAGCCGGTCGTCCGGGGCGGCACCTACCTCGACCCGCAGGCCGCGGTGGCCGCGGCGGAGGCGGTGGCGAAGCAGGGGCATTAGGCCGACGTTCCTAGCCAGGAAACTCGCCTACGGCCGTCCCTCCGCATCGCGGCGGAGCTCGTCGAGGTCGAACTCGTCGTCCTCCTCCAACGCTTCCGCGACGGCCTCCTGGTTCTCGGAAATCATCCGCTCCAGGTGACCCCGGAGCAGCTCGGCGTTGGGTGACTCCCCGGCGAAGACCGCGTCCCAGGTGTCCTCACCGCGCTCGACCTTTTCCGCCAGCTCACGCATGTCGTCACCGAGCTCGCCGCGAAGGGCGGCCTCATGCAACTGCTGGCGCTCCTCCTCGGTCGGCTTGTTCTCCCGCTTGAACCGCGAGAGATCCCGCTCCGCTTGCGCCAGGATGCCGTCAAGTTCCGCTCGGGCGGCCTGGATGCGTTCGGTGAATTCGGCGAACGGGTTGGTCATGCCGGTCCTCCTGCGGGAGCGGGCGGCAGTGCGCTCACGTTGAAGCTCGCGACGACGGCCTTGACGAAGTCAACGATCATCACGATGAAGCTCTTGAAGACGTTGATCACCTTCACCGCGTTCCACAACATCGAAACGCCATCCTTGACGGTCTTGATCAGCTTCCACTGCCCGTACGCTGGGATCGCCGCATTGGCCCAGGCCGAGCTGAGCAGACTGAAGACCGTCTTGACGATGTCGACGACAACCTGCGCCATCTTGACGGCCTCGTCGACGGCGGTCTTGAGGTGCTCACCCATCTGCCGCATGCCGGTGCCCTGCTCGGTCAGACTCTTCAGCCACGCCGAGACGTGCTTGGCCGCGGCGTTCGACGCCTCGCCGGTCCAGGTGTTGGAGATCGCGGCCTGTCCCGCCTTGAGGTTGCCGTTCACCGCGTCCGTGCAGTTGGCGGTGCTCGTCCACGCCGAAGACTGACGCATGGCCTTGCCGACGTCACCGGCGATCCACTGGGTGATCTTCTCCCGTGGATCGAATCCGGTGAACTGCGCGCACAGGTCGCAGATCTGGTCGAACGGGAAGCCGAGGGATACTTCGGGAAGGGTCACATCGCCGTTCGGCGGAGTCAGTTCGGCAGCGCCCGACTCGCCGTCCTTGAACGCCGACGCCTCGCCGTCGTCCTCGACCGTGCCCTGTGCGCCCGCGTCGAGCTTGGCGAACCGGTCGCCTGCCTCGGATTCCATCCCCTGATAGATCTTCTCGGCCGTCTTCAGCGCCTCGCTGGTTTTGCCGAGCCGGGTGCCGTCGGCTTCCAGCACGCTGTGAAACGGCTCCAGCAGTCCGGCGTAGGGGCCGGTGATGAGTTCGAGGATCTTGCCGAAGTCGGCGTCCGGGATCTGTCCCAAGGCGTATTTGTGTGCGGCGCCCATGTCGTCCGAGGCGCGGCTGACCTGGGACGCCCACCCCCGCAGGTCGCCGCACTCAACCGTATAACCCGCCATAACACCAATTCCCCCTTTTCAACCCTTCCGGTGATCATGGCGAATCTAACACCCGGCGAACCCGCTTGGGGGGCAAACCACCCACTTCACGGAGTGAGGTTTTCCACGGCGGCGATCAGCCCGCCCTCGACCAGAAGCACCCCGACGTACACGCCCCACTGCCTGCCGAACGACCAGCGCCGGATGAGAGCGACCAGCACGAGCACC
>WHSS01000197.1 GCA_009379975.1 Actinophytocola sp.
CGGCGGCCTGCTGCGCGCCGCCCGCGGCGAACGGAGCATCGCCTACGTCGCCGAGCGCGCGGGGGTATCGGCCGAGACGCTGCGCAAGATCGAAACGGGGCGGATCCCGACGCCCGCGTTCTTCACGATCGTCGCGCTGAGCCGGGTGCTTGACCTGCCCCTCGACGAGATCGCCGACACGGCGGCTGCGCTGCCCATTACCGGAGAAGCGCTGGCCGGTTGAGGCGAGCCGGACTCACTCGGTCAGGGCTTTGCCGAAGCAGGCGGCGAACAGCACACCGTGAACGCGCAGCGCAGATCCGCACGATGATCAAGACGTCCGGCGTGCGATGGAGCCCGACCGCACCCTGCGGCCGTGACTGGAGGGCAAGAAGTCGGTGGTCCTCCCGCTCACGAAGCGCGTTGTTGAGGCGCTGCGCGTGCTCAAGGAAACCCGCGACGGAGAGCACGAGGACTTCGTATTCCGAACGCGCTGGGGCCGCGCGACGCCCAGAGGCTGCATCTCCGACGTGTGGACCAAGGGGTCGCGTATCCCGAAATCGGATACTCCATCGGTAACGGAAACGCCCCCGCCCACCGCTGCGCTCAGGCGTCACAGCGCCCGAATGCAGGAACGTAACCACACCACGCTGAGGCCGCGAGCGACCGCAAGGGCGACCGTAGCTTCGATCGAGCCGCTGTCGTTCCTCTTCCTTCCGACGGCAGCAGTTCTCCTGCCCGCCCCCGCGCGCTCCCCGAGCTTTCAAGGTCCTCGAGTTGAGCGGCGGGGCGGGCTTTCGTCGTGCCTAAAAGGGACGATCAGCCGCCGAGACGGTGCCGAGCCCAGTCGCGTGCGGCCGCAGCAGCTGCGGGACGCGACGGCAGCGGATGCACGAGTCGCAAGTACTCCCACATGCCCGCAACCACCACCGCGAACGCGGTCACCGCGTCGGCGTCGGCGACCGCCCACGCATCGGTCGTCGCCGCCCATCGCTCGGCTGCAGTCGGGGAATGTCCCGCCTCGATCACCCGGATCAGCAGGAACGCGGCGTCGATCCAGGCTGCGCCGGTCTGCGCCCACGCCCAATCCACGATCCACGCCCGCTCACCAACGAGGATGTTCAGGCTGTGCAGGTCGGTGTGCAGCAGGTGGTCTCCGCCGATCAGCTCGACGGCGCTGCGCTCGATCGCGACCCCGAGGTCCAAGTTCTTGCGCGCCCACCCATCCAGCTCGCGCGGCGGGTCCGCGCGCAGCCGATCCCACGCGGCCATCCGCCGCACCTTGGTCGCCAGCGCGGGCACGTCGGCCGGGGTGTTCGCCAACTCGCGGGCCAGCGACGACACGGACGCGGTGATCGCAGGGAAGTCCGGCGAACCAGGAGAAAGGTCGGCGTGCCGCCCGGATACGCACTCGAACCCGAGCAGCAGCCAACCCTCCTCCTCGACCTGCCACAGCAGACGCGGCGCGAGCGCGGGCAACAGTCCGTTGACCCGAGACTCGGTCTGGTGCATCCGCGCTGCCTGGCTGGTCGCCACGACGCCCTTGCAGAACACCCTGCGGTCGGCGGCAAGATGCAAGGTGGCCGCGAAGTCGGAGTTGCGACCTGCTGCGGGCTCCTCCGCCTTCACGACCTCGCCACACCGGTCCTCGATCAGGCTCCGAAGCGGTGCGGGGAGCGTGTCCCAGTCGTGGCGAGTCATCGTCCTGCTTTCACGGGGAGTCAGTGCAACCAGCATGGCACTGCGAGCATCTGGTCACCTCGGGCCACAGCTCCATGTCGACGGCGAAGCCTGCGGCTCGAATCGCCTCCACGGTACGGAGCAGCAACGCCTTGGCGGCGGGGCCGTGGGCCTCGTCGTCGGTCGGCACGTGGTCGATGAACCGGCCGGGCGCGTACCGGGCGCAGAACGAGCGGTAGTCACGGGTGTGCAGGATGAACGTGTGCCAGCCGATGTCGACCTGCTCGCTGGGCGCTAGCTGCTCGTCTCTGTTGAGCGCGCATGCGGCGAGGAACGCCAGCGCCTGGTCCACGATCCGTTCGGCGCGCTCGCGGGAGACGCCATTGTCCTTGACGATCCCCGCAGCCAGCCGGTGGAACAGCAGGTCACTGATCAACGAGCGGCCGGTGGCGAGTTTCTCGATTGCTGGTGCGGTCATCTTGGCTCCTTCGGGGGCGTCTCTTGGGAGCCCGGCCAGTGCGCGAGTTCGGGAACTCCCGCACTGGCCGGACGGCTTGGTTATGTTTCGACATCGATCACCAACGGCCGCCCCTCGGCAGGCGGGTTGACCTTGTCGGCGTGCGTGCGCAGCAAACTGGCTGTGTCGTCGAAGACGTCGGCGACGTAGCGCAGCTGGTCCGGGTCCAGCGCGCCGTTCCGCATTGTGCTGGTGAGCTTGAGGTACAACTTGCCCATGTTGAGCCCGGCGAGGATGGCGAGCAGCTCGCGGGTCTCATCATTCACTCGAAACTCCCCATCGCCTCGCGCTCGGCGATGGCCAGTACCGAGACACCGCTGTGCATCGACTCGGCGGCGTGCACGCCACTGCGGAGCCCGCTGGCAAATCGCCAGGGAGCGGGAGGGTGGGTGGCAATCGTCGTTGTGGTCACGACTTCAACAGAACAGCAGGTCAGGCGACCAAGACACCCCGCCCGACTGTGATCTTGTGAGACAATGTGTCCCTGTTCAACCGGGACACATTGCTGGTGGGCGGCATCGGATTATCGTTCCGTCCCACCGAGACAGGAAGGCCGATGCCGACAGCGACACGAAGCACACGACAGGAACAGCGGGAGCTGACGGGCAAGCTGCGGGCGGAGCGCAAGATGTGGCCCGAGGTGGCAGCCGAATTCTGCGACCGGTACGGCGTGAACGTGCGCGCCGCGCTACGCATGGCCCGCGACTGGAGCCAGCGCGACGCCGCAGACGAGTGGAACAAGCGGTGGCCCAATGACCCGAAGACCTTCAAGAACTTCTCCTACTGGGAGCTGTGGCCAGGCCCGACCGGCCATGCGCCATCGCTGGAAGTGCTCGGCCGCCTCGCCGACCTCTACGAGTGCAGCGCCGCCGACCTCGTCAGCGACGTCGCCGACTTCCGCACCCGCGACATCGCATACCGCGACAACAAGCAGCTGGCCCAGCTGCAAAGCATGATTCAGCCCGCCGCCCCCAGCGATCTCCATGCACTGATCGCACGATTGGAACAGATGGACGTGAACGAACTGGCCCGGCTGACCACCTCGTGGTCCGACCGGCTAGGCACCACCAGCAGCCGGCGGGCGTTGCTGCTCAAGCTGAGCGCGGGGCTGTCCCTGGCTGCGGCGTCCCCGGCGCTGGCGGACGAGCAGGTATCCGACGCCCCGGTTGAAGTCGTCCACGACGCACACTTCGAGGGGATTTGGCACAGCCGCTACATATACCCGAGCACAAGTCGCGGCAAGGAGTTCGTCGGCGAGCACCACATGGTGTTCCGCCAGAACGGCAGCCGCCTCATGGGCCAGTCCCTGCCGCACACCACCGGCTCAAGGCTGCGCATCGAGTTGGCCGCCGAGCCGCCAGTGGCCACCGGCACCTGGCGGGAGACGACCTCCCCAGACGGCTACTACCGGGGCGCCGCGTACCACGGCACGCTCCAGCTAGTGATCGATCCGAGCGGCCGCAAGATGCGAGGCATGTGGCTCGGATTCGCGAAGGACTTCCAGATCAACTCCGGGCAGTGGGAGTTGACGTGGCAGGAAGGATCGACCTCGAAGACGGTGCAACGCCGTTACCACGACAAGGTCTAGCCGGTGATCACCGCGACCATAGTCGTGCCCGATGGGAACTCGTCGCGCTCGATCAGCCGGAACAGGCCGTACACCATCTTCCCCGTGTAGATCGAGTCGAGGCGCAGTTCGTGAAGCTCTTCGAACTCAGCGATGAACGCCTCCAGCTCGTCGGAGGTCTTGGCATAACCGCCGTGGTGGAACTCCGTCTCGATGATCCAGTTGTCGGTGACCTCACCCAGCGCCTCCGACTGGAGCGCGGCGACGTCGTGGTACAGAAAGTCGCTGCCCTTGAGCACGGAGAACCCGACCGCGCGCTGCCCCGCCCGCAACGCCGAGGCGATCCCCGCGAGCGTGCCGCCCGTGCCGACAGGGCAGCAGATCACCTCGAACGGCTCGGTGATCTCATCCACCAACTCGGCACAACCCGGAATGGCTAGCCGGTTGCTGCCGCCCTCGGGGATCAGGTAGAAGTCGCCGAATCGCCCGCGCAGGCGCGCGATCACCCACGGCTCAGCCTTTTCCCGGTACGTGGTGCGGTCGAGGTAGGTCAGCCGCATGCCCTTCCGCGTCGCGTAGGCGAGGGTCTCGTTCAGCGGCCGGTGCTCCTCCCCGCGGATCACGCCGACGGTGCCGAACCCGAAGTAGTGGCCAGCCGCTGCCACCGCCCGGATGTGGTTGGAGTACGCGCCGCCGAAGGTGAGCAGCGTCCTGGCTCCGCACTCGCGGGCCGCCTCCAGGTTGTACTTCAGCTTGCGCCACTTGTTGCCGGTCAGCTCGGGATGGATGAGGTCGTCGCGCTTGAGCAGCACGCGCACCCCCGCATCGGTGAGCCGTTCATCGTCCAGCTCGACGAGGGGCGACGGGAGCTGGAGCGCCAGGTGCTGCGCAGTCACGCTCGGGACGCTACCGGATCAGTAGCTCAGCGTGGCACGCTCGACCTCATCCATCCGATCCGGGCACACCTGCTTGACCATGACCTTGGCCGACATGAAGGTCTCCCGCTGCTTCTTGTAAATCGGCCGGCCAGGTCGACCATTACGCCTCCGTCGTCGAATAGCCGGACTCACTCGGTCAGGGCTTTGCCGAAGCAGATACTGAGCGGGTCGTCGTGGTAGACGCCGAATTTCGGGATCGGGGTATAGCCGATCGACCGGTACAGCGAGATGGCTTCGGGTTGCTTGCGTCCGGTCTCCAAGATCATGCGCAGCCTGCCCGCCTCACGCGCGCTGCGCTCCAGCGCCTCGATCATTGCGCGCGCGTGCCCGTTGCCTCGGGCGCGCTCGGCGACGTAAAGCCGCTTCATCTCGGCGTCGCCAGGCTGGAATTCCGGAGCAGGACCGTCGTGCGCGCGCCACCCGCCACAGGCGACCGGTGTGCCATCGAGGTAGCCGACGAAGAACAGCCCTCGCGGCGGAGCGAACTCGCTGGGTTCCACCGGCGTGCCATCGTGGTCGCCGTACCGGGTGACGTACTCCTGCTGGACCTCGGCGATGAGCTTCGCCGCGTCCGGATCGTCATAGGGTGTGATCTCAACCTGCACCGGAAGAGCGTAACCGGAGGGCACGACACGGCCAGCATCATTTTCGCCAGTGCTGCCACCCCGGGTCCTCGGCTTCGTAGGGCTCCCCATCAACCGTGACCGGCGGGCCCGCGTCCGGCGACGCGACCGCCGCACCGATCGGCACCCAGCCTTCGGGTAGCTGATCCGCGCTCGGGAACGTCGCCGCGAGCGCGTGGTCCTCGCCGCCGGTGAGCACCCAAGCCAGTGGATCGGCACCGAGCGCGGAGGCGACCTCCGTCAACCGCTGATCCACCGGTAGCTCCTCGCCCGTGAGGTCGAAGCCCACCCCGGAAGCGGCGGCGATGTGGCCGACGTCGGCGAGTAGCCCGTCGGAGATGTCGATCATGGCGGTCGCACCTGCCCGCGCCGCCGCCGGTCCCGCGGCATAGGGCGGTTCGGGGTAACGCTGCGCATTGACCACGCTCACCGGCGACCGGAATCCCCTTCCGAGCACCGCGAGCCCCGCCGCGGCCCAGCCGAGCCTGCCGCATACCGCGAGGACGTCGCCCTGCCGCGCGCCGGAACGCGTCACCGGATCACGCCCCGCCAGGTCGCCCAGCGCCGTCACACTGATGACGATCTGATCGGCGGAAACCATGTCCCCGCCGACCAGGCCGATGCCCGCTCGCCCGGCCTCCGCCCACATACCGTTCGCGAGTTCGGTCACCACATCGGTCTTCGTCGTGCCAGGGCAGGCGAGCCCCACCAGCACCGAGGTCGGCACGGCACCCATCGCGGCGATATCGGCGATGTTGACGGCGATGGCCTTGCGGCCGACCTGTTCCGGGGTCGACCAGTCGAACCGGAAGTGCACGTTCTGCACGAGCACATCGGTGGTGGCGACGACCTTCCCGTCGGGGGCGAGAACGACGGCGGCGTCGTCGCCCGGCCCGAGCACCGTCAGCTCCGGCTGCCGCCGGTCGATCGTCACCGCGTCGATCAAGCCGAACTCACCGATCCCCGCGACGGTGTCTTCCGTGTCCTCCACGCAGACCTGCTTCCTACTCCTTGATCAGAGTCGATCGGTTTCGGATGTTTCGCTCTCCACACTCGCAGTGACCTGCGGTGTTGGAGTCCTGGTCCGGCAGTCTGGACCGTTGGCGATCGCGGTCCTGGATGATCTGCTTTACCCGCGTGTGCGGGGTGTGCAGGCCGATGTCGGGGTCGGCGTTGCGGTCCAGGATGTTGATCGCAGCGGCGTGATCGGCCTGCCACACGGCCCCGCACGATGTGCAGTGAAGCCGATCCCCGGCCCTTCTGCCGAAGGAGTCGGTTCCGGGGATGACTTGTGACGTGTAGGCAGCGTTGACCAGCCGCAACGCAGAACCACGGCGCGACCGGCGCCGGCCGCAAAGTGAACAGCGTGATGAGCGCCTGACCAGCCCGCCGGCGAGTGAGGCAGAACCACGGCGTTGCGACACGCTCGCTAACGCTTCGGCGGTGACACCCTTGGTCCATGCCGCCAAGCGCCGGTTGGTGTTCTTCCCGAGCCGTTTGCGGCCGGTGAAGGTTTTGGTGAGGTCTTCGGCCACGATCACGGCGGCTTTGTCGACCACCGTGTGCGCGGCCTTGAAGGTGAGGTCGCGGACCCGGCGCTGCCACGCACTGGAGCGGCGTTGACGCTTGGCCACGCCGAGGTTGTTGTCCCGGATGCGCCGGGTTTTTGCATGATCGCCGCGCTCGGTGGCTTTCTCCGCGATGCTGCGCAGTTTCGCGCGTCGCGCGTTCTTCGTCTTCCGGTGATCCGATTCACTGCTCAGCAGCTTACCGAGTCCGCTGCCGTGGTGGTGGCCGTCGGAGTCACTCAGGACTTCGGTGTAGCCCTTGTCCACGCCGATCGCACACTCACCGCACGGTCGCTGCGACGAGCGCACCGCAGCCGCGTCAATCGTGTAGTGCACCTCGACCCGACCGCCACGCAGGATCAGCCGCAACGTCCCTACAGGAGCGAGGGTCGTGTTCAATGGGATCTTCACCGGCTGGCGGCGTTTTAGTCCGGGAACCGCAAGCCACACATTGCCACCCTCGTTGAGGGCGAAGGTGCGGTACTGATCAGAGCGCACCACGATCTGGTTGTGGGTACGGTTGCGACCCCGTTGGGTGTGCCGACGCATCAACCGACGCAGGAACGGATCATCAGTCCACGTGTCGCGTTTCAACGCAGTGAACAGCCGCCTCCGCTCAGCCGGGTCCGTCGTGCGTCGGTTGAGCGCCTTGCGGACCTTCGCCTTGGCGGCCTCCCGGTTCGCGGTGATGTCCGCGACCGCGTCCCGCAACGTTTCCTTCCATGCGTTCGCCAGCACCGCGAAGGACTCGATGGTGCCATCAGCCATCCACCGGTCGCGGATTAGCCGGTCACCCACCCCGACACCGTTGACCGATCCGTACTCACGCCACACCTTGGACCGAACGACACCGAGTCGACGGGCCTGCTCCGCAAGCTGCTCAAGCTTGCCCGAATTCAAACCCACCGAATAGGCGACACGCGTGACCTTCACCCGCCACCACCCAACCTGACGCGCTGACTCGTCGAATCCGGTTGCGGAACCCGCCGTACGTCGGCATCGGTGAAGGACCGCTGATCGGACGCTGTACGCACAGCAGCGCCGACACGTCGCGCAGCCTCGCCGCTCCGATACATTCCCGCCGCTATATGATCAACATTCGACAGGAGCAAGCAAGCGACACACACACTAGGTCACTCCTCCTGGAAATCTCGGTGGCGCGACAAAAGGCTGGACAGCTATTCTCGCTCGCCCGTCGCCACGGCCGGTCGGGTGATGAGCTGACACCGAGTCTGCCGCCTCCCGGTGGGTTCATCGCGTTACGACATGCCGTTTCCGGGCCGGCGCCGAAGGATGGGCCATATCACGATCGAATGACCGTGCCCGCCGGCGGCGACTGCGGTAGCTTCTGCTGGCGGGTGCACGTGATATCGCCCTATTACAGTGAAGATCCGTACCGAGCGAAGCACACGAAAGGGCGCACCGTGGTCAACGCATACATCCTGATCCAGACGGAAGTCGGCAAGGCGGCATCCGTCGCCGCCGAGATCGCGGAGATCGGCGGGGTGACCAGTTCCGAGGACGTCACGGGCCCGTACGACGTGATCGTCCGTGCCGAAGCCGAGAACGTCGATCAGCTCGGCCAGCTCGTCGTCGCGAAGGTGCAGAATGTCAACGGGATCACTCGCACGCTGACCTGCCCGGTCGTCCACCTCTGA
>WHSS01000211.1 GCA_009379975.1 Actinophytocola sp.
CCGGGCAGCGCCGGCAGCGACTCGACACCCGGGACCGCGGGCAGCGAGTCAACGCCCGGAACCGCCGGAACGCTGGCCACCGCGGGCAACTCCGGCAGCGCCGGAACACCCGAACGAGCCGGAACCGCAGGAAGGGCCGGGGCAGGCAGCGTGGTGCCGAGCTCCGGCATGGCCGGAGCAGGCATCGGCACCGCTACACCGGGAACCTCGTCGATGCCCATGGGCAGGTCACCGAGGCCAGGCAGCTGACCCACGCCGGGCAGCTCACCCGCACCAGGCAAGCCAGGAGCGGGCACCGGCAGGCCAGCCGGTGCCGAGATCGGCTTCGGCTGCAGCGCCGGGCTGATGTCCGCACGCTCGGAACGCAGCGGTGCGACCGGAGCCGCGGCGAAGCGATCAAGTGCGGGCAGGCCGTCGATCGGCATCTCGGACCCGTTGAACGCGAAGAGCTGCGCCACGCCATTGGCGATGCTGATGTCCGTCGTGTTGGTGGACACGCCGAGCGCCTCACCGAGGAACGGAGCCGAGAAGTTGAAGATCTGCACCACGCCGCCGAGCGGCAGCTGGTCGTTCATCCCGGACAGGCTCGAGTTCTCACCGGCGGTCGTGGTCAAGCCACCGACGGAACCGGTCGTGACGTTGTCGGCGATGCCGTTGGCGGCGCCGCCGAGTGTGAGCCCGTTGCCGAAGATCTGCCCGACGGCAGCGGCGGGCACATCGAAGAGGTTGCCCGACAGCGAACCGTCGACACCCGAGGTGGTCACGTCGCCACCCGAGACGGCTTCGGTGTTGTTGCCTGCGAGGCCGTCCGCGACACCGCCAACGCTGACCCCGTTGCCGAAGAACTGCGCGATCGGCAGCGCCTGGCCGCTGAGCACGTTGCCCGAGACCGTGCCGGAGTCGCCCGCGGTGCCGGTGTCGCCGCCACCGTTGGAGACCACGTCGTTGGTGCCGTCACCAGCTGCGGTGCCGAACAGCGCCGCCGCGTTGCCGAACACGCCGCCCGCACCCGCGATCGGGGCGGAGACCACGTTGCCACCGAACGAGCCGCCGGTGCCGTCGGTCGACGAAGTGCCGCCGGCGCTGGACTCGGTCAGGTTGTAGGCGATGCCGTTGCCTTCACCGGCTACCGATCCGCCGTTGCCGTGGCCCTGCAGGGGAAGCGAGTTGGCGCCGGTCACGATGTTGCCGGAGCCCTCGCCGTCGGCGCCGTCGGTGGTGCTGGTGCCACCGGCGTTCGACTCGCTGGTGTTGTCGCCGACACCGGTGCCTTCGCCACCGACGGCGCCACCGCCGATTCCGAAGAGCTGCGCGGGGGCCGAGCTGGCAACCTGCCCGATGTTGCCGGAGAGCATGCCGCCGGCACCGCTCGCGGTGTACTCGCCGCCCGCGTTGGTTTTGGTGTCCGAGTTGCCCTCGCCGTAGCCGCTGCCGGCGCCAGCGGCGCCCAGACCGAAGGCCTGCACCGGCTGAGCGACGGGGGTCGCGATCACGTTCGAGCTACCCGTGCCGTTGTCGTCGACCGAGTTGCCGTCGCCACCCGAGTTGACGTCCTTGGTCTCGGTCGCGGTGCCGGAGGCCTCGCCACCGAGCGCGCCACCGGCACCGAACGTTTCGAGCGGAGCGGCGACCGGCGTCTGGATGATGTTGCCGGATGCCGTGGAGTCGTCACCGGCCGAACCGTTGTAACCACCCGCGTCGACGACCTTGTCCTCGGTCGCTTCGGCGCTGGCGGTGCCACCACCGGTCGCGGCCGCACCGAACGCCTCGGCGGGCACCGCGACGGGCGAGTTGATCGAGTTGCCGCCGCCGGTACCACCGGTGCCGTTGGTGTAGGTGCCGCTTCCGGCATCGGCGCTGGTGGTGTTGTCGCAGGTGGAGTCGGTGATCCCGAACAGGTTGCCCGATCCGCAGTACACCTCGATGGGTGCGGCCATCGGCGCGTCTGCCAGGTTGCCGCCGAGCACCGAGTCCTGACCCGAAGTGCTGGAGAAGGCGCCAGCCTTGCTGTCGGTGTCGTTGGTCGAGTCGGCACTGGCCGTCCCGATCCCCGAGCCCGCGATGCCATGCACCGCGGCGTCGCCCGCACCCTGCGGCTGCGCAACGTTGCCCGAAAGCACGCCACCGTCACCGTTGGTCTGGATGTAGCTGTCGATGTCGTTGAGACCGGTCTGGGTGCTTCCAGCGGTGGCCGTCGCGGAGTTCTCGCCCTGGCTCTCGGCGATGCCGATGACCGATCCGGCGTTGTTGACCACCTCGACCGGCACCGCGAGGGGGGCACCGGCGGCGTTGCCCGAAAGCACACCGTCGGTCCCGTCGGTCATGATGGCGCCACCGCTCTGGGTGTCCGAACTGGAGGTGTTGTCGGTGGCCTCCGCGGAGCCCGCACCGGCGGCCGCGTTGTTGTTCAGCTGCAACGGGGTCGCGCCCTGCGGGGCGAGCACGTTGCCTGCGAGCACGCCGTCGGAGCCGTCGGTCGTGACGTCGCCACCGGTGGTGGTGTCCTGTTCGGCGCTGTTGCCGGTGGAGCTCGCGTCACCGCCGAGGGCGGCGGCGTTGTTGGCGATCTGGATCGGGGCGGCCCAGTCGAGGTCGACCACGTTGCCCGCGAGGGAAGCATCCTCGCCGCTGGTGTCGATGTCGCTCGAGCCGTCGTAGGACTGCGAGGAACCGCCGCCCTCGACCTCGGCGTCACCCAGCACGCCCACCGCGTTGTTGGTGACCTGGACCGGGGCGACGACGTCAGCCTCGACCTGGTTGCCGCGGAACGGGTCGTCCTCGGGGAGGTTCTCCTCGACCTGTTCCTTGATCGGGTCGGTGACCTGCTTGGTGCTGTACTCGGCCTGGTGCTCCGGGACGTCGTGCTGGCCGTCGGGTGCGCCGACGGCGTTGTTGCTGATGTCCACCGGAACCGTGAGCGAGCCGTCAATCGGGCTCGCCGGGCGGTCCGGATCGACATTCTCCTGGGCGGATGCGATGCCGGTTCCCAGCATCAACATGCCACCGGTTACGAGCGCGGTTTGAAGTCCGCGCTTCGCCCAGTTATGCATTGAGGTTCTCCTCGAATTGTAGAAATGGTGGTGATGAGAGGTTTGCGATAATTCGCAAGGGGAGAAAATTCAGGCACGCAGCACGACAGGCAGCGAAAGCCATGAGTCGGGCGCGCGCCCTAGAAGGTGACCTCAGTCAGGAGTGACGCCGGGCTGGCGGCCCGGCTCGACCGGCGCGACGTACGCGCCGGAAAGGACCTTGTTCGCCATCGCGGCGCACAAGGTGTTACCCGAGCCGTGGGTGATCGCCAACGGCGCGCCGTCGGTGTTGCCCGCACCGGCGAGGCCGGTGCCGGGGATCGACGGCGCGGCGGGCGAACCCGCCGGCATCCGCACGGGGATGCCGTCGCTCGGGAAGTTTTGGTTGCCGCCGTCGCGAGCGGACGCATCGTCATCGCTCGCGGCGTGCTGGCTGTGATCGGTCGCGACACCCGTCAGGTGCCCGGCCCGCTCGACGTCGACGGTGTCCGTCACGTCAGCGGCACCGGCGGCTCCGCTGGCGGGCGGCCCGAAGGGGGCGGGGAGCTCGTCGACTACCTCGAAGTCATCCGTGGGCAGTTCGGCGACGACATCGTCGAGCTCGCCACTGAACCACGCCTCGAACCGGGTACGCAGGTCATCGACCTCGGAGTCAACGTCATCGACGGGAGCCGCACCGCGGCCCTGGTCGCAGTCGCCACCGACCAGGCCGCCGATCAGCGCGCTGAGGTGTGTCGCCGCGCCGCGAGCGGCCTCGGCGCCGATGCCGGGGAAGACAGCGCCGCCGTCAGCCTGGCCACTCTCGGTGGCAGCGGGCTCGTCGGTGTCCTTCTTGGCGTCAGCCTCCGACCCGGAGTCCGACTTGTTCCCGTCGTCGGCACGCAGCGTCTTCTCGACCCGGTCGACGGTGGCGCCGGCCGCGGCCTCACCGTCGGCCACCCACTGCTGCATGCGCTCAGCGCTGTGCGAGAGGGAATCGTCGGACTCCAGCGAGGCGGCTGTCGCGGTCCCCGTCGAAACGGCCCACACCGCGGCACTGCCTGCCAAAGCACCCCCAAGGACCAGCAGCGCACGAGAGGCCCAGCGACGAGCACGCTGAGCGTGCTCCGACTTCGCTGTTGCCACTGATGTCACCTGTGATCCTTCGGTCTTTGCCGTATCTGGCCGCGCGGGATCCCAACAGCCGATGTGCTGGCATGTCAGGCTTCGCGGGGAGTAGCTGTTCGTATGCGTTTCAGCACGCAACGTGCGGTGCTTCATCGAGACTGTCAGGTGATCCGGGTGGTTCGCACGCAAGACACGAGCAGTGGCCCTGATCGTGTGACAAACACAGAGTGCAATGTCAAGTTACATACGGTTATTACCACTGGCGGCGCAGTGTTACTTGACAGTTCGCCCGTGGTGGCCGTGGGTGCCATATAGGCATCCCATGGCACCTTGGTGCCGCCGTTGGCGCGGCGCGCGCGGCTGCCTTGGTCTGCCGCGCACCCGCGGCCCGATACGGTTGCGCAGTGACCGAAAAGCATCCGAGCCGGACCGACATCGACGCGTCCGACGGTGACATCACCGACCTCATCCCGCGCGGCCTCCAGGTCAGCGCGGCGTTCTCCTGGCGTTTCCTCGTCGTCGTCGCCGCGATCGGGTTCGTCGTCTGGCTCGTCGGCGAGCTGGCTATCTTGGCTACCACGCTCGCGATCGCGCTACTGCTCTCCGCGTTGATGGCCCCGATGGTCGATCTGCTGATACACAAGGCGAAGTTCCCCCGCGGCCTGGCGGCCGCGGTGACCATTGTGGGCGGACTCGCGGTCCTCGGCAGCCTGATGACCTTCGTGATCGCGCAGTTCGCCGACGGCCTGCCGCAGTTGCAGAACCAACTCAACCGCAGCCTCGACGAGATCAAGCGGTGGCTGACCGAGGGCCCGCTCGCCCTGGAGACCAAGGACATCAACGAGTTCATCCACCAGATGATCACCTTGATCCAGGAGAATCAGGCATCCATCACGACAAGCGCGCTGACCACGGCGGGAGTGGTTGGCCAGTTCCTGACCGGCTCCCTGTTGGTGCTGTTCATCCTGATCTTCTTCCTGATCCACGGCGAGCCCATCTGGAAGTTCCTGGTGCGCGCGGTGCCCGCCGCCGTCCGGCCTCGGGCCGACATCGCCGGGCGGCGCGGCTTCGCCTCGCTGGTCAGCTACGTGCGCGCGACCGCGGTGGTCGCCGTGGTCGACGCCGTCGGCATCGGCATCGGGTTGTGGATTCTCGGGGTGCCGCTGGTAGTGCCGCTTGCGACGCTGGTCTTCCTCGGCGCGTTCGTCCCGATCGTGGGTGCGGTGCTCACCGGCGCGGTCGCGGTGCTGGTCGCGCTGGTCACCGTCGGCTGGGTGAAGGCGCTCATCGCGCTCGCCGTGGTGGTCGCCGTGATGCAACTGGAGAGCCACGTGCTGCAGCCGATCCTGCTCGGCAGGGCCGTGAAGCTGCACCCACTCGCCGTGATCCTGGCGATCACCGCCGGCCTGGTCGTGGCCGGGATCACCGGCGCGCTGCTGTCGGTGCCGTTGCTCGCGGTCATCAACGCCGGGGCGAAGTCGCTCATTTCGGGTGACGATGCGGAGAGCCCCGACGAGGTGCCCGTCCTCGCCCGCGAAGGATCGGTTCCCGACGTCACCAACGAGGACGCCGACGAGGCGCACGAAAGCGCACACGACGCGGATGAGTCTGGGAATCGGCGTTGACCAGCGGTTGGTCCAGCCGCCAATCGGCGGACGGGGCCGCCCGAAGGGTGGTCGCGGCCGCAGGTTCACCGCCGGTCGAAGGAGATCTCCAACGTTCGGCACCCGAGGTGAGTAGTAAGCGGCTGGACCAGAGCTCCAGGTATATCAGCGGTTACTCGCGCAGGCCGGTCACGACCCGGGATCCGGCGAACCCGATGTGGTGGGGCACCATCATGCTCCGCGCGATCACGCTCGCCTTCGCGGCCGTCGCGGTCCACCACTACGAGTACCAGCGACCCTGGCTCGCGTGGACGGTGCTGGGGGTGATGGCGGCGTGGACCGTGGTGACGAGCGTGGCCTACGCGCGCCAGCGATGGCGGTGGCGGTGGCTTGTCATCGTCGACCTGTTCGTCACCTGCGGCTTGATGCTCACCACACCGTGGACGCACACCGAGGCGATGTATGAAGCCAACGCCCCGCTCATCACCACGGTCTGGGTCAGTGCGACCGTGGCGGCGACAGGGGTGCGCTTCGGCGCGGTGGGCGGCGTGCTCGGCGGCGTCGTGCTCTCCATCGGGACCATCCTCGCGCGCTGGGAGGTCACCCTCGACGTGGTGCGCGACTGCGTGCTGCTCATCGCGACCGGCCTGGTCATCGGGATCGCGGCGGGTTCACTGCGCGCGGCCGCCGTGGTGTTGGCCCGGGCGTTGCGCGCCGAGGCGGCCACAGCAGAGCGGGAACGGCTCGCCCGGTCCATTCACGACAGCGTGTTGCAGGTGCTGGCCCGGGTACGCAAGCGAGGCACCGAGGTCGGCGGGGAAGCCGCCGAGTTGGCCCGCCTCGCCGGGGAGCAGGAGATCGCGCTCCGTGCGCTGGTGGCGAGCGAGCCGAACGGCGAAACCGACGAAGGCGGGTTCGCCGACCTGCGCCGCAGGCTGCAAGTCCGGTCGACGCCGAAGGTGGCGGTGTCCACCCCGGCAGGCGAGGTCCGGCTGCCCGAGCACATCGTCGACGAGTTGGACGCCATCGTGACCGAGGCGCTGTCCAACGTCGAGCGGCACGCCGGCGAACATGCACGTGCGTGGCTGCTGCTGGAGGACCTGGGCAGCGAAGTGGTGATGAGCATCCGCGACGACGGACCCGGCATCGCGGAGGGCAGGCTGGCAGACGCCGCGGCGGAAGGCCGTATGGGTGTCGCTCAGTCGATCAAGGGACGCGTGGCCGCCCTGGGTGGCACGATCGTGCTGGAGACCGCGCCCGGTGCGGGAACGGAATGGGAGGTCCACGTGCCACGAACTACCACCGCGGCCGCTAGTCGGGCATGGCGGCGAGGCGAGCGATGAACGACGTATCGATCTCGGTGATGATCGTCGACGATCACCCCATCTGGCGCGACGGCGTCGCCCGCGACCTCGCCGAGCGGGGCTTCGACGTGCGGGCCACCGCGAACGACGCGCCCGCGGCGGTGCGCATCGCGACCACGGTGCGGCCCGACGTGGTCCTGATGGACCTCAACCTCGGGGACACATCGGGCGTCGACGCGACCCGGCAGATCAGCGAAGCGCTGCCGGACACGCGGGTGCTGGTGCTCTCGGCGAGCGGCGAACACAGCGACGTGCTGGAGGCGGTGAAGGCGGGCGCTTCGGGCTACCTGGTGAAGTCCGCGTCGGCGGTCGAACTGGTCGACGCGGTGCGCCGGACCGCGGACGGCGATCCGGTGTTCACGCCTGGGCTGGCCGGCCTGGTGCTCGGCGAGTACCGGCGGATGGCGGGCGATTCGGCAGCCGGGGATCCCACGCCGCGGCTCACCGATCGCGAGACCGATGTGCTGCGGCTGGTCGCGAAGGGGCTCACCTCCCGACAGATCGCGGGCAAGCTGGTCATCTCGCCCCGGACCGTGGAGAACCATGTCCAGTCCACGCTGCGCAAACTGCAGTTGCATAACCGGGTAGAGCTCGCGCGTTACGCGATCGAGCACGGCCTGGACCAGACGGACTGAACCCTCGCCCCGATTCAGGGTTTTTCCCCGATCCGCCCAGGGGCCGCCGCTGCCTAGGATCGAAGTCATGAACGACTCCGCGCCGCCCACCACCGTGAACCCGCGCGATCTTCGTGTCTCCGATGAGGAGCGCGACTACGTCGTCGGCCTGCTGCAGCGTGCGATCGGCCGCGGCATGATCGACCTCGACGAATTCACCGAACGCACCGACATCGCTTACGCCGCGAGCACCCGCGGCCAGCTGAACGTCGTCC
>WHSS01000087.1 GCA_009379975.1 Actinophytocola sp.
CTCCCCCGTCGACAGCACCAACCCGTCGCCCTGACCGACGTCGCAGGCCACCAGCGTCCAGCCCGCAGGCGGCCATCCCGGCGCGATGACCGCGACCGGCACGGCGATGATCAGCACCCCCGCCAGCGCGGCGGCGATCAGCAAGCGGAGCCGCCGAGCACGGAAGGCCAGCACGATCCCGGCGCAGACCGCGGCGGCGAGCAGCCCGCCCCACCAGCCGACCGGCCAGTCGATGACGGCGCCGGGCACGCCCGACGCGGTGCGCGCGATCAGCACCAGCCAGCTCGCCTCCGGCCCGGCCAGCCAGACGAACGCCTCCGCGAGCCACGGTGCGAACCCGGCGGTGACGGCCGCGAGGACCCCGAACACCGTCGCGAAGGCGACCACCGGCGCGGCGAACACATTGGCGGCCACGGTGACCAGGCTGACCTCCCCCGCCATGCCCGCGATGATCGGCGCGGTGACTACGAAGGCGGCCAGGGGCACCGCGACGGCTTCGGCCACGCCGGGCGGCACGCTACGGCGATGCAGTGCCGCGGCCCACGCCGGTGCCAACAGCACCAACGCGCCGGTCGCGACCACGGACAGCGCGAAACCGAAGCTGACGGCCATAGCTGGGTCGATCAGCACCAGCGAAGCGACCGCGAAGGCCAGCGCGGGCATCGCCGACGCCTGCCTGCCCAAGGCGAGCGCCAGCAGTCCGACCGCCCCCATCACGCTCGCCCGCAGCACACTCGGCTCGTAACCGACCAGGATCAGGAAGCCGACGAGCGCGCAGCCTGCCGCGACGGCCGATGTCCGGGGGCCGACGCGCAGCAGGCGCAGCACCACGAATACCGCGCCGACGACCACCGCGACGTTGGAACCCGACACCGCGACCAGGTGCGACATGCCCGCGTCGAGGAACTCGTCGGCTACCCGTTGCGGCATCGCCGAGGTGTCACCGACGACGAGCCCTGGCAACAACCCGGCCTCATCCGGGTCGAGGACGGCGGCCGAGGCCGCCCGCAGATCCGCCCGCATCGCGGCTGCCGACCGCTGCCACCACGGCGCCGTTGTCACCGCCTCGGGCGGGCCACGAATCTGCAGGACCGCCACCGTGAGCTCGCCCGCCCGAGCCGGGGTGAGTGAGCCCGTCGCCCGCACCTGTTGCCCTGGCAGCAGCCGCGCCCAGCGAGGTGACGGCGCGACCAGGAGCACCCGCCCGGTGCTGGCGACCGGGACACCGTCCACCCGAACACGCTCGATGTCCGCCCGGATGATCACCTTCCGCCCGGTGCCCGGCTCGTTCGCATAGCCCGCGGACCGGACTGGCCGCGCCCGATCGGCCGTGGTCATCATGACTACGGCCTGCCCGCCACGTGCCGCCGGCGCACGGAGCGGGTCGACGGCCGCGGCCCGCAGCACGACGGTGAGTACGCCCGCACTGAGCACCCCCGCCACCAGCAGCGCCGCGGCAGCGCTGCGCGCCCGGGCGCCCCCACAGCGCGCGAGCAACACCACCGCGACGACTACCGCGACGACCCCGCACAGACCCGCGGACCACCAGCCGCCCAGCTGCCCGGTCAGGCCTGCCACCCAGACGGTGACCGCGGCCGGCACGAGACGGAGATCGTGTTCGCCGGGCGACGCCACGGCTCAGCCCCGCGCGGGTACGACTACGTACTCCCGTAGCCCCGCGAGCCTGCGTTCGCCGATGCCTTGGATCTCCCTGAGCTGCTCGACCGCGGTGAACGCGCCATGCTGTGCCCGCCAGTCGAGGATCCGGCGCGCCGTCACCTCGCCCACCCCCGGCAGGGCCTGCAATTGCTCGCTGGTCGCCGCGTTCAGGTCCACCTTGGCGGGCTCCGAACCGGCCGCCGCATCGCCCGCGGCGCTCCCCGGTGGCACCGGAACGCCGACATGGACCTGCTCGCCGTCGGCCACCGTGCGCGCCAGGTTGAGCGAGGTCAGGTCGACACCGGGCTTCGCACCGCCTGCCGCCTCGAGCACATCGGCCACCCTCGCGCCCGCCTCGACCCGCACCAGTCCGGGCTTGGCCACCTTGCCCACTACGCTCACCACCAGCTCCGCCGGCTCGGTGGCCGAAGATCCGGCGGCCACGGCCGGGCTCATCGAGCCCGTCCCGGGCGCGGCGGGCAGCGCGGGCGCCCGCTCCGGCTCGGGTGCGCTGCGTAGCAACAGCACCAGCACGGTGGCCGCCGCGCCCAGCACCCCGGCAACCGCGGCTGCCCTCACCCAACCGGCCCGGGCCTGCGGCAAGGCCACGGGAAGCGCCGAAGCCTGCTCGACAAGCTCGGGCTCGGGCTCGGGTTGCTGAGGTTGCCCGCCGCCGACCGGCAACCAGCGCTCGACCAGGCGTTGCGTCCGGCCGGCAAGGGGCCGCTGTGGCGTGCCACCGTCCGCCGACAGGGCTCGGGTCAGAGCGGCGAGGCGAGCTTGGGCGACGGTAGGGTGCGCGGCGCGGGAACGGCGGCCGATGCGGGAGAATTCGAACACGCACCGGACGTTAGGAGCCAGCCACCCTCAGCGACAGTGGCTCATCCGCGCGCTGTGGATAACTAGGGTCCGGTGGATAACTCGGTACCAGCGGACTCCCCCGCGGGTTGCACGACGACACCGACCACGCCGGGCCCGGTGTGGGCGCCGATGACCGCGCCCAGTTCGGAGACCACGCAACCACTCGCGGCGGGCAGCCGCTCCTCGAGCCGGTCGGCCAGCGTGGCCGCGCGCTCATGCGCACCAAGGTGCTGCACCGCGAGCTCCACCGGCCGCTCTCCCGCGAACTTCGCCACCAGGTCGACCAGCCGGGTCATGGCCCGCCCGGTGGTCCGCACCTTCTCCAGCGGCCGGATCTTGCCGCCGTCGATATGCAGCAGTGGTTTCATGGCCAGGGCGGTACCCAGTAACGCCGTCGCCGTGCCGATCCTGCCGCCGCGCCGCAGGTGCTCGAGCGTCTCGACCACGAACATGGTGTGCGATGCCGCCGCGGTCGACACCGCCGCCGCCTCCACCGCTTCGGCGTCGGCACCGTCCGCCGCGGCCGCGGCGGCGTGCAATGCCGCGAACCCGAGTCCCATCACGGTCGTCCGAGAGTCGACGATGCGGACCCGGCCCGCCCCGCGCTCGGCGCAGACGTCCTGCGCGGCCCGCACCGCGGCGCTCCAGGTACCCGACAGCTCGCTGGAGATGTGTATCGACACCACCGCGTCGGCGCCGTCGTCGAGGGCAGTGCGGTAGGCCTTGCTCAGGTCATCCGGATGCGGCATGGACGTGCTGACCTTGCGCCTCGCCTTGAGCGCATGGACCAGCTCCGTCTGCCCGATCTCGACCCCGTCGAGCCGCTGCTCACCGTCGATGAGCACATACAACGGCACGACGGTGATCGCGTGGCGCTGGGAGAAGCCCTCCGGCAGATATGCGGTGGAGTCGGTGACAACGGCGACAGACACGGCCCCAGCGTAGTTCAGGCCAGCTGCGGCGCGAGTGCCTCCGCCATCGCCTTGCCCACCAGGTCGTGGCCTTCCCAGCCCCAATGCATGCCGTCGGGATTGCCGCGGCCACTCAGCACGTGATCGCCGACGACCGAGGCGAGATCGACCAGCGGTACCCCGGCTCGCAGTCCCCAGGCGGCGATCGCGGTGACCGCGGGATCGCGCCCGGTATGGATGAAGCCATACGACGCCGCGCGGTGCACGGGCGGCAGCACCCCGATGATCGGCAGGTCGTCCCGCAGGATGCGCAAGGCGCCGACCGCGGTGTCCAGGTACCGCACGGTGAGTTTGGCCGGCAGCACCGTCGGCCTGCCCCGCAACGCCACCGCCAGCCGTGGCTGGGCACCCAGGTACGCCTTGCGCACCGCCCGCCGTAGCCAGTCCGGCCGCAGGTAGCGCATGCCGGTGCGCAAGTACGTCGGCAAGGGTGACGGCAGCGTGTCCATGCTGCCGACCGCGAGCACGACGGCGTCCACCTGGTGCAGATCGGCCCACACCCGGGGATCGCCGATCATGGACCACCAGGCGTCCCGCGCGGTCCAGCCGAGGCCTGCGACCAGCACGGCGCTACCGCCGAGCCTCGAGGCCGTGACGTTCGGCCACAGCCGCGGATCGTCCGCCGCGTGAGCGCCGTCGGGTCCGTGAAAGCTCAGCGAATCGCCGAAGACCAGCAATCGGGGTCGCATCGCCCGCTCAGCCGGTCATGCCCGCGTTGTACGCGTGGAGCCGCCAGCCGGTTTCGCGGCGTTGCAACTCGACCCAGTGACAGTTGCTGACGCCCCCGAGCATGCTCCAGTGCGGCAGGGGCAGCTCGAGCAATCGCGCCGTCAGCGCGACGATCAGCCCGCCGTGCGCCGCCAGCAGCACGATCTCGTCAGAGCCGCGCTCGAGATCGGCGACGACCTCATAGGAGCGCTTGGCCACGTCGACCCGTGACTCGCCGCCCGGCGGCGCCCAGGTGGCGTCGTCCCGCCAACGCTCCCGATCGCCCGGCCAGCCCGCGTCCACCTCGTCACCGGTCAGACCCTGCCACTCGCCGAGATGGGTCTCGCGCAGGCGCTTGTCGATGCGCAGCGGGACGCCGATGCCGTCGGCGAGCACGGTCGCGGTGTCGGTGGCGCGGCGCAGATCCGAAGCGATCACCAGATCAGGGGTGAACCGCGCCAGCGCGGGCACCGCGAACTTCGCCTGATTCCACCCGACCGAGGTCAGCTCCGAGTCGATGTGACCCTGCATCCGCCCGATGGCGTTGTAGGTCGTCTCGCCGTGCCGCCACAACACGAGCCTGCGCACCCCCGAGTGCACAGAACCGGTCGTGGGACGGCTCACGGCTCGTCGCTACCGTGGTCGCGGCGCAGGCCGTCGATCGTCAACCGCGGGCAGTCCTTCCACAGCCGCTCCAGCCCGTAGAAGGTGCGCTCCTCGTCGTGCTGGACGTGCACCACGACGTCAACGAAGTCCAGCAGCACCCAGCGGCCTTCCCGCGCGCCCTCGCGGCGTACCGGCTTGTGGCCCGCCTGGCGAAGCTTCTCCTCGATGGTGTCGACGATGGCCCCGACCTGCCGCTCATTGGGAGCCGAAGCGATGACGAACACATCGGTGATCACCAGCTGTTCGGATACGTCGAGCACGACTATGTCGGAGGCCTTCTTGTCCGCGGCCGCGTGCGCGGCCGTTTCTGCCATCTGCCGTGCCTGATCCGTTGCCGTCACCGTTGCCTGCTCCTTAGTGTCGCTCCTTGCGCTGGTAGAGCGTACCTGGCCCGGCAGGCTGATATACCTGGAGCTCTGGTCCAGCCGGCAACTACTCACCCCGGTTGCCAAACGTCGGAGATCTCCACGAGCGCCGGTGCGCAGACAGCCGCTAACCCTGGTACAGCTTGTGCTTGCGGATATAGCGGACAACGCCATCGGGGGTCAGGTACCACAGGGGCTCACCGCGCACCACCCGCTCGCGGCAGCCGGTCGACGAGATGGCCATGGCGGTGACTTCCACCAGGCTCACCTTCCCGGTCGGCAAGTGATGGTCGTTGAGGTCGTAGCCGGGGCGGGTGACGCCGATGAAGTGGGCGAGCTCGAAGAGTTCGTCGACATCCCGCCAGGTCAGGATCTGCTCCAGCGCATCGGCGCCCGTGATGAAGTACAGGTCGTCGTTGGGCAGTTTTTCGTGCAGTTCACGCAGCGTGTCGACGGTGTAGGTCAGGCCGGGCCGGTCGAGCTCGACCCGGCTCACCCGGAACACCGGGTTGGACGCCGTTGCGATCACCGTCATCAGGTAGCGATCTTCCGCATCGCTCACCGTGCTCTTGGACTTCTGCCAGGGCTGCCCGGTGGGCACGAAGATGACCTCGTCGAGCCCGAACCGGGACTGGGCTTCGCTCGCCGAGACCAGGTGTCCGTTGTGGATCGGGTCGAAGGTGCCGCCCATGACACCGATCCGTCGTCGCTGTGCCATACCGATCAGCAGCTTACGTCCCCCCAAGGAGCCGAAGGACTCCCCGGGTGCCAAGAGCGCTGAAAGACGCCTTCAGTCCACTCAGCGGAGTGAGTGGCCCATTCAGTCCGCCCAACGGACTGAAAGCGTCTTTCGGCGCCCAAAGTCCGCACCGGCTGTTCCCGGCGTCGCTGCGATGCGGTAAAGCTGGTGGCGTGGACATCACCTCTCTGCGCACCAGGGCCGAAGAACTGCTCCGTGCGCTTGCCGGGCAACAGGCCATCCTGCGCGACGACCAGTGGACCGCGATCGAGGCGCTGGTGGCGCAGCGCCGCCGGGCGCTCGTGGTGCAGCGCACCGGCTGGGGGAAGTCCGCGGTGTATTTCGTGGCGACCGGGCTGCTGCGCGAACGAGGCGACGGGCCGACCGTCATCGTCTCACCGCTGCTGGCGTTGATGCGGAACCAGATCGAAGCCGCCGCGCGGGCCGGGATCGCGGCCGTCACGATGAACTCGGCCAACCAGCACGAGTGGGAAGAGGTCGAAGGCGCGATCGCCGACGGCAAGGTCGACGTGCTGCTGGTCAGCCCGGAACGGCTGAACAACCCCGAGTTCCGGGACACCGTGCTGCCCAAGCTCGCCGCGACGGCTGGGCTGCTGGTGGTCGACGAGGCGCATTGCATCTCCGACTGGGGCCACGACTTCCGCCCTGACTACCGGCGGCTGCGCACCCTGATCGCCGAATTACCCGACGGGGTGCCGGTGCTGGCCACGACCGCGACCGCGAACGACCGGGTCGTGTCCGACGTCGCGGACCAACTGCTCCCCGGCGGGACGATCGAGGCCGAATCGGGGGCGGTGGTGCTGCGCGGTCCGCTGGATCGCGAAAGCCTGCGGCTGGCGGTCGTGTCCTTGCCCACGCCAGAGGAGCGGCTCGCCTGGCTGGCGGAGCGGCTCGACGACCTCCCCGGCTCCGGCATCATCTACACGCTGACCGTCGCCGCCGCGCACGACATCGCGAGCTTCCTGCGGGATCGCGGTTTCGAGGTTGCGGCCTACACCGGCAAGACCGACCCGGCGGAGCGGCTGCGCGCCGAGCAGGACCTGCTGGAGAACAAGGTCAAGGCGTTGATCGCAACATCGGCGCTCGGCATGGGCTTCGACAAGCCGGATCTCGGGTTCGTGGTCCACGTGGGAGCGCCGTCTTCGCCCATCGCCTACTACCAGCAGGTCGGCCGCGCCGGCCGCGGCGTGCGGCGGGCCGAGGTGATCCTGCTGCCCGGCACCGAGGACGCCGCTATCTGGGAGTACTTCACGTCGATGTCGTTTCCCGGCGAAGAGCGGGTGAACCAGGTGCTCAACGCGCTGGTTGGCCTCAGCAAGCCGCTGTCGACCGCGGCGCTGGAGCCGATGGTCGAGCTCTCGCGGAGCCGGCTGGAGCTGGTCCTGAAGGTGCTCGACGTCGACGGGGCGGTGCGGCGAGTCCGGGGCGGCTGGGAGTCGACCGGGCAAGGCTGGCACTACGACGCCGAACGGTACGCGCGGGTGGCACAGGCGCGCCGGGCGGAGCAGGCCGCGATGGTCGAGTACACGACGACGTCGGGGTGCCGGATGGAGTTCCTGCTGCGCCAACTCGACGATCCGCACGCCGCGCCCTGCGGCCGGTGTGACAACTGCACCGGCACCCGGTACTCGACCGAAGTCAGCAGTGAGGCGATCGCGCAGACCGGGCAGCGGCTGCGGCAGCCCGGCGTCGAGGTCAGCACCCGGCGGCAGTGGCCGACCGGCCTCGCCTCGCTGGGGCTATCGCTGGCAGGCAAGATCCCCGCGTCCGAACGCGCCGAGCCAGGCCGTGCGCTGGGCAGGCTGACCGACGTCGGCTGGGGAGCGCGGCTGCGCGAGGTGCTGGGCACCACCGCGCCGGACGGCCCCATCGGCGGCTCGATGTTCGCCGCGTGCGTGCAGGTGCTCGCCGCCTGGGATTGGGAGCGGCGCCCGGTCGCGGTCGTCGGCGTGCCCTCGGCGAGGCGCCCTACCCTGGTGCGGGATCTGGTGCATCGGATCGCAAGCACCGGGCGCATGGCCGAACTCGGCTTCCTCGACATGCACGGAGCCACCGTCCCGCGGTCCAACAGCGCGCTCCGGGTCGCCAACCTGCACGAACGCATGAGCGTGAGTGCGGAGCTGGCCGCCCGGCTGGCAACGCTGGACGGGCCGGTGCTGCTGGTCGATGACCTCACCGATACCGGCTGGACGTTCACCATGGCCGCCCGGCTGCTGCGCGACGCGGGCGCGCCCGCCGTCCTGCCGTTCGCCCTCGCTGCTGCCAACTAGCCACAAGCGCTGAAAGACGCCTTCAGTCCGCTGAACGGACTGAAAGGGCCACTCACTCCATTGAATGGACCATCATCCGTCGGGGAACGGCTGGATCGTCATGCCGTGGTCGTGCTCGCGCATGCCGAGTTCGTAGGCGGCCAGGCCGTCGGCGCGCAGCTCGACCGGCGGTCCGCCCTGCAGCGCCACGGCCAGCGTGAGGTCCGCGATCGAACAGTTGACCGTCTGGTGTTCGGAGCCGTCCGGGTCGGCGTAGACCCAGCCGACGAACCGCTCCCTTGGCGCGCTGACCCGGCCCCGGATCCACACGCCGTTGCCGGGCAACGTGAACTCCAGCCTGTCGGGCCGCTCGGCGACGCGGGTGCGGCGGATCGCACCCGGCCCGCCGAGCGCCAGCCGCTGCCCGTCCAGCGAGATCGCGCCGCTGGCGATCCATGGCAGCGTCAAGCCACCGACCCGGATCCGCCCCAGCGTGACGTCCAGCCACGTCGCGTCATCGGTGCCCGCGAAGTTCATGCCGTGCAGCCAGATCCACCGCTCCGCGTGCTGACTGCCCCAGTTGTGGCCGACCATGCCGGGCCAGCCGTCCAGCGTGATCTCGCGCCCGCCGATGGTGACGGTGCCGTCGAACCGGGCGACCGGGTGCAGGCTCAGCGGCTTCGTCTTGGGCAGCGCCGACCGGTACATCCAGCCGCGCGGCAGGTGCCGCAGCGCCGGCGCGCCGTCGAACCGCAGGTCCCAGCCCGCCTCTGCGGTGCCGGGCACCCGAACCTCGCCGGTGGCCGACCCGGGGCCGATCCGGGAGTCGGCGATCCGGAGCCAGTCACCGTCGCCCGCGACCGGGCCAGGCACGCTGATCTTCACCGCCGTCGGCGCTCCCGCTTCGGCGTCGAACAGCGTGAACCACAGCGACCCACTCGCCTCTCGACCGGGCCGCCGGTGGACGGTGTAGCGAATCCAGATCCCCAGTCCGCCGTCCGGATGGCAGGCACGCAGGTAGAAGCTCTCGTACCCGGCAGGCATCTCCGGGAACCGGGCCCGCGCGTCGTCGTGGATCACGCCCTGGAACTTTACCGGGTAGTGACCGAGGTCTCAGTCCTTGAACGGCACCAGGTCGTCGGCGTGGACCACTTCGCGGCGCTGTTCCGGCGGCAGGTCATGGGTCGAACGGCCGATCATCGCGGGCAGTTCCCCGACATCGAAGGCGACAACGCCACGGGCGACGACACGCTGCTCCGGATCGACGAGGTCGACCACATCACCGGCGACGAAGTCACCATCCGCGCCGGTGACACCCGCCGCGAGCAGCGAGCGGCGCCGCTCGACCACCGCGGCGACCGCGCCGTCGTTGAGATGCAGCCTGCCGGTGCTCCCCGCGGCGTAGCCGAGCCAAAACCTGCGAGCCGTCAACCGGGTCGCCGAAGCCGTGAACGCGGTGCCCACGTCGGCAGCTGTCAGCGCCCGATGGGCCTCCTCCGCGC
Source organism: Actinophytocola sp. (assembly GCA_009379975.1). GTDB lineage: Bacteria > Actinomycetota > Actinomycetes > Mycobacteriales > Pseudonocardiaceae > WHSS01. The sequence continues at coordinate 9,742 of WHSS01000087.1, forward strand.
CGGCGAGCAACACCGGGATACCGGAACCGGCCGCGACCCGCGCCGCGGCGACCTTCGACATCATCCCGCCGGTGCCCAGCCCGGAGCTGGACATGCCGACGTGCAAGCCGTCCATATCGGACGGCTGGGCGATCTCGGCGATCTTGCGGGTCGCGCCCTTGCGGGGGTCGCCGTCGTAGAGCGCGTCCACGTCGGAGAGCAGCACCAGCGCGTCGGCGCCGATCAGATGCGCGACGAGCGCGGCGAGCCGGTCGTTGTCGCCGAAGCGGATCTCCTCCGTCGCGACGGTGTCGTTCTCGTTGACCACCGGCACCGCACCGAGCGAGAGCAACCGGGAGAAGGTGCGCTGCGCGTTGCGGTAATGGGCGCGGCGCACCACGTCGTCTGAGGTCAGCAGCACCTGACCGACCGTGAGCGCATGCCGCCCGAAGGACTCGGCGTAGGCATGCGCGAGCGCGAGCTGCCCTACGCTGGCCGCCGCCTGCTGGGTGGCGAGATCGCGAGGCCGCCGCCGCAGCGACAGCGGTGATATCCCGGCGCTGATCGCACCGGAGGACACCAGCACGACCTGGACGCCCTGCCCGGCCCGGCCGGCGACGGCGTCGACGAGCGCGTCAAGCCGCTGCCGGTCGATACCGTTCTCGGCCGAGGTCAGCGCCGCGGAGCCGACCTTCACGACCAGCTTGCCGCCGCGTATGACCGCCTCACGGGCCGCCGACAACGCCATCACGCCCCCTCGCCGGCATCACCGTCACCGTCGCGGTCGGTGCTGACGACGGCGTCGTCCGAGCTGGACTCGCGGCGGGCGCGGCGGGCCTGCTTACGCTCCCCGGCGCCCACCCGTTCACTGCGCTCCAGCCGGACGTCGGTGCCTCGACCGGACAGGTGAGCCGCCACCCCCGCCGGCGTCGACGGCTCCCAGTCGAAGGTCATATCGCCGATGGTGACCGGGCTGCCGGGTTCCGCACCCGCCTTCGCGAGCGCCTCCTCGACGCCGAGGCGCGCGAGCCGGTCCGCGAGGTACCCGACGGCCTCGTCGTTGTCGAAATTGGTCTGCTTGACCCACCGCTCCGGCCGCTCACCGCGCACCACGAAGCCCGCCGGGTCCCCGGGATCCTGCGACACCGTGAATCCGGTGTCGTTGACGGCGGCGGGCCGGAGCACGATCCGCTTCGGCCGCGGTGCGGGCCGGCCTTCGCGATAGCGCTCGACCACTTCGCCGAGCGCGAACGTCAACTCACGCAGGCCCTTCCTGGTCACCGTCGACACCTCGAAGACGGGCAGGCCACGCGATTTCAGGTCCAGGCGCACCAGCTCGGCGAGTTCGGCGGCCTCCGGCACGTCGACCTTGTTCAGCACCACCACGCGCGGCCGAGAAGCGAGGTCGCCGCCGAGGCTGGGCGTGTACTGGGCCAGTTCCCGCTCCAGCGCGTCGATGTCGGAGAGCGGGTCGCGGCCGGGTTCGTAGGTCGCACAGTCGACCACGTGCACCAGGACGGCGCAGCGCTCGATGTGGCGCAGGAAGTCCAGCCCCAGACCCTTGCCCTCGCTCGCGCCCGGAATCAGCCCCGGCACGTCCGCCATGGTGAACGCCGTCTCCCCCGCCGTGATGACGCCCAGGTTCGGCACCAGCGTGGTGAACGGATAGTCCGCGATCTTGGGACGCGCGGCGGAGAGCACCGAGATGAGCGACGACTTGCCCGCGGACGGGAACCCGACCAGCCCGACATCGGCGACCGAACGCAACTCGAGCACCAGATCACGAGCCTCGCCCTCCTCGCCCAGCAACGCGAAGCCCGGCGCCTTGCGGGCCCGGGAGGCCAGCGCGGCGTTGCCGAGGCCTCCCTTGCCGCCCTGCGCCGCGACGAAGGTGGTGCCGGGGCCGATCAGGTCGGCCAGCACCTCGCCATCGGGCGACATCACCACCGTGCCGTCGGGCACCTTCATCTCGAGCTGCTCCCCAGCGGCCCCGGCACGGTTACTGCCCTGCCCCTGCTTGCCGCTGCCGCCGCGGGCGTGCGGGCGGAAATGGAAGTCGAGGAGCGTGTGCACGCCGGGGTCGACCACCAGTAAGACGTCACCGCCGTTACCACCGTTGCCGCCGTCCGGGCCGCCAAGAGGCTTGAATTTCTCGCGGTGCACGGAGGCGCAACCGTTCCCGCCATTGCCGGCGGCCACATGGATCACCGCGCGATCAACGAAACGGGACATGGTCATACCTTCCTGTGCAAGCCGAAAGGGGCGGGCCGGAGCGTCTCCGGATCCCGCCCCTTTCGTGGGGTTCTAGCTACCGATCGTCGAAGCGGGTCAGGCCTCGACCGGCACGATGTTGACGGTTTTCTTGCCCCGCTTCTGGCCGAACTCGACCGCGCCTGCCGAGAGGGCGAACAGCGTGTCGTCGCCACCGCGTCCGACGTTGACGCCGGGGTGGAACTTGGTGCCGCGCTGGCGGATGATGATCTCGCCCGCGTTCACGGTCTGCCCGCCGAAACGCTTGACACCAAGCCGCTGGGCGTTGGAATCACGGCCGTTACGGGAGCTGGACGCACCCTTCTTGTGTGCCATGGCTGGTCAGCTCCTTACTTGGCGATTCCGGTGACCTCGACACGGGTCAGCTTCTGGCGGTGACCCTGCCGCTTGTGGTACCCGGTCTTGTTCTTGAACTTGTGGATGCGGATCTTCGGGCCCTTGGTCTGCTCGACGATCTTGCCGGTGACCGAGACCTTCGCGAGGGCGTCGGCATCCGTCGTGACGTCGCCGTCATCGACCACGAGTACCGCGGGGAAGGTGTGCTCGCTACCCGGCGCGCCTTCGAGTTTTTCAACCTCGACGACGTCGCCGACGGCTACCTTGTACTGCTTTCCGCCGGTCTTGACGATCGCGTACGCGGACACGGATGCTCCTGCTACTCGATGGTGGGTGGGGACTTGCGTCCTGCTGCCGCGGACTCCGGGGCCACAGGCACGCAATCGCTCCCGCATGCTCGCGGGCTGTCATATAGGTTACGTTGCCGCGTCTACGGCGATCAAACCGGGGTCAGAAGGCTCGGAAAGCGTCGTCGGTATTGCTCGACGACCCGACAGCCGACCCGCCGGACGGCTCACTCGCCGACCCGGCAGGCGACGTGGCACCGACCGGCGGACCGGCAGGCCTCGACGCCGCCCGGCGTGGCCGCTTGCGGACGGTGCGGACGGCAGGCACCGGCACCTCGGGTACCTCCGGCACCGCCTGCTCACCTGCCTCGCCGGCTTTGTCGGCTTTGTCGGCCGCGGCTGCCTCGTCTGCCACACCAGCCTCGGCTGCCCCGCCGGAACTCCCGTCGCCCTGCGGGCCTGCCGTGCCGGACACAGCGGGCGTGACAGGCTCAGCTGGCGCAGGGGCCTCAGTGGTTTCAGCGGGCTGGGACGCGGGAGCCACCGCGGCAGCGGCGGGCTCCCGCGGCTCCACGGTGGGCTCAGGTGGCCCCGCCGGCCGCTTCGGCCTGACGGCCCTCACCCTGGTCTTCTTAGGCGCCTTGGGCTCCTCAGCCTTCGGTTCCTCGGCCTTGGGCTCCTCGGCCTTCGGCTCAGTGACCTTACCGGCCTTGCCAGCTTTGTCGGCCTTGTCGGCCTTCGGCTCATCCTTGGCGGTCGCCACCTTCGACGCGCTCGCCATGGCGGCGACCGCGCTGGCCACGGTCTCGCGCTGCTCCGGTGTCGGCTCCGGCACCACCGGCACCGACTCGTCGCCCTTGCCCCTGCCGCGCTTGCGGCCCTGCTGCTGCGACGGGGTGTCCGCCCCGCCCTGGCGTGGCTCCGTCGAGATCACCACACCGCGGCCCTTGCAGTGTTCGCAGGACGTCGAATACGCCTCGATGAGCCCGGTGCCTACCCGCTTGCGGGTCATCTGGACCAGACCGAGCGAGGTCACCTCGGCGACCTGATGCCGGGTGCGGTCCCGGCTCAGGCACTCGGTGAGCCTGCGCAGCACCAGATCCCGGTTGGATTCCAGCACCATGTCGATGAAGTCGATCACGATGATGCCGCCGATGTCGCGCAGCCGAAGCTGGCGGACGATCTCCTCGGCGGACTCCAGGTTGTTCCTGGTCACCGTCTCCTCGAGGTTCCCGCCGGAGCCGGTGAACTTTCCGGTGTTGACGTCGATCACCGTCATGGCTTCGGTCCGGTCGATGACCAGGTAACCACCCGAAGGCAGCCAGACCTTGCGGTCGAGCGCCTTGGTGATCTGCTCGTCGATCCGGAAATCGCGGAACACGTCGCCGGTGCCCACGTAGCGATCCAACCGGTCGGCGAGGTCGGGCGCGACGCTCTGTACGTACGAGTCGATGGTCTCCCAGGCGATCGAACCCTGCACGACCAGCTTGCTGAAGTCCTCGGTGAACAGGTCACGCACGACCTTGACCAGCAGGTCGGGCTCTTCGTACAGCAGGGTCGGGGCGGCCTTCTTGGCTTTGCCGTTCTGCCCCTTGCCGGACTTCTGCTTGATGGTGTCCCACTGCGATTGCAGCCGGCGGACGTCGCGCTCGAGCTCGTCGGCGCTGATGCCCTCCGACGCCGTACGGATGATGACGCCCGCGTCCTCCGGCACGATCTGCTTGAGGATGTCCTTGAGCCGGCGCCGCTCGTTCTCGGGCAGCTTCCGGGAGATGCCGGTCGCGCCGCCGCCCGGCACGTACACCAGGAAGCGGCCCGGCAGCGAGATCTGCGTGGTCAGCCGCGCGCCCTTGTGGCCGACCGGGTCCTTGGTGACCTGCACCAGCACCGGGTCGCCGGTGGAGAGCGCCTGTTCGATCTTGCGTGACTTGCCTTCGAGCCCCGCGGCGTCCCAGTCGACCTCACCGGCGTAGAGCACGGCGTTGCGGCCGCGGCCGATGTCGACGAAGGCCGCCTCCATGCTCGGCAGCACGTTCTGCACGCGGCCGAGATAGACGTTTCCGACGATGGAGCCGCTGCCGGACGAGGTCACGAAGTGCTCGACGAGCACCCCGTCCTCCAGCACGCCGATCTGGGTGGTGCGGTCGGCGGAAGCGTTGTTCTCCTTGACAATCATGGTGCGGTCGACCGACTCGCGCCGGGCGAGGAACTCGGCCTCGGACAGGATCGGCGCGCGCCGCCTGCCTGCCTCCCTGCCGTCCCTGCGCCGCTGCCGCTTGGCCTCCAGCCGGGTCGAGCCACGCACGCTGCGCACCTGATCCTTCGAACTTTCGGCGCGGCCGCTGTCCCGGACGTGCACCACGGTGTCCGGCGGATCATCGTTGGTGCCGTCGTCACCGCCGCCGCCCTTGCGGCGACGCCGCCTGCGCCTGCGACGGGAGCTCGCGTCCCCGGAGTCCCCGCCTCCGCTGTCCTGCTCGTCCGCTTCGGCGCGCTGATCGCCCGACGCGGCAGCGCCCTCGCCGGCCGCGGTCGCGTCGCCGTCCGCGCCGTCGTCCTGCTGATCGCCCGAGCCGTCCCGGCCCTCATCACTGCCTTTACCGCGGCCACGGCCACGCCTGCCGCGCCTGCGCCTGCGGCGAGCACTGGCGTCCTCGTCGTCTTCCCCGCTGTCCGCGTCCTCGGCGGGGCCAGTCGCCGCGGCCTCGGGGGCCGCCTGATCGCCGGTGGCCTTTTTGCCGCCATCGGCCTGCTTGCCGGTCTCCGACTTCGTGGTCTCCGACTTCGTGGTCTCGGCCTTTGACGCCGCGACGGGTTCCGGCGGCAGAAACACCGGCGTCGGTGACGCGAAGAGCGGCGCGCTGGGCAGCCCGCTGATCGCCGGCTCGGCGCCGGCCTGCTGCGGAGCGCGACCGGGTGGCTGTGCTGGAGGTGCCGCTGTCTCAGTTTCCGCCGGCGCGGCTGACATGGTGGGCGTGGCGGGTACTTCGGTACTCACGCCGTAGGTCTCCGCCACCTTGAGGGCGACCTCGCGGGACACGCTCGACTGCGCGCTCCGGGCGGTTTGCCCCAGCTCACCGAGGGTGGCCAGGAGTTGTTTGCTGGTCTTCCCGAACAGCTTGGCCAGCGCGTGCACCCTGATACGTGGTGGTATCGAGGCCAATGTACTGGCGTCCGGTGTGGCGGGGCTCGGCCCGGTCTGCTCGGCGGGTGTTTCCGCGTTCGACATAGATCTCCTCCGCCCCCGGGCGCGTCTCGATCACCCAGCACCAGGTGCTGAGCGCCTAGACGCGGCCGCACAGGGGCCCTTTCTGTTGTATGCCGCCGAGGCTCGCGCCGCCGGCGGGAATCCTATGTTGCACCATCGCCCGCGTCAGATGCCCCGGCGCGTTGTCGATGGCGGGTCTTCGGCGACCTTCCGGAGAGCCGACGGCGCTGGGCCGCCTCGAACGTCGTCGAGCCGGTGTCCGGCGACGACTTCGTGCTCACGTGAGAAAGTCACCTGGCTTCGGCACCGATCCACGCCTGCCTTCGGCATGGCCTCCCGGCACCTCGACCGACACCAGTATCCCACACAGGTACGCCGATCCCCGCCACTGGCGTGCACTCGACGCGCCGCACGATGGCGTCACGCCGGGTGGAAATGCCGTCCGACGTGGCCCCAAGCGGTGGCTTCCTCCGATGGCGGACCCACAATGGGCGAACTTCTCACACTGTGTCTTATTCATAGGTCGGCCTATTCACGAGGAGCAGGCATGTCGCCAGTCGCCGTGACCTCCCCCGATCGCTCAGGCGGGCCTCCGGCCCACCATCGCTGGATCGGGTTGCGAATAGGCCTCTCGGTGTCTGAATTCATAACTCGCGTTATTCAACTGGTGCGCGGTGGCGAACAACACACCTACCTGCACCGACCGCTCCGCCTGGGCCTGTCGGCCCAGGGTCGCTGGGTCGGTATTGAAAACGCTCCTACTTGTCGCACCACACCGCGACTGGCTACCGTGCGCAGCTATGACCCTGCTGAGGTCGTGTGCGCCCGCATTACCCGCATTGCGCGTTCTGGCGGTGGCGGCCGCGTCCGTCCTGCTCACGCTCGCACAAGCGGTGACGTCGTCATCGACGGCGACGGCGGGCCAGGACGCCGGCACGGTGCAGCGGTCACCGGACCCGTCGCGGCAAGCCTGCTCCTCCTCGAGCGAGGCGATGCGCTACCTGGTGCTCTTCGACGAAGGCACCCGCGAAGCGACGGCCCGCCGTGAGATCAGCCGGAACTGCGGTGAGCAGACGGTCTACTACCCGGAGATCTCGGTCGGTGTCGCCACCTCCGCCGATGAGGGCTTCGCCGAGCGCATCGGCAGCGACCGCGCGTTCAGTGCCCAACGCCAGCGGCAGACGACCGGTGCGGCCTCAGGTGAGTCTTTCGCGGGTGATGACCGGGGCACCGAGCCGCGCTCGACCGGCCCGAAGACGGTTCCGCGCGCCGAGGAGGCCCCCGAGCAGTGGAACCTGCGGCTGATCAACGCCGACGGCGACACCCGGCGGGTTGCGTCCGACGTCATCGTGGGCGTGCTCGACTCGGGCATCGACGCGGCACATCCGGACCTGGCCGACGCGGTCGACGAGAAGCTCTCCGCCGGGTGCCTCTCGGGTAAGCCCGACCGCGCCAAGGACGCCTGGTCGCCCACGACTTCCGGACACGGCACCCACGTAGCGGGCATCATCGCCGCCACCGGGGACGGCGCGGGGGTCTCCGGCGTGGCGCCCGGGGTCCGGCTCGCCTCGATCAGGGTGATCGACGAGCGCGGCTACGTCGATCCGGAAGCGGCCGTCTGCGGCTTCATGTGGGCCGCCGAGCACGGCATGCGCGTCACCAACTCGTCCTATTTCATCGACCCGTGGGACATGTCGTGCTCCGCCCGCGACGGCTCGGACGTGGTGCGCGAGGCGCTCACCCGTGCGGCGGAGTTCGCCAACAACGCAGGCACCGTCAACGTGGCCGCCGCTACGAACGAAGGTGTGGAGCTGACTCCGGCATCGGCAGCGGATCCGCAAGGGTGTGAGGCGCTCCCCGCGAGCCTGCGCTCGACGATCGCGGTGTCGTCCACGCGGCACGACAGGGTCAAGGCAGGCTACAGCTCCTACGGCCTCGGCGTGGTCACCGTCGCCGCGCCGGGCGGGGACGGTGGCACGTGCGTGCTCTCGACGGTGCCTGGCGGGTATGAGCGCCAATGCGGCACATCCATGGCCGCCCCCCACGTCGCTGGGGCGCTGGCCCTGCTCGCCAGTGAGGAGCCGGCGGCCGACCCTGGTGAACTGCGTCACGCGCTGACGTCGACTACCCGGCAGCTGGCCTGCCCGACGGACTATGACCTCACCGGCAACGGCAAGCAAGACGCGTATTGCACCGGCTACCGCGCTTACAACGGCTTCTACGGCCACGGCATGATCGACGTGGCCGCCGCCGTCGAGGCGATTGCCGAGGATGACAGTGACACCCAAGACACCGGCGATAAGCGTGCCGTGGCCGCGAAGCGATCATCGAAGCAGCAGCGAACCAATCCGGCGCGAGGTAACCCAGACACCGATCGCGGCGAAGGCGACCAAGAAGCCGACATGCCCGGCGATCGACTGATCGAGCACGCCTATCGACAGCTGGCGCGTCATCTCGATGCCGTGATACAGCGGTGA
>WHSS01000038.1 GCA_009379975.1 Actinophytocola sp.
TCTTCACCGTCCGGGTGCCTCCTCCGGGCTGGACTCCGCCGCACTTCGACCCGTCGACGCTCAAGTCCAAGCCGATGGTGACCACCGCGCACGTCTCGGCCGCCAACGCGATCAAGACGCCGCAGTTCTGGCTGCTGTGGACCGTTCTGCTCTGCAACGTCACCGCCGGCATCGGGATCCTCGAGCAGGCAGGCCCGATGATCCAGGACTTCTTCCGCGATGGTGGCACGTCCACCGTGAGTGTGGCCGCGGCTGCCGGCTTCGTAGGGCTGCTGTCGGTGGCCAATATGGCCGGGCGCTTCGTCTGGTCGTCGACCTCAGACGTCGTCGGCCGCAAGCCGACGTACGTGATGTACCTCGGCGTCGGCATCATCCTCTACCTGGTCCTTGCCGGCGTGGGATCGGCCTCGACGGCGTTGTTCGTTCTCGTGTGCGCCGTGATCATCTCCTTCTACGGCGGTGGCTTCGCCACGGTCCCGGCGTACTTGCGTGACCTGTTCGGCACCTTCCAGGTGGGCGCCATTCACGGCAGGCTGCTCACCGCATGGTCGACAGCGGGGATCCTCGGTCCGCTGATCATCAACCGCATCCTGGATACGCAGGGCACGCCGGGAGAACTGGTCGCAGCCGACTACCGGCCCGCGCTGCTCACCATGGTCGGCATCCTGGCGATCGGGCTCATCGCCAACCTGTTCATCCGGCCGGTTTCCGAACGCTGGCACGAGAAATCCGCCGCTACCGACGCCGCGGGGTCTCGGTCGAAGGACGATCGCGTGCGGGCGGCTGGCCACAGGGGTTAAAAAGGAAGAGAGGAGAACAGACCATGACTGGAAGCACGGAACACACTCCCGGCAAATACCAGGTCGAGATCGCCGTCACCTGGCTGATCGTCGGGATCCCCCTAGCCTACGGTGTCTCCCAGGCCGTCATGGCAGCCCTGCAGCTCGTCAGCGGCTGACCTACCAACACCCACTCGGAGCGCCTCATGAGCCAGACCGCCCATAGCCCCTCGAACGAGGGCCGGGCCGGTGTCGTGCTCGCGGGGGGTCGCTCGAGCAGGATGGGCGCCCCCAAGGCCACGCTGGAGTGGCACGGCTCGACCCTCCTGCGCCGGATCACGGGCATCGTCGGCCGCGCGGTCAACGGTCCGGTGATCGTCGTCCGCGCTCCGGGGCAGGAGCTCCCTGACCTGGGGCCGCATGTGCTGGTCCGCGACGATCCCGAAGAAGGCCGGGGGCCTATGCAAGGCCTCGCCGTGGGGCTGGCCGCGGCGGCCGAGCACGGGCGGGTCGCCTTCGTCTGCTCCACGGACCTGCCGTTCATGCACTCCGCGTTCGTGACCGCGGTACTGCGCGGCTTCGACCCGGATGCGTCCGTGGACGTCGTGCTTCCCCACATAGGCGGGTACCGGCAGCCGATGGCGGCCGGCTACCGCACCGGCCTGGCGGCGCGGGTCGAGAAGCTCATCGAGGCTCAACGGATGCGCCCCGCGCACCTGTTCGAGGAGGTCACCGTGCGCCAACTCGACGAGGCCACACTTCTCGCCGACACCCGTCTGGCCCGCGTCGACCCGGAGCTGGACTCCGTGCTCAACGTCAACAACCCAGACGACTACCGCGCGGCACGAGCCCGCCCTGCGCCCGAGGTCGTGGTCGAGCGCTTCGGCGTGCTTGCCACCCGGGGCAGCGCCCCCGGATCGCTGCGGGTCCGGGCCGCCACCATCGGCGCGGCCGCCGACCAGGTCGGCCTTGCCCTCGACGGACACGTCATGGCCGCGATCAACGGCGACCAGATCCGGCGTGACGCCAAGTCCCCGCTGCAGGCAGGCGACACCGTGTCGTTCCTTTCCGCGGACGCGGGCGGGTGAGTCCATGACCTACCTGAGCAACGGCCCCGGCGGATACTTCGGCAGCGCCCTCGTTGTCGACGCCACCGACGGCTCCAGCAGGACCTTGGAACTGCCCGAGCGGGTGCTCCGGGACTATCTCGGCGGAGCGGGCCTCGGAGTCTGGTTAATGAACGAGCTGGCGCCGCCCGGCGTCGACCCGCTGAACCCCGCGGCGCCGCTGGCCTTCGTGTTCTCGCCGCTGGTGGGCACCCCGCTGACGACAAGTGCGAAGTTCGCGGTGGTCGCCAAGTCGCCGCTGACCGGTCTGCTCACCGACGCGCTGGCCTCCAGCCACTTCGCGATCTCCGGCAAGTTCACCGGCCACGACGCGATCGTGATCACCGGCCGGGCGCCAGCGCGGGCCCATCTGCTGATCGATGCCGACGGCGCGCGGCTCGTCGACGCGGCCCCGGAGTGGGGCATGTCGGCGTCGGACGCCGAGGAGTCGCTGCGAGCGCGGCACGGCCGGCGCTGGCGCGCGGCCAGCATCGGCCCGGCAGGCGAGCACGGCGTGCGCTACGCCACGATCTCCCACGACGGCCGGCACGCCGGGCGCGGCGGTCTCGGCGCCGTGCTGGGCGCGAAGAACATCAAGGCGGTCGCGGTGCAGGGCCGCACAAGGCCCCCGCTGGCCGACCGCGAGGCGGTGCTGGCGGCGGCCAAGGACCTGCGCGGGCGGTCCTTCGGCCCGGCCACCGCGAAGTACCGCGAGCTCGGCACGCTGGCGAACCTGCTGGCGTTCAACGCGATCAACACGCTGCCCACCCGCAACTTCCAGTCCGCCACCTTCGCCGAAGCGCCCATGCTCTCCGCCGAGGGCCTGGCGCAGAGCCGATCGGTCGCCAGGAACAGCTGCGCCTCCTGCAGCATCGGCTGTGAGCACATCTATGCCACCAAGGGCGGCACGAAGGCGCGGGTGGAGTACGAGAACGTCTTCGCGCTCGGGCCGATGTGCGGGGTGTCCGACCCCGACCAGGTGCTCGAGGCCAGCGCGCGCTGCGACGCCCTCGGGCTCGACACCATCTCCGCAGGCGGCACCATCGCCTGGGCGATGGAGTGCGTCGAGCGCGGGCTGCTCGACGCACCGTGGCTGAGATTCGGCGACGGGGCGGCCCTGCTGCGAGTGCTGGACGAGATCGGCTCCCGCACCGGCGTCGGCGAGCTGCTCGCCGAGGGCTCCCGACGGGCCGCCGACGTGGTCGGCCAGGGCTCGGCGGCGTTCGCCCCACACGTCAAGGGCATGGAGATGCCCGGCTACGAGCCACGCACCATGCAGTCCATGGCACTGGGTCTTGCGGTCAACTCCAGAGGCGCCGACCACAATCGCTCCGGCGCCTACGAGGCCGACCTCAAGGGCGGTCTTGACCGGGTCCGCGGCACCGCCGAGCACGTGCGCGCGGCGATCGAGACCGAGGACCGCGCCGCCGTCATGGACTCGCTGATCCTCTGCAAGTTCCTGCGCGGGGTGTTCGACGAGCCGTTCACCGAGTGGGCCGAGCTGTTGTCGAAGGTCACCGGCTGGGATGTCGACGGCGACGAGCTGCACGAGACCGCACGACGCATCGTGCTGGCCAAGCGCGCCTTCAACCTCCGGGAGGGCTGGACCCCGGCCGACGACTGGCTTCCCGAACGGTTCCTCGACAGCCCGCTCGAGCTCGGGTCCGGGCGCACGGCGACACTGCCCGCCGCCCGCCTGCGCACCATGATCGACACCTACTACGCCGAACGCGGCCTTGACCCTCAGGGGCGGTCGCTTCCCCCGACCCTCGCCCAGACCCCCGCAGGAACGGAGCAGCCGACATGACCATCACCAGTCCCAGCCCGGCCCAGGTGCGGCAGCGCACCGTGTCGCTCACCATCGACGGCCGGACCATCACGGTGCCCGAGGGCACGACGATCTGGCAGGCGGCCCGCGACCTGGGTATCGACATTCCGACGCTGTGCCACGACGAGCGTTATGACGCCGTGGGCGTGTGCCGGCTATGCGTGGTCGACGTCGGCGGCCGGGCCGACGCGGCGGCGTGCATCCGGCCGTGCGAAGACGGCATGCAGGTCGCCACCGCGACGCCGGAGATCCAGAACCGGCGCAAGGTGCTCACCGAGTTGCTGGTGGCCGACCAGCCGCCACGCGAGGAGGACCCGAAGCAGACCACGACCGCCGACAACGAACTCATCGCTGTCGCCGAAAGTTACGGCATCGACGGCGTCGACGACCTGTTCGCCGGCCTCTCTCGGGGCACCGACATGTCCAACCCCGTGATCGCGGTCGACCACGACGCCTGCATCCTGTGTGATCGCTGCGTGCGCGCCTGCGACGACATCCAGGGCAACGACGTGATCGGCCGCAGCGGCAAGGGTTACACCACCCGCATCGCGTTCGACCTGAACGACCCGATGGGCGCCTCGTCCTGCGTCACCTGCGGGGAGTGCGTGTCGGCCTGCCCCACCGGCGCGTTGACCAACAAGCCGATCAACAACATTCCGATCCAGCCGCGCGAGCAACTCGACGCGGTCGACACGGTCTGCCCGTACTGCGGAGTCGGTTGCGCACTCACCTTCTACGTCGACCGCGAGCGCGGCGGGATCTCTTTCGCCGAGGGCCGCGACCAACCCGGCAACCAGGGCAGGCTGTGCGTCAAGGGACGCTATGGCTGGGACTACGCGGCCTCCCCGCAGCGACTGACCAAGCCGCTGATCCGGGTGGACTCGTCCTACCCCAAGGGTGCGCTCTCGGCCGACGTGAAGGAGGACATCCGACAGCCAGGACCGGACCGCAAGCGCGGACGCAAACCGGGTGGCCTGGTGCCGTACGACGAGGTGATGCCGCACTTCCGTGAGGCAAGCTGGGACGAGGCGCTCGACCTCGTCGGCCGACGCCTGAGCGAGATCTACGCTGAGAGTGGGTCGGACGGGATCGCCGGGTTCGGGTCGGCCAAGTGCTCCAACGAGGAGGCATACCTCTTCCAGAAGCTGATCCGCACCGCCTTCCGAAGCAACAACGTCGACCACTGCACGCGGCTCTGCCACGCGTCCAGCGTCGCCGCGCTGTTCGAGGGTGTCGGGTCAGGTGCGGTCTCGACGACGTACGGCGACATCGCCAACGCCGACGTCGCGATCGTCACCGGCAGCAACACGACCGCCAACCATCCCGTTGCCTCGTCCTTCTTCAAGCAGGCACGGCGCAACGGGACCACGATCATCAACGTCGACGCACGAGCCACCGGGATCTCCGACCACGCCGACATCTTCTGCCGGATCAAGCCGGGCACAGATGTGGCGTTCTACAACGCGGTGATGCACGAGGTGATCCGGCTCGACCTCGTGGACCGGGAGTTCATCGAGAGCCGGACCTCCAACTACGACGCGCTGGCCAAGATGGTCGAGGCCTACCCGCCGGAGCTCGCGGCACAGATCACCGGCCTCGACGCCGACGTGATCCGTCAGGTGGCACGGCTGTGGGGCGAGGCCAAGGCCGGAGTCGTCTACTGGGGAATGGGCATCTCCCAGCACACGACCGGCACCGACAACGCACGCTGCCTGATCGCGATGTGCTCGATCACCGGCAACGTCGGCCGGCCCGGCACAGGGCTGCACCCGCTCCGCGGGCAGAACAACGTGCAGGGTGCCTCGGATGCGGGGCTGATCCCGATGTTCTACCCGAACTATCAGCCTGCGTCGGACAGCGATACCCGGGTGCTGTTCGAAGAGGCATGGGGAACCGAGCTGAACCCGGACAACGGCCTCACCGTCACCGAGATCATCAAGTCGATACTCGACGACGGCGTTCGCGGGATGTACATGCTGGGCGAGAACCCGTTCCTCTCCGACCCCAACATCAACAAGGTGCGCAAGGCGCTGTCCAAGCTGGACTTCCTGGTGGTTCAGGACATCTTCCTCACCGAGACCGCGGAGTTCGCCGACGTCGTCCTCCCGGCGTCGTCGTACCTGGAGAAGGACGGCACCTACACCAACACCGACCGCCGGGTGCAGCTCGGCCGCAAGGTCTTCGACCCGCCGGGCGAGGCCCGCCTCGACTGGGAGATCGTGCAGCAGATCGCCAACCGGGTCGGCCTCGACTGGAACTACCAGTCGCCGCGCGAGGTGTTCGAGGAGATGGTGCCGCTGATGTCGGACTACGCCAACCTGGACTACGACAACCTCGGGCTCGCCGGCAAGCTCTACCCCAACAGCGACCCCGACAACAGCGATGGCACCGTGGTCCTGTTCGACGAGCGGTTCAACACCGACGACGAGCTGGCGCACCTGGTGCCGGCGGAGTGGCTGCCGGCCAAGGAGCTCCCGAGCGAGGAGTACCCGTTCGTCCTCAACACCGGGCGCCTACTGCAGCACTGGCACACCGGGTCGATGACCCGCCGCTCGTTCGCGCTGGACTCGATCTCGCCGCGCGCGGAGGTCTACGTCAACCCCGAGGATGCGGCTGAGCTCGGTCTCGTCGACGGCGGGCTGGCCCGGGTGTCCTCACGCCGGGGCGAGATAGTGCTGCACGTGAAGGTCTCCCACCGCGACCAGCGTGGCAACATCTTCATCCCCTTCCACTTCCGGGAGGCCGCGGCCAATCTGCTCACCATCGACGAGATCGACCCGGTGGGCAAGATCCCTGAGTTCAAATTCTGCGCCGTCACCATCGCTCCGGTGGGCGACCGCGAGAGCGTTCGAGTCGGAGGTTCCGCACCGTGACTGTGACGAACAACCACGAGCAAGCCGTCCCCGGTGTCGAGGCCAGGGCGGGCAAGTTCCGGGGCCCCAGCCTGATCCCGATGTTGATGGAGATCCAGGAGCGCCTCGGCTGGCTGCCCCGCGAGGAGTTGGAGGCGCTGTCGCGACGGCAGAAACGGCCGCTCTATGAGATCGAGGGCCTGGTCTCCTTCTACCCGCACTTCCGCACCGAGCCGCCCACGGGAGTCACCGTCGGAGTCTGCCGCGACCTCACCTGCTGGCTGAAGGGGTCCGAGGGCCGGATCGCGCAGCTGCGCGCGCAGCACGACGATGCCGACGACGTGGAGATCGTAGAGATCTCCTGTCCCGGCCGGTGCGACATCGCGCCCGCGGCAACGGTCGACGATCAGCCTGCCCGGGTCGATGACGTAGAAAGCATTGCCGCCCTCCTCGAGGCCAAGCGCGACGGCGGAAGGGCCCTCGGCGAGGTGGTGGCCTACGGCCCGCGGGGCGGCTGGCCCAACGACCCCTACCCCCCGGGCGAGCAACGCTATGGCGCCCTGCGGGCCCTGCTGTCCGGGAAGATCACCTCGCAGCAGGTGATCGACAACCTGCAGGCCTCCGGACTGCGCGGCATGGGTGGCGCGGGCTTCCCGACCGGCAAGAAGTGGGACCTCGTGCGCGCTGCCGAACCCGCGGACGGCAGCGGCGTCAAGTACGCCATCTGCAACGCGGACGAGTCCGAGCCGGGCACCTTCAAGGACCGCCAACTGCTGGCCGAACAACCGCACCTCGTGCTCGAGGGGCTGCTGATGGGCATGGTGGTCACCGGCGCCGAGGAGGGCTGGGTCTTCGTCCGGCACGAGTACGGCCCGGAGGAGGCGGTGCTGCACGCCGAGATCGAGAACCTGCGCGAGCAGGGCCTGATCGGCGACGACGTCCTTGGCACCGGCCGCAGGCTGAGCCTCGAGATCTTCACCTCGCCGGGCGGCTACATCCTCGGTGAGGAGACGGCGCTGATCGAGTGCATGGAGGGGCATCGGGGCGAGCCGCGCAACAAGCCGCCGTTCCCCGGCGTCTACGGCCTGTGGGGCAGGCCGACGCTGATGAACTCCGTCGAGACTTTCGCCGACATACCCATCATCGTCTCGCGAGGTGCGCAATGGTGGCAGGACCAGGGCGTAGGCGACAGCGACGGGCTGAAGTTCTTCGCCGTGTCCGGTCACGTGGAGCGCCCCGGCGTCTACTGCGTGCCGATGGGCACCACCATCCGCGACCTGCTCGACCTGGCAGGCGGGGTCGCAGGCGGCGCCACGCTCAGTTCGGTGCAGCCCGGCGGCGCCTCGTCGAACTTCCTCGGCCCGGAGCACCTCGACGTACCGCTCGACTTCGGCACGCTCGCCGACGCCGGCTCGATGCTGGGCTCTGGCGCCGTGGTGGTGATCGCCGAGGGCACCAACACGCTGGCCGCGGCGACCAACGTGCTGCGCTTCTTCCGCAACGAGTCGTGCGGCAAGTGCGTGCCGTGCCGTGTCGGCTCGACCAAGGCCCACGACCTGCTCACCGACACCCTGCGCGCGGGCGGCGAGCTCGACGAGGATCGGCGAGCCCGGCTGCTGGAGCTTGAGCTGACCATGCGCAAGACCTCGATCTGCGGCCTGGGCCAGGTGGCGCTCGGCCCGGTGGTCAGCGTGATGGGGCGGCAGGCGCAGCAACCATCTGCCCCAGTGGATGGCTGAGGACGCCATGGCGGGTCGGGAGTTCTTCACTGTCCAGTCGGTGTCGCAGGCGCTAGCCGGGTTTCGGCCGGCGCGGCGCACCGGCGTCGAGAAAGTGCCACGCGAGGCGGCGCTCGGCCGAGTGCCTGCCTCGCCGGTGTTGTCGTCCTCGGCGCTGCCAGGGTTCGCCCGGTCGACCGTCGACGGCTACGCGGTGCGCGCGGCCGATACGTACGGCGCAAGTGACTCCCTCCCGGCGTACCTCGACCAGGCCGGAGCGGTGCGCATGGGCAGTGTCCCTCCTGCCGCCGATACCGCCGTGCGGCCAGGCACGGCGGTGCAGATCCCCACGGGCGCGGCGGTCCCCACCGACGCGGACGCCGTGGTCATGATCGAGTACACCCAGGTCACCATGCCCGGCCTAATTGAGGTGACCCGGCCCGTAGCCGTGGGCGAAGGCGTCGTCCGCGCCGACGAGGACGTCGCGGTCGGCGCCGAGATCGCGCCGGCGGGCAGACCGCTGCGCGCACAGGACCTCGGGATGCTCGCCGCCGTCGGCGTCACCCACGTCCCGGTGTGCGCGCGCCCGCGCGTGGCGATCGTGTCGACGGGCGACGAGGTCGTCCCGCCCGAGACAGCGCGGCTGGACCCTGGCCAGGTGCGCGATGCCACCGCCTCGGCCCTGGCCGCGATGGTCACCGAGGCCGGCGGCGAGCCGTCCCCGCGCGGGATCGTGGCCGACGACGCCGAGGCGCTCGCCAAGACGCTGCGGGCCGCGGTCGAAGAGTGCGACATGGTGGTGGTCTCCGCCGGGTCGTCGGTCGGCGCCAGGGACGAGACCGCTGCGGCGGTGGAGTCGCTGGGGGCTCCCGGCATCTACTGCCACGGGCTGGCGATCAAGCCGGGCAAGCCGACGCTGCTGGCCGAGTGCGACGGAGTGCCGGTCATCGGTCTCCCCGGCAACCCCCTGTCGGCACTGGTGGTGTTCCGCATGGTCGGGCTGCCGGTGCTGCGTAGCGTCGCGGGCATCACCGTCACTCCCCCGGAACCGGCGACCACGGCGACGCTGACCCGCGCGGTCGCCTCCGCCGCGGGCAGGCTCGACGTGGTGCAGGTGCAAGTGGACAACGGGCCCGAACGCACCGCGACTCCCCTGTTCGGGTTCTCCGCACTGCTTTCCCTGCTCACCAGCGCCGACGGCTACGTCGTGATCCCCGAGGCAGCCACGGGCCTCGATGCCGGATCGACCGTCACCGTGACGCTGTACAGATAGGTCTTGACCACCGTGAACCACCACGCGAGTCCCACCCGGACTGACAACAGTCCCTACGTCAGCGACGTGCCCGCCGACGCCGCCATGCGGTCCTGGCTGGACGCTTGCGTCACTGCCGACTGTCCCGAGCGAGTGGAAGCGGTCGTGGTGCCGCTGGCCGAGGCAGTGGGCAGGGTCACCGCGGAGCCGATCTGGGCGACTCGGTGCTCACCGGTCGCCGACGTCGCCGCAATGGACGGCATCGTCGTCCTCACCTCCGAAACCGCGGGCGCGTCGCAGACAGCACCCCTGCTGCTCGAGCCCGGTAGCTACGAGGTGGTGGACACCGGCGACCCGATGCCGCCAGGCTTCGACGCGGTGGTGATGCGGGAGCACGTGCACTACGTGGCGGGAGCGGCCGAGATCATGGCAGCGGTCACCCCGTACCAGCACGTGCGCTCCATCGGCGAAGACGTCAGCGCCGGTGAACTGCTGCTGCCGGAGGGTCAGCGGTTGCGGCCCGTCGACGTCGCGGCCGCAGCCGCGGCGGGTGCGACCGAGCTGCGGGTACGCCGGAAGCCGCGAGTGGCCGTGATCCCCACCGGGGACGAGATCGTGCCGGTCGGCTCGCCGCCGCGGGTCGGCGAGATCCTCGACACCAACTCGCTCATGCTGGTCGCGCAGGCGCAGGAGGTGGGATGCGAGGCGTGGGCGACGGCAATCCAGCCCGACGTCGTGGATCGGATCGGTGCCGCGCTGACGGAGGCGACCGCGAACGCGGACCTGGTGATCGTGGTCGCAGGTTCCAGCGCCGGGCGCGACGACTACACCGCCCGGATCGTCGCGGAGCTCGGCACCCTCGCGGTGCACGGGGTGGCGGTCCGGCCCGGGCATCCGGTGGTGCTCGGCGCCGTCGCCGGGAGGCCGGTGGTGGGGGCGCCTGGCTACCCGGTGTCAGCCGCCCTGACCTTCGACATTTTCGTGGCGCCGCTGCTCGCGATGCTCGAGGGTGTGCCCCCGACGCGGCGATCCGAGGCTCCGGCACGCCTCGCGCGCAAGCTTCCCTCCGTGGTGGGAATGGACGACTGGGTGCGGGTCCGGCTCGGTTCGGTCGGCGGCCAGGTAGTCGCATCACCGCTCCCCCGCGGCGCGGGAGTACTCACCTCGCTGGTGCGTGCCGACGGGCTGCTGCTCGTCCCCGCCGGCGTGGAGGGACACCATGCCGGTGAGGAGGTCTCGGTGCAGCTGCTGCGGCAGCTGCCGGAGATCAAACGCACGATCGTCGCCATCGGTTCGCACGACCTGGTGATCGACCTGGCTGCCACGGCGTTGCGGGCATCCGACCCGACACTCGGTCTGGTCTCGACCAACGTCGGGTCGCTCGGCGGGCTCGTGGCGCTGCGCGACGGGTTGTGCCACCTCGCCGGCTCGCATCTGCTGCACCCGGCCACCGGTGAGTACACCCTGCCCTACCTCGACGAGATGATGCCCGGCCGGGACCTCGCCGTGGTGCGCCTCGCGCACCGGGACCAGGGATTGATCGTCCCGCCAGGGAACCCGCGCGGTGTCACCGGGCTCGCCGACCTCGCGGACGGCGAACTGTCCTACGTCAACCGGCAACGTGGCGCGGGCACCCGCATGCTCCTCGACCAGGAGCTGCGCCTGCTGGGGATCGATCCGTCCCTGGTCCACGGCTACGCGCGAGAGGAACCCACCCATTTCGCGGTCGCCGCGGCCGTGGCGGCAGGCCGCGCCGACTGCGGCATGGGGATCCTCGCGGCCGCGCGCGCGTTCGGGCTCGACTTCGTGCCGATCGCCCAGGAGCCCTACGACCTGGTCCTCGACGCGGCCGGTCTCAGTGACCCGCTGCTGGTGCCGCTGTGGGAGCTGCTGGATTCCAAGGAGTTCCGTGCCTCGGTGCGCAAGCTCGGCGGTTACGGCACGGAAGAGACTGGCGGTCGGATCCGCTGATCTGTATCATTATCGAATGGCACAGTTAACACAGAAGGCGCACGATGTCGCCGAGATGGTCGCGGCCGACGTGCTCGCCGGCCGGCTCGCACCGGGCGACCCCGTCCCCAGCGTGCGTACGCTCGCCCGTCAGCTGGGCTGCGCGCCCGGCACGGCCGCGCGAGCGCACGGCATCCTGCGCGAGGCAGGCGTGATCGGTGGGGGTTCCCGGTCGCGCGCGTCGGTGGCCGACGAGGGTGTCGCCGCGGCCCTGGTGATGGGTGCCAATGCCGACGTGGTGCGGCTGTCCGGCAGCGACGATCCCGCACTCGACCTGCTCCTGTCGGCGACGGGCGCGGGAGTCGAGCGGGTCGCCGGTGCCCGCGGCAGCGTCGCCGGTCTCGGGATGCTCGCCCAGGGGGCGGTCGACGCCGCGGCGGTTCACCTGCGCGACGCCGTCACCGGCGGCGGCAACGACGTGTTCGCCCGCAGGCTGCTCGGCGGCGACCCCGCCCGGCTGGTGCACCTGTGGCGCCGGGAACAGGGCATCGTGGTGCCGAAGGGCAACTCGTCGGACATCCGCGGGATCGCCGACCTTGACGGCGCCCGGCTCGCCTGGCGCCCGCCCGGAACCGGGTCGCGGCTGCTCCTCAACCGGCTGCTCCGCGAGGCGGGGGCCGTCCCCGCGCCGGAGGGAGAGATGTGCGACTCCCACTTCGGGGTCGCCGTGGCGGTGGCGGCCGGCGCGGTTGACGCGGGGCTGGCCGTGCGTGCGGTGGCCGAGGCCGTCGACGCGGACTTCATCCCCGTGGCGTGGGAGGACTTCGAGCTCGCGGTGAGCCCGCGCGCGGTGGGCCTGCTCGGCCCGCTGCTCGACGTACTCGCCACCACCTCGGTGCACCAGCGGGTGACCGCGCTCGGCGGCTACGACCTGAACCGCAGCGGCGAGTCGAGGGTGGCGGCATGAGGACTGCGGTCATCTTCGTCGCGGCAGGCTTGCTGGTCACGGCCGGGTGCGGCAGCGAGCCGTCCGGCGGCGGGGGCGGCGCGACGGGCACGATGATCCTGGCAACCACGACGAGCACCCAGGACTCCGGCCTGCTCGACGCGATCCTGCCGTCGTTCGAGGAGAGCTCCGACTGCGTGCCGAAACCGGTCGCGGTCGGCTCCGGTCAAGCCATGGCCATGGGCGAGAGCGGCGACGCCGACGTGCTGCTCGTGCACTCACCGAAGGCCGAGGAACAGTTCATGGCGGAGGATCGCGGCAGCAGCCGGGAACCGGTCATGCACAACGACTTCGTGCTGGTCGGGCCGCCGCAGGACCCGGCAAACGCCGGTGCGGCAGGCGACGCGGCGAAAGCGCTTGCCCGCATCGCGCAGGAGCAGGCGCCGTTCGCCTCCCGGGCGGACGAGTCCGGCACGCACGCGAAAGAGCTGAGCCTGTGGCAGGCGGCAGGCATCGAGCCGTCCGGGTCGTGGTACATCGAAACCGGGCAGGGCATGGGCGAGACGTTGACGATCGCCGGCCAGAAGGAGGCCTACGCGCTCACCGACCGCGGAACCTTGCTGGCGACGGGCAACCTCGAGTCCGAGATCGTCATCGAGGGGTCGGCCGACCTGAAGAACCCCTACCACGTGATCGTCGTGGACACGGACAACACGGCCGGCGCCACGAACGAGCTCTGCGCGAAGGAGTTCGCGCGGTGGATCCGGTCCGAGCCGGTGCAGCGGGTCATCGCCGAGTTCGGCGTCGACCAGTACGGCGAGCCGTTGTTCGCCGCGGACGCGCTGGGCTGAGGAGGTAGCCGGTGATCGAATCCGTCCACGAGGTGCTGACGCGGTCGGCGCTGGTGTCGGTGGCGGCGACCCTGGTCGCCGCCGTGATCGGCATCGGGCTCGGCACGGCGCTCGCTCTCGCCCGGATCCCGGGCAAGCAGCTGATGACGGCGGTCGTCAACACCGGGATGGCGGTGCCGACGGTCGTCATCGGACTGGCCGTCGCGCTCCTGCTCTGGCGCAGCGGTCCGCTCGGTCACCTCGACCTGATGTACACGGTCCACGGCATGGTGCTCGCCCAGGTGCTCATCGCCACCCCGTTGATCACCGGCATCACCCTCGCCGCGATGCGGCTGCTCCCGTCGGCCCTGCCGGACCAGCTGCGCGCCCTCGGGGCCAACCGCGCGCAGCTGGTGCTGCGGATGTGGATCGAAGCCAGGATCCCGCTGCTCGCCGCTGCGATGGCCGGCTTCGGGAAGGCAATCTCAGAGGTCGGCGCGGTGACGATCGTCGGCGGCAACATCCACGGACACACCCAGGTCATGACGACTGCGATCGTGGAGCGCGTCGGTCGCGGGGACTTCAACTCCGCGCTGCTCTACGGGGCGGTCTTGCTGGCCCTGGCCTTCGCGGTGAACGGCCTGCTGGCCTCGGTGCGGCATCGGGGGGCGTCGTGGGAGCGGAACTGAGCTTGAGGCAGGTGCGTCAGGTCCGTGCGGGCCGCGAGGTCCTGCGGATCGACGCACTCGACATCGGACCCGGGGAGCACATGTCGGTGCTCGGCCCGAACGGCGCGGGTAAGACCACGCTGTTGCGGCTGCTCGTCGGCGTGGACCGCCCGACCTCCGGCACGGTCACCCTCGACGGGGTGAGCACGGCGCGCCGCGGGGTGGAGGTACGCCGGCGGGTGGCCTATGCGACGCAGCAGCCCGGTCTGCTGAGCACCTCCGTACGGCGCAACGTCGAGCTCCCGCTGCGTTGGCGGAAGGTGCCACGCAGGGAGCGTGCGCGGCTGGTGGCGGAGGCCCTGGACCGCCTCCGCGTAGCGCACCTGGCGGATCGTCCGGCCCAGACCCTGTCAGGAGGCGAACAGCAGCGGGTCAACCTTGCGAGGGCACTGGCGATCGACCCGGAGGTGCTGCTGCTCGACGAACCGGCCGCCGGCCTGGATGCGCAGACCCGGTCGGCCTTCTTCGCCGACCTCGAGCAGGCGCTGGCCGACCGGGCGACGACGGTGGTCCAGGTGTCGCACCGGGCCGAGGAGGCACTGCGTTTCGCCGACCGGGTCGTCGTCCTCGTCGAGGGGAGCGTGCACCAGGTCGGCGCCCCCGAAGCCCTGCACCACCGGCCCGCCGACGCCAGCGTGGCCGCCCTGGTCGGCTACGACAACCTGGTTTCCGCCACGGTGCGGACGGACGGCGAGGTGCTGGTGGGTGGTGCCCCCACCGGGCTGCTGCACCGAGGACCGGCCGGTGCGGCCACCGTGGCGGTCTTCGCCGGCGGTGTACTCCTGGCCGACGCCCACGGCCCCGGATTACCCGTGCGGGTCGCGCGTGTCATCCCCGGCCCCGGTCATCACGTGCTCGCGCTGGAAGGCGCGGTGTCGCTGCTCGCACACCTGCCGATGAGAGTTCAGGCGCCGTTGACCGGCGACGTCGTGCGGGTCGTGTTCGATCCGGTGCTCAGTGTCGTACTCCCGGACTCGCCGGCTGACCCAACACCCGGGGTGTTGGACGGGGTTGAGCTCGCGTACCCGTCACGTGTCCCAAGTTGATCAACCTCCCTCCCGCTGTTGCCAACAGAATCGGTCATAGCGGACGACATTTGGTCGACTCAGTCAGGCCCGATCGCCCGTTTGCGGCTGGCCACA
Organism: Actinophytocola sp.; assembly: GCA_009379975.1. Classification (GTDB taxonomy): domain Bacteria; phylum Actinomycetota; class Actinomycetes; order Mycobacteriales; family Pseudonocardiaceae; genus WHSS01. The sequence goes on from WHSS01000038.1 coordinate 15,132, forward strand.
CGATCCTTACCAGCACCCGGTGTCGGACTTCCCGTCGCTCAGCCTGCTGCAGCGGCAACCGGCTCCAGACGAACGATCACGCCCTTCGACGTCGGCATGTTGCTGATGTCGGCGACGCCGTCGAGGGGGTACCAGGACGTTGGGTCTCCGGGGAGTAGGCCGCGGCCGCTCGTAGTGGGTGCCGCCGGGCCACTTCACCATCGGTTCGGTCAGCCGCCCCTGCTGTTGAGCCAGTAGTCCGACTTGGCGTCGAGCTCCGCGATCGAGTGCCGATGGAAGAAACCGTCGGTGACGCGCTTGGTCGTGGCCTAGAGGGCTTGGGCAGAGTGACGGACAGCTCGTCGTGCGGATCCGCGATCGAGCCCATCGTCCTGGTCCTGCCTCTCATCAAGCTGAAGAGCTCCGGCTACAGGTGCGGCATACCTGCGGGCGAGTCAAAGATCGAAATTCGATCGCACGATAGGCATCGGTATCCGCCTGCTCGCGTTGCTGGCCAAGGAGACTTCCGGCCAAGTGCTCTTCGAGACCTTGGTGTCACCCGGACAGCTCAATGGCGTCGCAGTGTAGCACATTGCGCTACAATGCTTGGGTGCCGATCGAACTGTGGTGGGATGGGGACGACGTCGTCCACATTCGGAGTCGATCAGCACGCTATCCGGGCGCTATCGATATCGAGCCGGCCTGGACGCTGGCAGCAGCAGATCCACACCAGGTGATACGAGCCCCAGACCCACGAAGCCGGGCCGGTTACATCCGGCTCATTGGCTACTCGCAGTCGACCGGATTCGTGCTGACCGTGATCGTGGCCCCTGTGGACCACTCCGGGGTGACCGCATGGAAGACCCGCGGGGCCGATCTCCGGGACTACCTCGAAGCAAAGGAGGCCGAGAAATGACCAACAGCGTCGACGACACCCGGGCCGCCAGGCGCGCCCGCCACGAAGCCATCCGTACAGAGGTAGCAGCCGAGGAAGCTGAAGCCGCTGAGGCCGAGGCCGCAGAAAACGCCGCCGCGCTCGACGTCCCGCTCCATGTTCGGATCAGCCGAGGCCTCGACGCCGAGCTGCGACGCCGAGCTGCAGATGAGCGAATCCCCACGTCCGCGCTCGTGCGCCGACTCCTTGACCAGGCCGTACACCGACACGGAACCGGAGAGTTGACCGCAGCCGACGTTGAAGCGATCGCCCGCCGCGTCACTCGTGAAGAACTCGACGCTGCCCAAGGCTGATCACGGCCAGGCCGCTCAGGCAACGATGAACCTTGGCCAGGCTTGGCCGATGGCGGACAGCTTCGGGGAGAACCTGGTCCGCCACCAGGTGCAGCGGGTAGCGGCCCGTCCGCATCGGCCGGGATGATGTGATGTTGCACCCGAGGGCCCACCCGAGAAGACTGACTCGGTGATCGACACCGAGGTCGGGTTGACCGGGGGCGAGCCCTGCTCCGCCGCGGGCTGCGCGGGCTCGTTGCCCGGTTGGCCGCCCTCGACGCGGCCTCGAGCTGCCCATCACCACCAACTACCATCGGGCTGGAAGGCCGCAGGACCCGGACACCGAGGCACAGGGAGGAACAGATGAAGAAGTGGATCGAGGAGGCCAAGGCCGAGCTGGGCGTGGAGCTGGACGTCGACGTGACGGAACTGCTCGGCATGACCAAGGCCGTGGCGCACAACGTGGCACGTCCCGCCGCCCCCCTGACCGCATTCCTGGTCGGATACGCCGCTGCCCAGGCCGGCGGCGGGCCGGCAGCGGTCGCGGACGCCAACCGCACGATCATCGCCCTGGCCGAACAGCGAGCGGGCCGCCCGGAGGACACCGGCACCGGGTGAACGCCGCGCCGCACCAGGCCGGATCAGCTGGTCCGTCCAGGTAGGACACCCTGGTCCGTGCCCAGTCCCTGGGGGTCACTGCCCGCCGCGAGCCGCTGGTCCAGCGGGTCGGTCCACCACTGGTCGACGCCGCGGTCCAAGGCGTCGATCCTTTCGCTCAAAGGTGGGTGCTGCTCCGGCGGGCACTGATCGATGAGCGCGGCATACATCGCTCGCAGCCGACGTTGGATCTGGACGGAGGTCGTCCCGAACTGCCGGATCTCGTCGGTGGCCGCGGCGATGTATTTGCGAGCCGACGATCAGGGTTGGACGCGATCACTCGCCCTCAGCCTCGTCCGCGAACAGGCTGCTGCCCCGGATGTCCTCGTCGGTGATAGTGACCAGGTCCTCCTTGCGCAGCGGCCGCCGCAGACCCACCAGCCGCCGGGCCTGGCGCAGGCGGCACCGCTCGATCGCGTTGCGCACGCTGCGCGCATTGGAGAAGTTCGGCCTCTCCATCCGGCGGGTGAGATACTCCGAGAACGTCGCACGGGCCGCCTCATCGAAGCGGAAGTTCTCCGCCGCGACCATGAGATCCGCGATCCGCACCAGCTCCGCGTGGTCGTAGTCCTCGAACTCGATGTGGTGCGGGACGCGCGAGCTCAGGCCCGGGTTGGCCGCGAAGAACGTGGCCATCCGGTCCGGGTATCCGGCGAAGATGACAACGAGATCGCCCCGCTCGTTCTCCATCTCGGTAAGCAGGATCTCGATGACCTCCTGTCCGTAGTCGCGTTCGTTCTCGGGGCGGAAGAGGTAGTAGGCCTCGTCGATGAAGAGCACTCCCCCGGCAGCCCGGGCGAGAGCCTCCTTGGTCTTCGGCGCGGTGTGCCCGATGAACTGGCCGACCAGGTCGTCGCGCGTAACGACATGCACTCGCGGCGCCCTGATGTAGCCGAGAGCGTGCAGGATCGTCGCCATTCGCATAGCCACCGTCGTCTTGCCGGTGCCGGGCCCGCCGGTGAAGCTCATGTGCAGCGTCGGCTTCGACGAGCTGAGCCCGAACTGTTCCCGGGCGCGGTCGACCTGCAGCAGCGACGCGATCTCACGGACCCGCCGCTTGACGGAGGCGAGCCCGACCAGCTCCGCGTCGAGGGAGGCCAGGGTCCCCTCGACCCTGGCTGCCGCCTCGTCCGCCGAGAGGTCGAGCTCCGCGTCATCGGCGAGGGTCACCGGCTCAGCCGTGGTTTGCTCGCCGTCCGCCGCCGACGACGCCGCCGCCGGATCGGTGGCCGACGGTCGGGGGAACCCGAATCCCTGGGACGTGCTCATCGCGTCATTCGCCTCCGTACCGCGCTCCGGCCGGCCTCTCGGTGGCGTAGGACCGCACCGAGTAGCGCTGCGTGCGGTCCGGGCCTTCCACACGCTCGAGGAGGAACCCCGGCTCCTGCGCGGGACGCTGGACCAGGAACGACATGGCGGTCGACTGCCTGCCAAGGCTCGCGTCGTACGCGAGCACCCGGACGTAGTGGTCGGGGAACGTCGTGCGGCACTCGTTGATCTGCGCGATGACGCCGTCCGGCTCGGTCAGGTCGAACATCGGCAGGCCCCACATCTCCCAGTAGACGTTGCGCGGGTGCGGGTCGTCGGTGTACTCGACCGACACCGGCCAACCGCGGTCGAGGGCGAACTTGACCTGGGCCGCGATCTCCTCGTCGGTGAGGTCCGGCAGGTACGAGAACGTTCCGTAGCGGAGTTTCATGACGTGCTCTCTTCCTATGGGTGGCAGTCAGGCCGACGGCGACGCGGTCGGGACGAAGTCCGGTGCGTCGGTGCTGGTGTAGTCGAAGGTGACCTCGCCCCACGTGGCCAGTGCGGCCTCCAGCGGCTGACAGCTCTTCGCCGCGATTCGGAGCACGTCCGGCCCCTCACGGAGCAGGTCACGGCCCTCGTTGCGCGCCTTGACCATCGCCTCCAGCGCGACGCGGTTGGCCTCGGCGCCCGCGGCGATGCCGTACGGGTGGCCGATGGTTCCGCCACCGAACTGCAGGATCACGTCGTCGGAGAAGAGGTCCAGCAGCTGATGCATCTGACCGGCGTGAATACCACCGGAGGCGACCGGCATGACTCCCGGCATCGACGCCCAGTCCTGGTCGAAGAAGATGCCGTTCGCCAGGTTCGCAGGAATCTTGCCCTCCCGGAGGGTGTCGTAGAAGCCGCGCGTGGTGGCCGGGTCGCCCTCGAGCTTGCCGACGACGGTGCCGGCGTGGACGTGGTCGACGCCCATCAGGCGGCACCACTTCGCGATCACCCGGAAGCTGACGCCGTGCGTCTTCTGCCGCGTGTACGTCGAGTGGCCGGCCCGGTGCAGGTGAAGCAGCACGCCGTTCTCCCGCGCCCAGTGCGCCATCGACTGGATCGCCGTGTAGCCGATCGTCAGGTCGATCATGACGATGACACTGCCGAGCTCCTTGGCGAACTCCGCGCGGCGGTACATCTCCTCCATGGTCCCGGCCGTGACGTTGAGATAGTGACCCTTGATCTCACCGGTCTCGGCCATCGCCCGGTTGACGCCCTCCATCGCGAAGAGGAAGCGGTCACGCCACCGCATGAACGGCTGGGAGTTGATGTTCTCGTCGTCCTTGGTGAAGTCAAGGCCGCCGCGGCATGCCTCGTAGACGACGCGCCCGTAGTTGCGCGCCGACAGGCCCAGCTTCGGCTTGATCGTCGCGCCGAGCAGCGGGCGGCCGTACTTGTTGAGGAACTCGCGCTCCATCACGATCCCGTGCGCCGGCCCCTGGAAAGTCTTGACGTACGCGACCGGGATCCGCATGTCCTCCAGGCGCAACGCCTTGAGCGGCTTGAATCCGAAGACGTTGCCGATGATCGACGATGTCAGGTTCGCGACCGAACCCTCCTCGAACAGGTCGATGTCGTAAGCGATGTAGGCGAAGTACTCGCCGGGTCGCCCCGGGACCTCGTCGACGCGGTACGCCTTGGCCTGATAGTGGGAGTTGGCGGTGAGCCGGTCCGTCCACACCACGGTCCACGTCGCGGTGGAGGACTCCCCCGCCACGGCCGCCGCGGCCTCGATCGGGTCGACGCCGTCCTGGGGTGTCACGCGGAAGACCGCGAGCACGTCGGTGTCCTTGGGGACGTAGTCCGCGTTGTAGTAGCCCATCCCGGCGTAGCTCTGCACGCCCGGGTCCCAACGCTGCTTGGTCTCTTCTTCGCTGATGGTCATTGCCGTTCCTTCCGGTCCGCCCGACACCGCGGGCAGCACCAGTCTGGCGCGCGAATTAATAAGCTACAATTGGTTCTTTGCTACTTTTGATTAAGGAATCGTTGAACGATGTCTGGCACTGACCTCCCCACCGCCGCCACCTGGGGCCGGCTCCGGACCTTCATGGCGGTCTACGACACCGGCAGCGTGCGCGCCGCCGCCGACCTGCTTCACGTGACGCCGCCCGCGGTCTCGGCCGCGGTCGCGGCACTGGAGGCGGCGCTCGGGGCGACCCTGTTCGGCAAAGCGGGGCGGGGCATCGTGCCCACCGACTCCGGGGAGATCTTCGCGGGCTACGTCCGCAAGCTGCTCGGGCTGCTGACCGAGGCGGCCGGCGCGGTGCACGACGCCGACCGCGGACGGGTCCGGATCGGCGCCGTCGCCACTGCGAGCGAGTACCTGCTGCCGCGGCTGATGGCGTCCTTCGTTGCCGAGTACCCGCACGTCACGCTCTCCCTGTCGGTCCTGCCCAGGGATGAGCTGTTCTCGCTGGCGGCCGACCATGCCGTCGACGTGGTGCTCGCCGGCCGGCCACCGCGAGGGGCCGGCCTGGTGACCAGGGCGCGGCGCCCGAACCGGCTGGTCCTCGTCGGCCGCCCCGGCCTGCGCGAGGATCCGTTGGCTACGACGTGGTTGCTCACCGGCCTCGGCTCGGGCACACGCGACACGACGCTGTCGCTGCTCAGCCGGCTCCCGGCGGCGCCGCCACTGCTCACCCTGGGTACCGCCGGCGCGGTGGTGGCGGCCGCGCGCCAGGGGCTCGGGGTCACGCTGGTGCACGAGGAGGCCGCCCGCCCGCACCTGGACAGTGGCGACCTTGCGACGTATCCCGTGCCCGGGACGCCGCTCGAGCGCCCGTGGCACCTGTGCACGACGTCGGAGCCCACGGCCGCGACGCGCCTGTTCCTGCGGCACGTGTGCGACGCCGACCGGGTAGGCGAAGCGGCATTTCACACCCGGTTTCGCCCCACGGGGTGAGGACCACGGGGCGGCGGCGTCGCAACCTGGAAGGCATGACGACCACGACCCCCACCGAAATGTCCACCCTCGCCGAGACCGCTCGGCAGATGACCAGCGGCGGCCGCGGTGTCCTTGCCGCTGACGAGTCGATCAAGACGATGTCCGCGCGGCTCGAGGCGGAAGGGATCCCCGCCGGCGACGTCACACGGCGCGACTACCGCGAGTTGCTGCTGACCGCCGACGGACTGCCGGATTCGGTCAGCGGCATCATCCTCTCCGACGAGACCTTCGGCCAGGAGCTCAGCGACGGACGACCCTTCCCGCTCGCCGCCCGCGAGCTGGGCATCCTGCCCGGCATCAAGGTCGACACCGGCACCACGCCGCTTCCCGGTCAGGGTGGCGCGCTCATCACCGAGGGCCTTGACCGGCTCGGGACCCGGCTGGCGTCATACGCCGGGCGTGGCGCCGCGTTCGCCAAGTGGCGTGCGGTTTTCGACGTGACCACGACCAACTCCTACGTCGCCCGGGCGAACGCACATGCGCTGGCGAGGTACGCCGCCCTGTGCCAGGAGCACGGGATCGTCCCCATCGTCGAGCCGGAGGTGCTCTGCAACGGCGATCACGCCCTGGCGGTGTCCGCGGAGACGACCGGCCTGGCACTGGCGTCCGTGTTCGAGGAGCTGGACCGGGCCGGCGTCGATCTGACCGGAATCGTGCTCAAGCCGAACTTCGTGACGCCCGGCCTCGACGCACCGGCGATCCCCGCCGGCGACGTCGCGGCGGCGACGTACGAGGTGCTGCTCGACACCGTCCCGGCGGCCGTGCCCGGGATCGCGTTCCTCTCCGGCGGACATCCGACCGCGGACGTGTGCGCGTTTCTCAGCGACCTCATCGCCATCCCGGAGCGCCCGTGGCACGTCACCTTTTCCTTCGGGCGAGCGCTGGTCAGCGACGCCCTGCGCACGTGGGCCGGAGCCCCCGCCAACGTTGCCGCGGCACAGCAGCGGCTCCTGGACAACTGCCGCAGTGCCCAGAGTTCGTGAGTGGCTGTCCGCGTTCTAACCCGGACAGCCACTCACGAACACTTCTCACACCGCACGACGTCATCCGGGCCCGGACGCCAGCCTTCGCGCAGGAGAACGGCGCGAACCTCGGCGGCCACGGCGCATGGGTCCTCATGAACGTCCCGCCACCCGTAGACCAGGCGTGCCCGGCCGGCGATCTCTGCCGCGTTGTCCCGCCGCCGGTCGCGAAACGCGACACCTGCCGTGGCGTGATCCCGGCGCCCGTCGAGCCGGACCGTGACCGCCGCGCCCGAGGAGTCGTAGGTGCAGTCCTCCCAGAGTCTCTTCCCGTCCACGACCACCGGCACTTGACGGTCGCCGACAGGCAGGCCGTGGCGACCCTCCACACCCTCCGTGTACTCGACTTCGAGGCCAGACATGAATCCCACACGAACGAGTTGAATTCCTTGCTTGATAGCGCCGCGGTGCCGGTGGGGCGGCCTGAGTTCGAAGCACGCGCGCATCGTGTCCGCATCGACCCGGTGACGGGTGAGCAGATCGACAACCGTGTACTTAGCTTCCTTGGCCGTCGGTTGCGCTGACGCCAGATCCAGGATCGTGTCGGTCCTCTTCGTTCGTGGCGGGAACGTCGCGACGACCGAGTGTCTTATAGCCCTGGAGCGGTGCACGCGCACGAGGGGCAACTGCGAGATGGCCGAACTCGTATACGGCACCGTGATGTCGACCGGCCGATCGGTGATCGGCACCATCCCCCACTCCTCGGCCGCGCTGGAATGGCTCAACACGGCCTCGCCGCCGCCGTACAGGAGCGCAGCGTGAAGCTTGGCGTCGCGACTGAGCTCACCGGTGAACGTGGCGTACACGCGCGGCAGCACCCTCGTCCACCGCTGCGCCTTGACGTTGGCTTCGACATCCTCGCTACTCAACCCAAGCCGCCGGAGCTGGCTCCACAACACCATCCCGGCCTGCTCCTTGAGGAGCACGCGCCACTCATGCAGAACTTCCGGCAGGAGCTCTGCTTCGGACCATCTGCGGTGAAGAGGCATGCTCCGCAGACTGCCGGGCAACGGCCGTCCGGGTAACCGGCAATCCAACGGGCTGTGGACAACCGAGGTGGTGTGGATAAAGAGTTCGTGAGTGGCTGTCCGCGTTCTAACCCGGATTACCACTCACGAACTCGACCAGCACGGTGGTCCCCCGGCCCGGGAGCGAGTCGACCCGGAGCGAGGCTTCGAGCATGGCGCAGCGCTCGGCGATCGAGCTGAGGCCGAAGTGCTGCCCGCCGTCGGCGTCCATGGCCCGGGCCGTGCGGCGCTGGCCGGGGTCGAAACCCTTCCCGTCGTCGGCGCACCCGAGCACGATCGAGTTCCCGACGCGACGCAGCGACAGCACGATCCGATGCGCCTCGGCGTGCTTGACCGCGTTGGCCAGCGCCTCCTGGGCGATCCGATAGAGCGCCGCGGCCGCATGGTCGGACAGGTCGTCGATCGCGGCCGCCGGGTCCACGACGAGGTCGATCGACGGGCCGCTGTCGCGGTCGGCCATCTGGACCAGCGACTCGATCGCCGCGATCAGACCGAGGTCGTCGAGCACCAGGCTGTGGAGCCCCGAGATGGCGGCCCTGGTCTGGTTGTAGGCCAGATCGGCCAGCTCGCGCGCGTTCACCAGCTCTGCGCGGGCCCGCGCCAGTTCCTGCACGCGCGGCGAGTCCTGTTCCCCCTCGCGCGCGGCGACCTCCGACACGGTGAGATCCGCGGCCGAGAGGTGAAACGACATGGACGCGAGCGCGGTGGTGACACCGTCGTGCAGGTCGAAGGCGATCCTGCGCCGCTCCGCCTCCTGAGCCGAGATCGCCTGCTTGATGAGCCGGTCGCGCTCAGTGCGGTGCCGGTGGACCGCCCGCCACAGTTGCTCCGCGTGCAGCCGGAGCCCGAGGACCGCCGCGAACGGCTCCGCGGCGTCGAGGTCGGCCTGTCCGAACGGGCGCTCCGGGTCCCGGTGGACGGCCAGGACGCCCACGACGTCGTCCTCGAGCCCCGTCAGCGGGAGGCACATCCGCGCAACGGTTTGTTCCGGTTCGAGGCGCAGCAGCTGGCGGTGCAGCGCGTTACGTGGCGAGTCCGCGTCGAGCAGCACCGCATTGCGGGTACGGGCCACCAGCCCGGTCACTCCGAAGCCGACCTGCAGCTTCAGGGAGCTCGCGGAGGGGTGCGCGGGCCAGATGTCGACGATGCTGAGGTCCTGGCCCTCGATGGCGTAGAGCAGGACGCCGTCGGCATCGAACAGGCGGGCCAGGTCGCCCGCGCTCGGCACAGTGCTGTCTGCGGGCGTCAACGAAACAGGCCCTCGCGCAGCGCGACCGCGATCGCGCCACTACGGTCCGAGACGCCCAATTTGCGGTAAAGCCCACGGATATGCGTCTTCACGGTGTCCTCGCTGACCACGAGCTTGCTCGCGACACCCTTGTTCGAGTGTCCCGAGACGAGCAACTCGAGCACCTCCGACTCACGCTGGGTGAGCCCCAGGTGCGCGCCGGACCAGAACTCCCCGGCACTGAGTCGCGCGGCCGAGAGGGCGACCCGGCCGGCGAGCGCATGGTCGACCACCGTCTCGCCCTCGCGCAGCCGGCGCAGGTGGGCGACGAGTTCCTGACCGTCGATCCGCTTGAGGATGTAACCGGAGGCACCGACCCGCAGCGCCTGGTAGAGGTAGTGCTCGTCGTCGTACACGGTAAGCAGGACGACCTTCGTCTCGGGAAACTGCGTGGTGATCCGCCGGCACAGGTCCAGGCCGCTCTCCTGCCCGATCCGCACGTCGCACAACACGACATCGGGGGTCTCCTGGGCGACCAGTGCCAGCGCCGCGGCGGCCGTGGTCGTCTGCCCGACGATCGTGACCTGGTCCGGGAAGTGGCCGAGCATGGCATCGAGACCGTGCAACACCATCTCGTGGTCGTCCACCAGCACGAGGCGCAAAGGGCTGGGAAGCGAGGTCGGCATGTGTCTCCTCAAATGCCGCCGTCTCGGCGAGGCAGCTCACGTGATCTTTCCGTGCGACTCATCGACCACTCGGGCAGGACTCCGTCCTACCCTCGCTGTGCCGAGCCGAGCCGTCGGCATGCGCCCAGCATAGAACCCTGGGCGCTGCCGGAGCTCCCTCGGCGATCTCACCCATGCCTCCACCCACGCAGGGGAGGGCGGCAGGGCCGGGACGCGGTGGTATGGGAGACCCGATCAGAAAGGCCGCGCCCATGACCGTGCCCGGTCAACGGCAGCCGCTCATCGTGCCGTCCGTGCTGCCTGCCGACTTCGCCCGTATCGGCGACGAGGTGCGGGCGCTGTGCGAGGCGGGCGTCGACCGCATCCAGTGGGATGTCATGGACGGCGTCTTCGTCCCCAACCTGACCTTCGGGCCCGACGTGATCGCCGCGGCCCGTCCGCACAGCACGGTCGGCTTCGAGGCGCACCTCATGGTCGTCAACCCAGACGAGCTCATCGGACGGTACGTCGACGCGGGATGTGAACTGGTCATCGTGCACGCCGAGGCCTGCACCCACCTGCACCGCACGCTCGCGCGGATCCGCGACCTCGGTGCCCGCAGCGGCGTCGCCCTCAACCCGCACACACCGATCGAAGTCGTCGAGCACGTACTGACCGAGACCGACATGGTGCTCGCGATGACGGTCAACCCCGGGTTCGGCGGCCAGGCGTACATCCCCTCCGTCGAGCGCAAGGTCGCCCGCCTGCGACGAATGATCGAAGACTCCGGCTTGTCCATCGAGCTCGAGGTGGACGGCGGCATCACCGACCGGACGATCAGCGGGGCGGCCGCGGCCGGGGCCGACGTCTTCATCTCGGGGTCCTGGATGTACGCCTACCCCGGCGGCAAGGCGACGGCCGTCACCCGGCTCCGCAACGTCGCGGCCCAGAACGCCAAGGAAGGAGAGGCAGCCTGATGACCGAGGTCCTGCAACGGCCCCATGTCCCGTCGGTCGAGATCGACCAGCTGGCGATCGACACGATCCGCTTCCTCGCGGCCGACATGGTCCAGGCAGCCAACTCCGGGCACCCGGGCATGCCGATGGGCGCCGCCCCGATGGCCTGGACGCTGTGGAGCCGGCACCTTCGCCACGACCCGGCCGCTCCGGGCTGGGCCGACCGCGACCGCTTCGTGCTCTCGGCGGGCCACGGCTCCGCCCTGCTGTACGGGCTGCTGCACATGTTCGGCTACGACCTGCCCGAGGCGGAGCTGCGCAACTTCCGCCAGCTGGGCTCCCGGACGCCTGGACACCCGGAGTACGGCGAGACACCAGGCGTCGAGTGCACCACCGGCCCACTGGGCCAGGGGCTGGCCATGGCCGTGGGCATGGCCCTGGCGGAGCGGATGGCGCACGCCCGCTACCCCGAGCTCACCGACCACCACACCTACGCGATCGTCGGCGACGGCTGTCTCATGGAGGGCATCAGCCACGAGGCTTCGTCGTTCGCCGGCCACCTCCGCCTCGGCAGGCTGGTCGTGCTCTGGGACGACAACTCGATCACCATCGACGGCGGGGTCGACCGCTCGTGCAGCGACGACCAGCTGGCCAGATTCGCCGCCTACGGGTGGCACACCGAGGCGGTACCCGACGGCACGGACGTCGAGGCGATCGACCAGGCGATCAGCCGCGCCAAGGCCGACCCGCGGCCCAGCTTCATCGCGGTCCGGACGGTGATCGGCCACGGCGCACCGGGCATCGAGGGCACCGCGAAGGCACACGGCTCGCCGCTGGGCGAGGAGGTGCTGGCCCAGGCCAAGCAGTTGGCCGGCTGGGATCACCCGCCGTTCACCGTGCCCGCCCCGGTGCGCGAGGCCTGCGCGTCGCTGGCCGAGGTAGGCGCCAGGGCA
>WHSS01000187.1 GCA_009379975.1 Actinophytocola sp.
AAATTGCCCCGATCGCGGACAGTGGTCGCCCGAACACGGCTGAGTTGGACGCTGGGCGCCGAACGGTCAAGCCTGAGACTGATTTGGTGCCCCGATTTCGCCATGTTTCGCTAAATCGCAACAGGCTCTGAACGGACTGAAAGCGTCTTTCAGCTCAGGAACCGTACGTGCGTAGCTGGTACAGCCCGTGCGTGGTTGCCACAACTACCCCATCGGCGTCGGTGAGTTCGGCGTCCAGCACGAAGTCGGCCTTACCGTGGGCGGCGGCCTCACGGGTGACCGTGGCGATGGTGTCCTCGGCAAGCGTCGCGCTGGCCCGAACGTTGGTCTTCGCCGGCTTACGAAACGCGATTTGCAGGTCCCTGACGAGCGGGTAGTACGTGGACGTGTCGAACGTCGCGATCGAGATCGCCCCGCCCAGGATCTCGGCCACGGTGAACAGCACGCCGGCATACATGACGCCGAAGTGGTTGCCGTTGCCCTCGATCGGCACCTCGGTCGCCGCGAACCCCGGACGAACCTCGATCGCCCGCACACCCATCCCGTGCGCGACCGGGATGGTGAACTCGAGCCCGGCGTTGACCATCTCGGTAAACGGTTGCGCCTCATCGGTGTCGGACATCAGGCATCCCTTCGCGGTACGAGTGGCTGGTGCGAGTCTGGCTCAGACCGGGGTGATGGGCAGCCGGAGCTCGCCGAAGGCCGGCTCCGGCACGGCCGGGTTCTTGGGCATCACCGGTTCGACGCGCCGATACGCGGTGCCCAGGTCGGGCCGCGGATCCGCCTCGCACTTGTTCGGCCAGAACGCCATCGCACGCTCGGCCTGCGCGGTGATGGTCAGCGACGGGTTCACCCCGAGGTTGGCCGAGATCGCGGAGCCGTCGGCGACGTGCAGGCCTGGGTGCCCATACACCCGCTGATAGGCGTCGACGACGCCGCTCTCCGGGGAATCGCCGATGACGCAGCCGCCGATGTAGTGGGCGGTCGCCGGGATATTGAACACGTCCATGATCAGCCCGTGGGTGTCGCCGTCGACCTTCTTGCCGAAGCGGCGCGCAACGTCGTGTGCCACCGGGAGCCACTCCGGATTGGGCTCGCCCGAACCCTGCTTGGTGCGCAACCGGCCACGCCTGAGGTAGGAAGTCAGCGAGTTGTCCAGGGACTGCATGACCAGCAGAATCACCGACTTCTCCGAGGCGCGGTGCGCGTTGAGGCTGCGCAGGAACACCAGCGGGTGCCGCACAATCGCCAGCAGGTAGCGCAGGAAACGGAACGCGCCGCCGTCGATCATCGGTGTGGACATTCCGAACAGCGCGTTCTGCCCCTCGCCGTAGCGGCACACCTCGACGTGGGTATCGGCCTCGGGGTGAATCGACGAGGTGATCGCGATCCCCTGCGCGAAGTCGTGGCGCTTGCGGCTGACCACGTTGATGATCGCCTCGGAGTTGCTGCGGGTCAGCTCACCGAGCCGCGGTGACAGCTTCGGCAGCGTGCCGTCGCCCGCGAGCTTGTGCAGCAGCTTCTGCGTGCCGAGCGCGGCGGCGGCGAACACGACCTGCTCCGCGGTGAACGTCCGCTTGCCCTTGCGGATCCGCCGATCGGAACGGTGAGTGCGGACCGCGTAGCCGCCACCCGGGAGCGGCCGGACGGCGGTGACCGTGGTCAGCGGGTGAACCTCGGCGCCGCCCTGCTCGGCCAGGTAGAGGTAGTTGGTCGTCGTGGTGTTCTTCGAATTGTGCGGGCAACCGGTGAAGCAGCGTGCGCAGTGCTGACAGCCCCTCCGCCGAGGACCGGCGCCGCCGAAGTACGGGTCGTCGACCTCTTCGCCCTCGCGGCCCTCGTTGAAGAAGACGCCGACGTTGGTCGGGTGAAAGGTGTCCTCGACTCCCATATCCCGCGCGACCTCGCGAATGACGTCGTCCGCCGGGGTCATCCTCGGGTTCCGCTCGACGCCGAGCATGCGCTGAGCCTGGTCGTAGTACGGCGCGAGTTCGGCGCGCCAATCGGTGATGTGCTCCCACTGCCGGTCGGTGTAGAACGCGTCGAGCGGCTCATACAGCGTGTTGCCGTAGATCAGCGAGCCACCGCCGACGCCCGCGCCGCTGAACACCGCGCATTTACCGAGGATGCTGATCCGCTGCGGCCCGGTCAGCCCGAGCTTCGGCGCCCAGATCGCCTTGCGGACATTCCAGTTCGTCTTCGGGTAATCCTCCGGGTTCCATCGCCTGCCCGACTCGAGCACGCCGACGCGGTAGCCCTTTTCCGTCAACCGCAACGCCGTCACACTGCCGCCGAAGCCGGAGCCGATGACCACCACGTCGTAGTCGAATGAAGACATCATCACCCTGCTTTCGAGTCGCCCTCGACCACGCTAGGCCCATTACTGTCCCCGTCGAAGCGACGAGCGGCCAGTTAGTCAATATTTTCGGTCAACGGGCGCCGTCGCATTGCTTGCCCGGCGCTCTCGCCGAGTGGTTGACTGGCCCGGGATGGCGATGACGCTGGGAGGCGCCGGATGACCGCTCGATCGACACGAAAGCCCGGCGTCGCGATACTCGGCGGCGGGTCATGGGGCACCACGGTGGCGTCGACCTGTGCGCGTAACACCGCGACCACGCTCTGGGCCCGCGACCCGGCGACCGCCGAGGAGATCAACACCCGGCACACCAACTCGCGCTATCTCGGCGACCTGGCGCTGTCCAGGTCGCTGCGGGCGACCGCAGACCTGGCGGAAGCCGTCGCCGATGCCGACGTCCTGGTGATGGGCGTGCCGTCGCAGTCGTTCCGCTCGGTGCTGGAAGAGGCTGCCGAGCATCTGCGGCCGTGGATCCCGATCGTCAGCCTGGTCAAAGGCCTGGAACAAGGCTCCCGCAAGCGGATGACCGAGATCGTCACCGAGGTGCTGCCCGGGCACCCGGCAGGCGTGCTCGCCGGCCCGAACATCGCCAAGGAGATCGTGCAGGGCTTCGCGGCGGCGGCCACCATCGCGATGCCCGATCACCAGACGGCCGTGATGCTGCAGGAGTTGTTCCGCACCTCCCGGTTCCGGGTCTACACCAGCAGCGACGTCGTCGGCATCGAGATCGCCGGGGCGCTGAAGAACGTTTTCGCGATCGCCACCGGCTTCGGCGACGGCCTCGAGGCGGGGGACAACACCAGGGCGATGGTCATTACCCGGTCACTGCGCGAACTGGCGAAGCTGGGCTCGGCGATGGGCGGGCAGTTCGACACCTTCGCCGGGCTGGCGGGCATGGGTGACCTGATCGCCACCTGCACCAGCCCGCATAGTCGCAATAGGAGGGTCGGTCTCGGCTTGGCACAAGGGAAAACGGTCGAGCAGGTGCGCGAGGAGATGGGCCAGGTCGCCGAAGGTGTCAAGTCGTCGGCCGTGGTGATGAAGCTGGCCGCGGAGCGCGGTGTCGACATGCCGATCGCCGCCGAAGTGGACGCGGTGATCAACCACGGGCAGCCGGTCGCCAATACCTATCGCGGCCTGCTCCGGCAGCGGCCGGGCCACGAAGTCCACGGCGAGGCCTGGTGACGTGACAACACATGTCGAGGGCCGGTTCACCGGCGCCGCGGGCGGCAAGATCTACTGGCAGGGCTGGGAGCCCGACGGCGACCCGGCCGGGATCGTGGTGATCTCGCACGGCTTCGCCGAGCACAGCGGACGCTATGCGCACGTCGCGGCGCGGCTGGCCACCGAGGGCTATGTCTGCTACGCGCTGGATCACCGTGGTCACGGCCAATCCGATGGCGTACGGGGAAACATTCATCGGATGACCGGCGTGTGCGCCGACCTCGGCCGGCTGATCGCCTTGGCCGGCGAGCGGCATGACGGCCTGCCGCTGGTGCTACTCGGTCATAGCCTCGGCGGGCTGATCGCGCTGGACTACGTGACCAGCGGCAACCAGGCCGCACTGCGCGGCCTGATCCTTTCCGGCGCGATGATGGTGCCCGGTGTCGGCTCCAAAGTGGAGCGGCTGGCCGCGAAGGTGCTCTCCTCGCTCACTCCGAACCTCGGCTTGGTGCCCCCGCTGGACTCGAGCACGATCAGCCGTGACCCCGATGTGGTGGCCGCCTACGACGCCGACCCGCTGAACTATCGCGGCAAGATCCGCGCCCGCCTCGGCGCGGAGGGCCTCGCCGCCATCGACCGGGTGACCGGTCGGCTGCCCACGATCTCGTTGCCGGTGCTGGTGCTGCACGGCACCGAAGATCAGCTCTCCTCGCCATCCGGATCGCGGCTCGTCGCCGACCGGGTGGCTTCGCAGGACGTCACGCTCACCCTGCACGACGGGCTGTATCACGAGATCTTCAACGAACCGGAGCAGCAGGTCGTGCTCGACGAAGTCGTGGCGTGGCTGACTGAGCGAATGTGACGTTCGGTAGGTCGGGCCGGGTGTCACGCTCACTCAAGGTGTGATCACATGTGGCGGGTGCCGAAGCCGGTCATCGCCCAGGTGCACGGCTGGTGTGTCGGCGGCGGCAGTGACCTCGCGCTCTGCGCCGATCTGGTCATCGCCTCCGAAGACGCGCGCATCGGCACCCCGTACTCCCGCATGTGGGGGTGCTACCTGTCCGGCATGTGGATCTACCGCCTCGGGCTGACCAAGGCGAAGGAGTACGCGCTGACCGGCAAACCGCTCTCCGACGTGCAGCTGATCAACAAGGCGGTACCGTTCGATCAGCTCGAGGCCGAGGTGGCGGCCACCGCGGCGCAACTCGCGTCGATGCCCGCCTCGCAACTGGCCGCGATGAAGATCGTCGTCAACCAGGCCTGCGAGAGCGAAGGGCTCGGTTCGACGCAGCTCCTCGGTCCGATCTTGGACGGCCTGATGCGCAACACGCCCGACGCGGCGAAGTTCATCGAAACCGCCGCGACCGCAGGCGTCGCGGCGGCAACGGCGCAGCGCGATGGGCCGTTCGCGACTACAGTCAGGCCGATCCCGATGACAAGCCCAACCCGGAAAACGTCATCACCATCAACGACCCTGCGTGATCCGGAGCAGGTGAGTGCGCATGGCGAACGCTCCGCTGATCCCCGCTCGGGCCGAGATCAGCGGGCGCGGAGCCCGTCGCGGATCACCTGGTAGTAGGCGGTCAGCGCGGCGATGAGGGCGTCAACGTCGCCGGCATCGGCGTCGGCGTGCCCATCGGCATGCTCGTCGTCGGTGACCATCCAGTCGGCGACGATGTCGAACAGGCCGCCGATCGCGCCGACCGCCACCGGTCGCGCGTCCTCGTGGGGCGCCATGCCGAACCGGCCCCACACCGCGAGCAGGAACTCGGCGGCCCAGCGGCGGTTGATCCGGCGCTGCCGCTCGACGGCGGAGGAGATTCCGCTGGCCTCACCGAAGGTCACCTTGGCGAGCCGGGGATCGTCGGCCAGCGCATGGGCGAACGCCTCGAGCAATGTACGGCTGGCGCCGGGCTCGTCGTCCGGCGCATCCCGCAGCGTCTCGACCATTGCGGCCTCGATCCGCTCACTCACCTCTCGGACCAGCGCGATGTAGCAGGCTTCCTTGTTGTCGAAGATCTCGTAGAAGCCCTTGGTGCCAACGTAAGCAGCCTGGCAGATCTGCTCGATCGAGGTATTCGGGTAGCCGTTGGCCGCCACCAGGTCGAGAGTGGCTTCGAGCAACTGCGCCCGCCGTTTCGCCTTGCGCTGCTCGGCATCCAATCCCCGGATGCGCCTGCCGCTCGGGGGTGGCGCGGGCTCGGCACGCGTTGGTTCGGCCACAGCGCGACCGTACCGCTTCGGGTCCTGTCTTAGCACGCATCCATGTTACGAAAAAGAGAGCTTGTTATAAACAGGTAAGCGTGTTCTAATTCTCGGCAGGGGACATGTCGCCTGCGAAGGGAACCCCATGGCTCGCTCCTTCCGAACCGCCGCCACGGCAGTCATCACCGGCGCCCTGCTCCTGGTCGGCGGTCAGACGGCCGGCGTCGCGCAGGCGGCGCCGTCCTCCGGCTTCAACGACTGGAGCTGCCAGCCGTCGGCCGAACACCCGGAACCCGTCGTGCTGCTGCACGGCCTCGGCGGCAACGGCGAAGGCCACATGAGCTACCTGGGGCCGTACCTGGCGGGCGCGGGTTACTGCGCCTACACCTTCACCTATGGGGAGCATCCGCAGTTCTCCTTCATCGGCGGCGTACAGTCGGTCACCGAGTCCTCGCAGGAGATCGCGGCCTTCATCGACGAGGTGCGAGCCGCCAGCGGTGCCCTCAAGGTCTCGCTGGTGGGACACTCCGAAGGCGGCTTCATGTCGCTCTACGTGCCCAAGGTCCTCGGCTACGCCGAGCACGTCCGCCGCGTGGTGGCGCTGGCCCCGCCGACCCACGGCACCACCTTCGGCGGTTTGGTCACCATCGGGGATCTGCTCGCCGGGCGGGAAGCATGGGCCGAGATGTCGAAGGCCATCGGCTGCGTCGCCTGCACCGAACTCGTGGTCGACGGCCCCGGCATCGAGCAGCTCACCGACGGCCCGATCGCGCAGGAGCGCGTGGACTACACGATCATCGCGACGAAGTACGACCTGCTGGTGACCCCGACCGAGACCTCGTTCGTCGACGAGCCGGGGGTGGACAACTCCTACGTGCAGGACACCTGCCCGGCGGACCCGGTCGGTCACATCGGCATGGCCTTCGACAGCGGCATCGCCGAGATGATCACCAACGCACTGGACCCGGCCAACGCCAAGCCCGTCACGTGCGGTTTCGGCCCGCCGTTCTGACCCGTGTCCGCACCCCAGACCCACGCGTCCGCGCCCCAGGCACGTGAGTCAGGCCTCCGACGGCCGAGAACTCGCTCATCGCCGTCATAACAATCCCAGCTGCTTCGCCGCGTATTGTTCGTGCTCTGACTGGCGGGCCCGCTCGAGTCCAAGCGGGTCGCCGAACTGTCCGGCATGAGCCGCGCGGCGGTGTCGCTAGCCGGCATCGGCTGTGGACCGACCTGATCGGGGAACACGTCTTGACGCTACACCCCCAGGGGGTGTACAAATCAACTCGGAATATACCCCCTTGGGGTATAAACGGGAGGATCAAGATGGCCACGCAAGACAGACACGAGCACGCCGAGCACCACCACGGTGCGGCGACGGCGACTGCGCGGGCCGGACATGACGCTCAGGAAACCCGCGGCGGTCATGAGCAACATGCCGGTCGCGCCGGACATGATAGCCATGCCGGTCACGGCAACCGCAGCGGCCACGCCGGTCATGGCGGCCATGGTGGTCACGGGGATCACGACAAGCACGCCGGTCACTCGCCGGCGATGTTCCGCGACAAGTTCTGGCTCTCGCTGCTGCTCACCATCCCGGTCGTGTTCTACAGCCACGACCTGCAGCACTGGTTCGGCTACGACGCACCGACCTTCACCGGCTCGAACCTGATCTCACCGGTGCTGGGTACGTTGATCTTCATTTACGGTGGCGCTCCGTTCATCAAGGGCGCGTTCGCGGAGGTCAAGAGCCGCCAGCCCGGCATGATGCTGCTGATCGGGATGGCGATCACGGTGGCGTTCGGGGCCAGCATGACGGCCAGCCTCGGCTGGTTCAGCGTCGACGTGTGGTGGGAGCTGTCCCTGCTGATCGTGATCATGCTGCTCGGTCACTGGATGGAGATGCGGGCGATCGGGCAGGCCAGCGGCGCATTGGCGGCACTGGCCGAACTGCTGCCCGACGAGGCCGAGCGAATGGCCGCGGACGGCTCGGTCGCCCTCGTCCGGATCGGCGATCTGACCATCGGCGACGTCGTGCTGGTGCGACCCGGGGCCCGGGTGCCCGCGGACGGCACGATCGTGAGCGGCTCGGCGGATCTGGACGAGTCGATGATCACCGGGGAGTCGAACCCGGTCACCCGCGGCGAGAACGACCGGGTGATCGCGGCCAGTGTCGCCACCGACAGCGCGATCCGGGTCCGGATCGACGCTGCCGGCGATGACACCGCCCTCGCCGGGATCCAGCGGCTGGTCGCGCAGGCTCAGGAGTCGAGCTCGCGCAGCCAGGTCCTGGCGGACCGGGCCGCGGCGCTGCTGTTCTACGTCGCCGTCGCGGCCGCCGGTATCACCGCGGCGGCCTGGGCATTGCTCGGCGACCCCGACGCGGCTGTGGTGCGCGCGGTGACGGTGCTGATCATCGCCTGCCCACACGCGCTTGGCCTGGCGATCCCGCTGGTGATCTCGATCTCGACGTCTAAATCGGCCCGCAACGGGATCCTGGTCAAGGACAGGCTGGCACTCGAGCGCATGCGTAACGTCGATGTGGTGCTCTTCGACAAGACCGGCACCCTGACCAAGGGCGAGCACGCGGTGACCGGTGTCGCCGCGGCGGCGGGCGAAGAGCAGGTGGACGCGCTGATGGCGACGGCGGCCGCGGTGGAGTCCGACAGCGAGCACCCGCTCGCCAGGGCCATCGTCGCCGCGGCGCGCGAGCGGGGCGTCGACATCCCGCGGGCCAGTGGCTTCCGTTCGATGAGCGGGCGTGGCGTGCAGGCCGACGTCGACGGCGAGCAGGTCACCGTCGGCGGCCCGACCTTGCTGCGGGAACGGAACCTGGCCGTTCCCGACACGCTGGCGGCGTCGGTCGAGACGTGGCAGCAGCGCGGCGCCGCGGTGCTGCACGTCGTGCGGGGCGAGGCCATCATCGGCTCGCTGGCGCTGGAGGATCAGATCCGGCCCGAATCACGGCAGGCCATCGACGCGCTGCACGAACGCGGCGTCACGGTCGCCATGATCACCGGCGACGCCCAGCAGGTCGCCGATGCCGTCGCCACCGAGCTCGGCATCGAGACGGGGGCCGGGACGCGCGGGGTGGCGGGCGGGAGCCAACACCGAGAGGGGGGCGGGGGAAGGCTGGTCTTCGCCGAGGTTCTGCCCGAAGACAAGGACTCGGCGGTGACCGATCTGCAGCAGCGTGGCCACACCGTCGCGATGGTCGGCGACGGCGTCAACGACGCCCCAGCGCTGGCTCGCGCCGACGTCGGCATCGCCATCGGGGCGGGTACCGACGTCGCCATCGAGTCGGCGGGCATCGTGCTCGCCTCCGACGATCCGCGGGCGGTCGTCGCGGTGCAGCGGCTATCCGCCGCGAGCTACCGCAAGATGGTGCAGAACCTGTGGTGGGCGGCGGGCTACAACCTGGCCGCGATCCCGCTGGCCGCGGGCGCCCTTGCCGGAATCGGCTTCATCCTGCCGATGGCGGTCGGCGCCGTGTTGATGAGCCTGTCGACCGTGATCGTCGCGCTCAACGCCCAGTTGCTGCGCAGAGTCGACCTGTCAACACCGGCGGTTCCGGTCGCGCAGCCGGCCTAGGACCGCCGGCGACAGATAGGCGCGGGTGTCGTGAGTGGCTATCAGGGTTAGAACCCTGATAGCCACTCACGACCCGTCGCCGGCG
>WHSS01000251.1 GCA_009379975.1 Actinophytocola sp.
CGGGAGCAGCAGGACCGCTACCTTCCACGTATGGCCACCGGCGAGCTACGGGCCACGATGGCGCTCACCGAGCCAGGGGGCGGGTCCGACCTGCAGGCGATGCGCACCGTCGCGCGCTGCCGCGGCGACGAGTACGTGATCAGCGGCGCCAAGACCTGGATCTCCAACGCCCGCAAGGCCGGCCTGATCGCGCTGCTGTGCAAGACCGATCCGCGGGCCGAGCCGCGGCACAAGGGTGTGTCGATCCTGCTCGTGGAGAAGCAGGCGGACGCCGACGGTGACGGCCTGACCGTCTCCCGCTTGCCCCCGAACCAGTGCGTGGAAATCCGCGTTAGACACCATGGCCGCAACTGGCAAGACTCGCCGGCACCAAGCACCCATCGTCGTGCGTGAAAGTTGTTGTCCCCGCACGCGTCAGCACTCACGACCCCAACCAGGCGAGTCGTGAGTGCTGACGCGTGCCCATGCAAGGAGTTTCACGCACGAGCGAAGCTGGGGGCCGGGGCGCCGGGGGCTACTCCCGCCAGGCCTGCTTGTGCAGCTTCCGCAGGGCACGCACCGCCGTCACAGCGCGCCAGCCGTCGACGGCCTGCACCGCCATCACGGTGTAGTACTCGTCATCCGGCAGTTCGAGCCGCGCGAACGACGCGCCGTCGGGGAAGCTGACCGACAGCACCTCGCGCCAGGCGAAGCGCCGCTTGGTCAGCACGTTGCGGACCTCGATCCCCTCGGCGTCCGCCCGCACCCTCGGCACCGCCCACAGCATGGTCCCCGCGGCGATGAGGATGCCCAGCACGATCATCGCCACCTGGTCGGAGGTCTGGAACACCACACCGGTATCCGACGACCGCAGCACGATGCCCACCACGGTGAACACCGCGACGATCGCGACCGCCAGACCGCTCGCCATCCAGATGGCGAAAAACGGCCTGCACTGCACCGGCTCGGTGCCGACGACGCCGGAATCCTCCCGCTGCTCCACCGTGATCACGCGACCCCTAACTCGTTTCGGTCCATCGCCTGCGCAGCGACCGCAGCACCTGCGCGGCATCCAGCGCCGCCACCGTCGCCTCGAATCCTTTGTCTTCCACCGAACCGGGCAACCCGGCACGATCCGCCGCCTGCTCCTCGGTGTCACAGGTCAGGACGCCGTTGCCGACCGGCGTGCCCTCGTCGAGCGCCACCCGGGTCAACCCGGCGGTCACCGCGTCGCAGACATACTCGAAATGCGGCGTGCCACCGCGGATGACCACGCCCAGCGCCACCACGGCGTCATGATCCTTCGCGAGCGCCTGCGCGACGACCGGCAACTCCACAGCGCCGGCGACGTGAGCCACGGTCGGCTCCACATCCAGCTTCGCCTCCTCGGCGGCGGCGAGCGCCCGCGCCAGCAGGCTGTCGGTGATCGCCGAGTGCCAGCGCGTCGTCACGATGCCCAATCGCAGGTGCTCATAGGCGCCCGGCTCCAGCACCACCTCGGGGCGGCCTTCCCCACTCATCGGCGACCCCAGAGGACACGAAGCCGATCGGTCATGCCGGAACCCCGCCGTCCTGCGTGCCGCCCGCTCCGTCGGCGCCGACCTCGTCCAGGTGCGCGCCGACCTCGTCGAGGTGCTCCAGATCGGAGAGGTCGTGCCCGAGCCGGTCACGTTTGGTCTTGAGGTAACGCAGGTTCTCCGGGTTCGGCGAGATGGGCAACGGCACCCTGCCGGTCACCCGGAGGCCGTATCCCTCGAGGCCGATGCGCTTGGCCGGGTTGTTCGTCAGCAGCCGCATCGACTTGATCCCGATGTCGCGCAGGATCTGCGCGCCGGTGCCGTAGTCGCGTGCGTCGGCGGGCACGCCCAGCTTCAGGTTCGCGTCCACGGTGTCCTCACCGCCGTCCTGCAACTGGTAGGCCTGCAGCTTGTGCATCAAACCGATGCCGCGGCCCTCATGGCCCCTGATGTAGAGCACGACACCGCGCCCCTCTTCTGCCACCGCCTTCAGGGCCGCATCCAGCTGCGGGCCGCAGTCACACCGCAACGAGCCGAACACGTCGCCCGTCAGGCACTCCGAGTGCGCCCGGACCAGCACGTCCTCGCCGTCGCCGATCTCGCCGTAGACGAACGCGATGTGCTCGATACCGTCCAGCAGGCTGTCGTAGCCGACCGCGCGGAACGTGCCGTACCGCAGCGGGATGCGGGCCTCGGCCACCGGCTCGACCTGCTTCTCGTTGCGCCTGCGGTAGGCGATCAGGTCGGCGATGGTGATCAGCGTCAGGCCGTGTTCCTCCGCGAAGACCTGCAGCTCGTCGAAGCGGGCCATGTCGCCCTCGTCCTTCTGCGAGACGATCTCGCAGAGCACACCCGCCGGCCGCAGCCCCGCCATCCTGGCCAGGTCGACCGACGCCTCGGTGTGCCCCGGCCTGCGCAGCACGCCGCCTTCCTTGGCGCGCAACGGCACGACGTGCCCCGGCCGGTTGAAGTCGCCAGCGGTCGAGGTGATGTCGGCGAGCAGCTTGATCGTGTGCGCCCGGTCCGATGCGGAGATTCCGGTGCTCACGCCTTCCTTCGCGTCGACGGTGACCGTGTACGCGGTGCCTCGCACGTCCTGGTTCGCGTAGAACATCGGCGGCAGGTTCAGCCGGTCGGCGTCGTACTCGGTGAGCGGCACGCAGATGTAGCCCGAGGTGTAGCGCACCATGAACGCGACGAGCTCGGGCGTCGCCTTCTCCGCCGCGAAGATCAGGTCGCCTTCGTTCTCGCGATCCTCGTCGTCGACGACGACAACGGGCTTACCCTCGGCGATATCGGCGATCGCACGCTCGATGCCGGCGAACTTGTCCATGCTCACTCCTGTAGGTCCGGGCCATTGTCTCCCGGCGCCTTCCCCGGCTCGGCGGGGGGCAGGTGGCAGGCCACCAGTTTCTCCACGTACTTGGCTAGCACATCGACCTCGAGATTCACCGGATCGCCCGGTGTCTTGGTGCCGAGGTTGGTCATTTCCAGCGTCGTCGGGATCAGGGCGACCGCGAACTCGTCCTCGGTGACGGACGCGACGGTCAGCGAGACCCCGTCGACCGCGATCGAGCCCTTCTCGACGACGTACCTGCTCAACGCGCGGGGCAACGCGAAGCGGGTCACGCCGGACGGATCGCGGGCCAGGTACGTTCCGGTGCCGTCAACATGCCCCTGCATGATGTGGCCGCCGAGCCGGTCCCCCACCGCCATGGCGCGTTCGAGATTCACCCGGTCGCCGATGTGCACCTTCGCCAAGCTGGAGCGCTGCAGGGTCTCATGCACGACATCGACGGTGAACGACGAGCCCGCGATGTCGACCACGGTCAGGCAGACGCCGTTGACCGCGACCGAATCACCATGCTCGACGTCGGTGGTCACCAGCGGCCCCGCCACGCTCAGCCGCGCGGCGTTGGGCACCTGATCGATGCCGATGACCTCGCCGACCTCCTCGACAATCCCGGTGAACACGCCGTACCTCTCTTCCTACGATCTCATCGCTGAAGCCTCGGCGACGACGGTACGGCCGTTACCCGCACATCGCCCCCTGTCATAGTGACCTCTTCGAACTCCCACCGGTGCATCTCGGTGATGGTTGACACCCCAGCATCCTCCAGCGCCCATGGTCCCGCACCCAGGAGTGCGGGCGCGAGGTAGCCGATGATCCGGTCGACCATGCCCGCCCGCACGAACGCGCCTGCCACCTGGGGGCCGCCCTCCAGCAGGACGTCCAGAGCTCCCCGCTCGGCGAGCTGAGCCAGCACCTCGCCGGGGTCGTGCCCCCGCACCCGCATGGTCTCCGCGGCGTCGTCGAGTATCCGCGCGCTCGCCGGGATGTCGCGGTCGCCAACCACGACCCGCAGCGGCTGCCGGGGGTGCGGCGTGCCGTCCTCGAGGCGCGCGGTCAGCTGCGGATCGTCGGCCAGCACCGTGGCGGTGCCGACCACGATCGCGTCGACCTTGGCGCGCAGCTCATGGGTGTCGGCGCGCGACGCCGCGGAGGAGATCCAGCGGCTGGTGCCGTCCGCCGCGGCGACCCTGCCGTCCAGCGTCGACGCGAACTTCCAGGTCACGTGCGGACGACCGGTCCGGACGTAATGCAGCCAAGCTCGCAGCGGGCCGCGTTCAACCTCCGCCGTCAACGGCCCGAGCGTGGTCTTGACGCCGGCATCGGCGAGCGCCGCGGCTCCCCCGCCGGCGAGTTCACTCGGATCGGCGACCGCGTAATGCACCTGGGCGATCCCCGCCTCGATCAGCGCCTGCGCGCACGGCGGCGTACGGCCGTGGTGCGCGCAGGGCTCGAGGGTGACGAAAGCCGTCCCGCCGTGCGACCACGCTCCCGCCTGCCGCAACGCCATGACCTCGGCGTGTGGCCCACCAGGAGGTTCGGTCGCGCCCTGGCCGACCACCGCGCCGCGGGCGTCGCAGACCACCGCGCCGACCGGCGGATTCGGGTGAGTCGTCCCCCGCGCGGCCTCACTGAGCGCGATCGCATCGCGCATCATCCGTGCCGGGTCCGGCGCGGACGGCGGCGGGCTCATGGCGCCGCGCCGTCCGGCCCGCGGACGGCGATCACCCGATCCCGCAGCGCCGCGATGGCCCTGCCCGGGTCCTCCGCGCCGTAGACGGCTGTGCCCGCGACGAAGCAGTCGACGCCCGCCGCCGCGGCCTGTTCGATGGTGTCGGCGTTGATGCCGCCGTCGATCTCGACGACCAGCGTGAGGTGCCCGGTGTCGACCAGCCGACGCGCGGCCCGGACCTTGTCGAGCACCTCGGGGATGAACGACTGCCCGCCGAAGCCCGGCTCGACCGACATCACCAGCAACGTGTCGTAATGCCGCAGCACATCGACGTAGTCATCGAGCGGCGTCTTCGGCTTGATCGACAACCCGGCCTTCGCACCCGCCGCGCGCAGGTTCTTCGCGAGCATGACCGGGTCGCGCGCCGCCTCGGCGTGCACGGTGACGTTGTACGCGCCCGCTTCGGCGTACTCGGGCGCCCACCGATCAGGGTCCTCGATCATCAGGTGGCAGTCGATGGGCACCGTCGACGTGCCGAGCAGCGAACGCACCACCGGCAGGCCGAGCGTCAGATTCGGTACGAAGTGGCCGTCCATCACGTCGACGTGGACCCAGTCGGCGCGCGCGTCTCCCTCCCCGGCTATCGCGTGGATTTCCTCGCCGAGCCGGGTGAAGTCCGCGGACAGGATGCTGGGCGCGATCAACGGGCGTCTCGTCACGGTACGTAGTGTACGTTCGCGCCGCTGGAGCAACGGCACGGCATCGGGCACCCGAATGGACCCATCCGGACCGTATCCGGCAGTCAGCGCCGCAGGAGCGCGCAGAACATCGCGTCGGTGCCGTGCCGGTGCGGCCACAGCTGCACGAACGGGCCATCGCCGAGATCGGGCACCCTGGGGAAGTACTCGCGAGCGTCGAACAGCTGCGCCCCGGTCCGCCGCACCACCTGGTTCACCACTCCCTCGGTCTCCGCCAGGTGCGGCGAGCACACCACGTAGCCGATGACCCCGCCGGGCCGGGTGAGCTCCACCGCCGCGGTCAGCAGCTCGGCCTGCAGCTTGGTCAGATCCGACACGTCGGACGGCTTGCGGCGCCAGCGTGCCTCGGGCCGCCTGCGCAACGCCCCCAACCCGGTACACGGCGCGTCGACCAGCACCCGGTCGTAACCGGGTTCGAGGCCGGCATCGCGGCCGTCGGCCACGTGCACCGTCACCGGCAGCCCGGCGACCGCATGCTCGACGAGCCGGGCGCGGTGGGGGGCCTTCTCGACCGCGTCCACGCTCGCGCCCGACAGCCCCGCGAGTGCGCCAAGCAGGGCGGCCTTGCCCCCAGGGCCGGCGCACTGGTCGAGCCAGCGGGCGTCCGTGCCGTCCAGCTTCGCCTCCGCCAGCGCCCTGGCACAGAGCTGGCTCCCCTCGTCCTGCACCGCGGCGAG
>WHSS01000198.1 GCA_009379975.1 Actinophytocola sp.
GGCCGCGGTCGTCGGCGCCACCGACCCCACCACCGGTCAGGGCATCGTGGCCTTCGTGATCCTGCGAGGCGCCGCGGCCGACGACGCGGACGGCGCCGACGCGATCAAAGCCCTGCGCGACCACGTCGCGAGCGAGATCGGCCCGATCGCCAAGCCACGCCAAATCATGGTCGTGCCCGAACTGCCCAAGACCCGCTCCGGCAAGATCATGCGCAGACTGCTGCGCGATGTCGCGGAAAACCGCGAGGTCGGCGACGTCACCACCCTTGCGGACTCGTCGGTGATGGCGCGCATCGCCGATGGCTTGGCGGTGTGACCGTCTATACCCTTAAGGGGTATATTGGTGAGGCGAAGCGGGTACACCGGACCCAGCACCCCCACCGAGCCAGGAGAACGCCATGGCCACGACTTACAGCGCGACATACACCGTCACCGGAATGACCTGCGGGCATTGCGTCCAGTCCGTCACCGAGGAAGTCACCGAGCTGCCCGGCGTCACCGACGTCGCGGTAGACCTGCCTACCGGTGCGGTCACCGTCACCAGCGAGCAGCCGCTGATCGACGACCAGGTGCGCGTGGCCGTCACCGAAGCGGGCTACGAGCTCGCCGCGAGCAGCGCGTAATCCTGCGTAACGAGACCAGCGCGATGAGCACGACGCAAGCCGACGAAGCGGAACAAGCCGAGGTCGACCTTGCCATCCAGGGCATGACCTGCGCGTCCTGCGCCAACCGCATCGAGCGCAAGCTCAACAAGCTCGACGGCGTCACGGCCTCGGTCAACTACGCCACCGAGACGGCGAGCGTGAGCTACCCCGCCGAGCTGCCGCCGGAGCGGTTGCTCGAAACGGTGGACGCCGCCGGCTATTCGGCCACGCTGCCCCAGCCGGCCGTCCCCGAGGAGGTCGACGGCGCGGAGGGCTGGCACGACACCGCGCTCGATGGCAAGGCGAAGTCGGCCCGGGACCGGCTGGTGATCTCGGCGGCGCTGTCGATCCCGGTCATCGCGATGGCGATGTTCCCCGCCCTGCAGTTCACCTACTGGCAGTGGATCTCGCTGGTGCTGGCCAGCCCGGTCGTGGCATGGGGCGGCTTCCCGTTCCACCGCGCCGCGTTGAAGAACCTGCGGCACGGCGCGGCCACCATGGACACGCTGATCTCCATGGGGACCCTCGCGGCCTACGCATGGTCGGTGTACGCGCTGCTCTGGGGCGAAGCGGGCATGCCGGGCATGCGGCACGAGTTCGTGTTGACCATCGAGCGGACAGGCGGTGGCGGGGCAATCTATCTCGAAGTCGCCGCCGGGGTTACCACGTTCATCCTGGCCGGCCGCTTCTTCGAGGCGCGGGCGAAGCGGCGGGCAGGTGCGGCGTTGCGGGCGTTGCTCGAACTGGGCGCGAAGAACGCGTCGGTGCTGCGCGACGGCGTCGAGGAGCGGGTACCGATCGCCCAGCTCGCCGTCGATGACGTCTTCGTGGTGCGGCCGGGAGAGAAGATCGCCACCGACGGGGTAGTGATCGAGGGCGGCTCCGCCGTGGATGCGAGCATGTTGACCGGTGAGCCGGTACCGGTCGAGGTCGGCGTCGGCGACGCGGTCACCGGCGGCACGGTCAACGCGGGCGGGCGGCTCGTGGTGCGCGCGACCCGAGTCGGCTCGGACACCCAGCTCGCGCAGCTGGCCAAGCTCGTCGCCGACGCGCAGAGCGGCAAGGCACGGGTGCAACGCCTCGCCGACCGGATTTCCGGGGTGTTCGTGCCGATCGTGATCCTGCTGGCGGCAGGCACCCTCGGGTTCTGGCTGGGCACCGCGGCGGGTACCGAAGCGGCCTTCACCGCCGCCGTCGCGGTCCTGATCATCGCCTGTCCCTGCGCGCTCGGCCTCGCGACGCCGACCGCGCTGCTCGTCGGCACCGGCCGGGGCGCCCAGTTCGGCATCCTGATCAAGGGCCCCGAGGTCCTCGAATCCACCCGGCGTGTCGACACGATCGTGCTGGACAAGACCGGCACCGTCACCACGGGCCGGATGGAGCTGGTGGACGTCCACGTCGCCGAAGGCGAGCGCGCCTACGACGTCGACGAGGCGCTGCGGCTGGCAGGCACCGTGGAGGACGCGTCGGAGCACCCGATCGCCAGGGCCATCGCGCAGGCGGCCCGGGATAAGGTCGGCGGGCTCGGCGAGGTCACCGAGTTCCGCAACCTCGAAGGCGTCGGCGTCCGGGGCACCGTGGCTGGGCAAGACGTGCTCGTCGGCAGCGGGCGGCTGCTCGCCGATCACGACATCGAGCTCCCCGGGTCGCTGCTCGACGCGAAGCAGGCCGCTGAGTCGAACGGCAGTACCGCGGTCCTGGTGGCCGCCGACGGGCAGGCGCGCGCGGTGCTGGTCATCGCCGACACCGTCAAGCCGACCTCGCGCGAGGCAGTACGCAGGCTGCGCGAGCTCGGGCTGACGCCGGTGCTGCTGACCGGCGACAATGAGACCGTCGCCCGTGCGGTCGCCGCCGATGTCGGCATCGACGAGGGGCCGGACACCGTCATCGCCGAGGTCCAGCCGCGAGGTAAGGCCGAGGTCATCGCCCGCTTGCAGGCCGAGGGCCGGGTGGTCGCCATGGTCGGCGACGGCGTCAACGATGCCGCGGCGCTGGCCACCGCGGATCTCGGGCTCGCCATGGGCACCGGCACCGACGTCGCCATCGAGGCCGGCGATGTCACGCTGGTGCGCGGCGACCTGCGCGCGGCCGCCGACGCGATCTGGCTGTCGCGGCGCACGCTCAACACCATCAAGGGCAACCTGTTCTGGGCCTTCGCCTACAACGTCGCGCTGCTTCCGGTCGCGGCGGCGGGCATGCTCAACCCGATGCTGGCGGGCGCCGTGATGGCGTTCTCGTCCGTGTTCGTGGTGTCCAACAGCCTGCGGCTTCGCCGGTTCAAGGCGCAGGTCGGCTTAGACACCGGCTGAGACACCGGCTGGACTCCGGGTGGCCCAACGCGTAAGTTGAGCGCGAACGAACAACTTCACATCGGGCCGTACGAACCGGAGCGGGAGAGCCCTCGCAGTGCCGAGGCGCCGAAGGAGCAAGCACCCCGCCAAACTCTCAGGTATCCATACCGCTCCAGGTCAGGCCACTCTGAAAAGCAGGCGCACCCCGGTGCGCCTCACCCACGGTGCAAGCCGCCATGCGCAGGCGAAGCTCTCAGGTTCATGACAGAGGGGGAGTTCCGGTCCCACCGTGAGGAGCTCCCATGCGTAAGTACTTGTCTGGCGTCACGATGAATCACCCTGTGATGACACCGCCATGCCCGAAGCTGTCCAGCCAAGGAGAAGCGACGTGACGATCCCTTCCCCGTTAGACGAGGTGCATCGCGAGCTCGGTGCCGCCTTCACCGACTTCGCCGGGTGGTCCATGCCGGTCCGCTACGGCAGTGAGCTTGCCGAGCATCGTGCCGTGCGCGAGGCCGCCGGCCTGTTCGACCTGTCCCATATGGGGGAAATCGAGGTGACCGGCCCCGGGGCGGCCGCGGCGCTCAACTACGCGCTGGTCGGGAACCTGGCGTCGGTCAAGGTCGGGCGGGCGCGCTACAGCATGCTCTGTGCCGAAGACGGCGGAGTGCTCGACGACCTGGTGACCTACCGGCTCGCCGATGAGCGTTTCCTGGTGGTGGCCAACGCCGCGAACGTCGACGTGGTGGCGCGCGCCCTGGCCGGACGCGCCGAGAAGTTCGACGCCCAAGTCACCGACCGCTCGCGTGAGTTCGCGCTGATCGCGGTGCAGGGGCCCAACTCCGCCGACATCCTGCGCGCCGTCAGCGACGCCGACCTCGGCGGGCTCAAGTACTACGCGAGCATGGAAGCCACCGTCGCGGGCATCGACCTGCTGCTGGCCCGCACCGGCTACACCGGCGAAGACGGCTTCGAGCTGTACTGCTCGCCGGAGCAGGCGCCCGCGTTGTGGCGTGCGCTGACCGAAGCGGGCGAGCCACACGGCCTGCTCCCCGCCGGGCTCGCCTCGCGGGACACGCTTCGTCTCGAAGCCGGTATGCCGCTTTATGGCCACGAGCTCTCCAGCGGCATGACGCCCTTCGAGGCCGGACTCGGCCGCGTGGTCAAGTTCGAAAAGGAGGGCGACTTCGTCGGCAGGAAGGCCCTGCAAGCCCGCTCGGAGCAGTCGCCGGAACGGGTGCTGGTCGCGCTCGCCGGGGAGGGCCGCCGGGCGCCGCGGGCGGGCTACGCCGTGCTCGGGCCTGATGGTGAGCGCAACGTCGGCGAGATCACCAGCGGCGCGCTGTCGCCGACGCTCGGATATCCCATCGCGATGGCGTACATTTCCGCCGGTCTCAGCGAAACGGGCACCGCCCTCACGGTGGACGTCCGAGGCAAGTCGTTGCCGGTCACCGTTACCGCGCTCCCCTTCTACCAGCGTTGATCGAAAGGCCTAGGTTCCATGCACATCCCCGAAAACCTCCGCTACACCGAAGACCACGAGTGGCTGCTGCTCGACGGTGAACTCGCCACCGTCGGCGTGACCGACTTCGCGCAGGACGCCCTCGGTGACGTCGTTTTCGTCGACCTGCCCGACGAGGGTGACGCCATCGTCGCCGGTGAAGCCTGCGGCGAGATCGAGTCGACCAAGTCCGTGAGTGAGCTCTTCGCCCCCGTCGCGGGCGAGGTCGTCGAGGTCAACAAAGCCGTTGTCGATGCGCCCGAGCTGGTCAATTCCGACCCGTACGGTGATGGCTGGCTGTTCCGGGTACGGGTCGAGGAGCTGCCGGAGCTGCTCGACGCCGAAGACTATGCCGTTGTTCTCAAGGAGGCCTGATGTTCGACGCTGATCTGTCCACTGTGGATCCTGAGGTTTCGGCCGCGATCGACGCCGAGCTGCACAGGCAGCAGTCGACGCTGGAGATGATCGCCTCGGAGAACTTCGCGCCGGTGGGCGTGCTCCAGGCGCAGGGTTCGGTGCTGACCAACAAGTACGCCGAGGGCTACCCGGGCCGCCGTTACTACGGCGGCTGCGAGCACGTCGACGTCGTCGAGACGCTGGCGATCGAGCGGGTCAAGGCGCTGTTCGGTGCGGAGCACGCCAATGTGCAGCCGCATTCCGGCGCGCAGGCCAACGCGGCGGCGATGGCAGCGGTGCTCAAGCCCGGCGACACCATCATGGGGCTCGACCTCGCGCACGGAGGTCACCTGACCCACGGCATGCGGATCAACTTCTCCGGCAAGCTGTATCAGGTCGTGCCGTATCACGTCGAAGGTGACAGCGGCCGGGTCGACATGGCCGAGGTCGCGCGGCTGGCGGAGGAGCACCGGCCCAAGCTGATCATCGCGGGCTGGTCGGCGTACCCGCGCCAGCTGGACTTCGCGGAGTTCCGGCGCATCGCCGACTCGGTGGGAGCGCTGCTGATGGTCGACATGGCGCACTTCGCGGGCCTGGTCGCGGCCGGGCTGCACCCGAGCCCGGTGCCGCACGCGGACATCGTCACGACCACGACGCACAAGACCCTCGGCGGCCCGCGCGGCGGGGTGATCCTGTGCAAGCAGGAGCTGGCCAAGAAGATCAACTCCGCGGTGTTTCCCGGCCAGCAGGGCGGCCCGCTGGAACACGTGATCGCCGCCAAAGCCGTCGCGTTCAAGATCGCGGCGAGCGAAGAGTTCGCCGAGCGCCAGCAGCGGGTGCTCGCCGGTGCCCGGATTCTCGCCGAGCGGCTGTCCTCGGACGAAATGGCCGCCGGGGGCGTCAAGGTCGTCTCCGGCGGAACCGATGTCCACCTGGTGCTCGTCGACCTCGTGGAGTCCGAACTGGACGGCCAGCAGGCGGAGGATCGGCTGCACCGTATCGGGATCACCGTCAACCGCAACGCCGTGCCGTTCGACCCGCGGCCGCCGATGGTGACCTCCGGGCTGCGCATCGGTACGCCCGCACTGGCCACGCGCGGGTTCGGCGTCGACGACTTCACCGAGGTCGCCGACATCATCGCGCAGGCATGCCTGCCCGGGTTCGACGAGAGCACCGAAGCCGCGCTCGCCGAGCGGGTGGCGTTGCTGGCGAAGCGGCATCCGCTGTACCCGGGGATCTAGACAGCGGTAGTATGGCCCCCAGCTTCGCTCGTGCGTGAAAGTCCTTGTTCCGGCACTCTTGATCACTCACGACCCTCTTGGCCGGGGTCGTGAGTGCTGGGGCGTGCGGGCACAACGACTTTCACGCACGACTTAGACTGGTCGGCATGTTGACGGTCCTGGTCACCGGCGGAACCGGCACGCTGGGGCGGCACGTCGTCAGCGGGCTGCGGGAAGCCGGTATCCAGCCCCGCGTGCTGACTCGCCGGGAAGGCAAGGCGGCCGATCACGTCACCGGCGACCTTGCGACCGGAGCGGGGCTGACGGCGGCGGTGTCCGGGGCCGACACCGTCATTCACTGCGCGACGCACGTGAGGTACCGGCGTGTCGACATAGCGGGCACCGAGCGGCTGCTCGCCGTGGCGCGGGAGCACGGCGTCGGCCACTTCGTCTACATCTCGATCGTGGGCATCGACGACAACCCGTTCAGCTACTACCGGACCAAACTGCGCGCCGAGGAGTTGATCGCGGCCTCCGGCGTGCCGTACACGATCCTGCGGGCCACGCAGTTCCACGAGCTGATCTTGTCCGTGGTCGCCGGGCTGGCGAAGCCGCCGCTCGCACCGGTGCCCAAGGGCTTCAAGAGCCAGCCGATCGACACCGAAGCGGTCGCGGCGCGGCTGGTCACGCTGGCCGCGGGCGAACCGGTCGGGCGGGCGCGGGACATCGGCGGGCCGCGGGTGGACACCCTCGCCGACCTGCTGCAGGTCTACTGCGCCACCCGCTCGAAGTCGCGCATGCTGCTGCCGATCGGGGTGCCGGGCAAAACGGGTCGCGCGTTCCGCGCCGGCGCGAACCTGCTCGGCCCGGACGGCGAAACGTTGGGCGGCACCTTCGACGAGTTCCTGGCGCGCCGGTCGGCCGGGTAACCGCGTGCGATCACGTACCCCTACACTGGACGACGGACCCCGCGCGGCGTCCACCCTGTGAACCTCCCCAGGGCCGGAAGGCAGCAAGGATAAGCAGGCTCTGACGGGTGCGCGGGGTCCCCTTTATGCCTGGCCCGGGTAGCCGCAGGTCGCGGTGGCGTTATGCGCTCACACCGGGGGAGGGTTTCGCCGTCGGGGGCTGCCGGTAGTCTCGCGGCGTGGCTCTCGCGCTGTACCGCAAGTACCGTCCGGCGACCTTCGCCGAGGTCGTCGGGCAGGACCATGTGACCGAACCGCTGCGCACCGCGCTGACGGCGGGCCGGATCAACCACGCCTATTTGTTCTCCGGCCCCCGGGGCTGCGGAAAGACTTCCAGCGCCCGGATCATGGCCCGCTCGCTCAACTGCGTGCAGGGGCCGACCCCGGACCCGTGCGGCGAATGCGCTTCGTGCGTCGGCCTGGCGCCGGAAGGGTCGGGCAGCGTCGACGTCGTCGAGCTCGACGCCGCCAGTCACGGTGGCGTCGACGACGCTCGTGAGCTGCGCGATCGCGCCTTCTACTCGCCCGCCGAGTCGCGCTACCGGGTGTTCATCATCGACGAGGCGCACATGGTCACCACGCAGGGCTTCAACGCCCTGCTCAAGATCGTGGAAGAGCCGCCGGAACACCTGATCTTCATCTTCGCCACGACCGAGCCCGACAAAGTGCTGACGACCATCCGCTCGCGTACCCACCACTATCCCTTCCGGCTCATCCCGCCCAGCGCGATGCGCGAACTGCTGGAGCGCAACGTGGCCGCCGAGGGCGTCGCGGTCGAGCCCGCGGTGTTCCCGCTCGTCATCCGCGCGGGCGGCGGGTCGGCGCGAGACACCCAGTCGCTGCTCGATCAGCTACTGGCCGGCGCGGGCCCCGACGGCGTGACCTACCAGCGCGCCGTCGCCCTGCTCGGCGTGACCGACAGCGCGCTGATCAACGACATGGTGGACGGCCTTGCCGACGACGACTCGGCGTCGGTGTTCGGCGCGGTGGAACGCCTCGCCGAAGCCGGGCACGACCCGCGTCGCTTCGCGTCCGATCTGCTCGACCGGCTGCGCGACCTGGTGCTGCTGCGCTCCGTGCCCGATGCCGGCACGCGCGGGCTTGTCTCGGCTCCGGAGGATGAGCTGAGCAGGATGATCACGCAGGCCGAGCGCATCGGGCCCGCCACCTTGGCCCGCTACGCCGAGATCGTCCACGACGGGCTGCTCGACATGCGTGGCGCCACCTCGCCGCGGTTGCTGCTCGAACTGCTTTGCGCCCGCATGCTGCTGCCGTCGGCGGCGCCGGACGCGGAGAGCGAAGGCGCCGTACTGCAACGGTTGGAGCGGCTGGAGCGCCGGATGACCGCGAGCGGCGGCGCTCCGGCACCGGCGGCGGAGCCGGAGAAGGTGTTCACCCGGGCTTCGCAGCGGCCGGAGCAGCCCGCGGCACCTGTGTCCGCGCCCCAGACCCAGGTGTCCGCGCCCCAGGCGTCCCCGGAGCCCGCACCC
>WHSS01000287.1 GCA_009379975.1 Actinophytocola sp.
ACCCCTGTCAACGCTTCGCTGCGCCCTCACGGAACACCAACGCATGACTCGGGGCCACCGCGGATCGCTACTCCTTCGATGCAGAGCTCTCACATCTCCTTCTCCATGCCGGATTATCCCGGCGCTTTCCACTCGCTCAAACCGCCGCGTGTTACGCGGCGGTCGTGTCCTGCGCGATCTGGACGACCAGCTTTGCGCCCAGGGCGTGCGCGAGTCGTTCGAGCACTGGAATGGTCGGTACGGTGCCGCCAGCCTCAAACCGCGCGACGGCGGGTTGAGTCATGTCCGCGGCGTTCGCGAGCTGCGCCTGCGTCAAGCCGCGCCGCTCGCGCATCTCACGAACCGCAGCGCCCAGTTCGAAGGCAAGATGCGCGGCTTCGTAGGCCTCCTCGGCGCCCGGCTCTGCCATGCGCCGCGCGCGGAGGTCCTGCCAATCACTCCGCTCAGCCATCGTGCTCACTCCTCCACCTCATGCCGCTCATTCAAGCACCGTCGATACGCGCGTTGCGCTCGTTCGATCTCCTGCCGCTCGCGCATCCGGGTCTTCCGGAACACCGTGAGAAGCACGATCCTCCTACCCGACGCGATCCAATACGTCACCCGAACCGCATACCTATCGAGATGGAACCTGAGTTCGCGCAGCTTGCCGTCGAGCTGTCGACTGTGCGGCTCACCAAGCAGCGGGCCCTTCTCCGCGAGCAAGTCGACGTAGAACGCCGCTCTTGCGAACAGGACAGTCGGCAGGCTCTCCAGCCAGTCTCGGACCTCCGGCTCCAACTCAACAGTACCCCAGGACATACCGTTGATGCTATACGTTGGGACCGACAGTCAAGCCTCGGTGCCGAGCCCGACCGGGCAGGACACGCCCGTACCCGCGATGCCGCAGTAGCCGTTAGGCACCTTGTGCAGGTACTGCTGGTGGCAGTCCTTTGATCTTTCACACAGAACTGGCTGGTCGCAGACTTCGAGCATGATCTGGCCATCCAGCGGATCTCTGATAGCATCTCGCCCTCGCGTGCTATCATGTCGGATATGCGACAGCTGATCACGCGTATCGACGACGAACTCCATGCGCGCATCAAAGCCAAGGCGGCGGCTGAAGGACGCAGTGTGAACGAGCTGGTCCGCGGCCTACTCGAGGCCGCCGTCATCGACGCAGACGCGCCGCGCCAGTGGAAGAGGCGCATGATCGCAGCGGGGAAAGTGGTCGCTGTCGAACCGGGCCGCGATGCCCCAGGGCGAACGAAGGTAGCTGAGCTTCTCCATGGCGCTGGTCCGACGCTGAACGAGCACCTCGACTGGTCGCGAGACGACAGATGATGTTGATCTACGCGGACACCAGCGCGATCGTCCGCGGGTATCTCGATGACGAACCCACCGACACCGAATTGGCCGACGTGCTCTTCGCGGGTGAGCATCCGGTGGTGACCAGTGAGCTGACCCGCGTCGAGTTCGCCAGCGCGTTGGCGGCGGCAAAGCGAGCCAATCGGCTCGGCGATATCCGCCCGGTACTCGATCAGTTCGACCATGACTGCGGCGAAGACGGCCCGCTCGCACTGTTGCCACTTCAGCCGGGCCTCTTACCGGCCGCGCGAGACCTCCTTCTCACGTCGGGTCCATTGCGCACGCTGGACGCTATCCACATCACGGTAGCAATTCTCGACGCAACCGAACTCGCCGACGGTGATCCGGTCGTCGTGCTGACCAGGGACGAACGCCAAGCCGCTGCGGCCAAGGCCGCAGGACTCGAGACGCTCTGATTGGCCGCGCGACTGTGCCCGGGCCCTCTACTCGTGCACGCCCAGTCCGACCGGGCAGGACACGCCCGTACCCGCGATGCCGCAGTAGCCGTTAGGCACCTTGTGCAGGTACTGCTGGTGGTAATCCTCGGCGTAATAGAACTCGCCCAGCGCCGCCACCTCCGTCGTGACGGCACCGTGGCCGGCCTGGCGCAACGCGTCGCCGAACGACTTGACCGACGCCTCAGCCGCCTCACGCTGGTCGTCGGACGTCCAGTAGATCGCCGACCGGTACTGCGTGCCGACGTCGTTGCCTTGGCGCATGCCCTGTGTCGGGTCGTGGTTCTCCCAGAACACCTTCAAGAGCTGCTCATACGTGACCTGCTCCGGGTCATACACCGCGAGCACCGCCTCGGTGTGGCCGGTTCGCCCGGTGCACACCTCCTCATACGTCGGATTAGGGGTGTACCCGCCCGCGTAGCCGACCGCGGTCGAATACACGCCCGGCCTCTGCCAGAACAGCCGCTCGGCGCCCCAGAAGCACCCCATCCCGAACACCGCGGTGCGCAGGCCTTCCGGGAACGGAGGAGCTAGCCGTGCGTCGGTCAGCACCGCATGCCGATCGGCGACGGGGATCGGTTCAGCCCGCCCTGGGAGTGCCTCAGCCGCACTTACCTTGTGGGGGAGAGCCCCCACACCCCCCAACGGGGAAGGCCCCGTCCCCCTAGTCTTGTCGCCGGAAAACCACATGCCTCTAGAGTGCCACGGAACAGCCGGTGCCAGCCGCGCACGTGACGAGAAGGTAAGGGTGGACAGTGGGCAACTTCGGTGATTTCCAGGCGGCCATCTACGCCGAGGGCATGTTCGGCGACAAGACACCGAGCATCACCACCGATCTCGCCCACCTCGAGGAGAAGGCGCGCGATCAGCTGACTCCGGAAGCGATGGGCTACATCGTGCCGAGCGCGGGCAGCGGGGCGACCGCCCGCGCGAACCGGGAAGCCTTCGACCGCAACCGCATCGTGCCGCGCATGCTGCGCAACAGCGCCGAACGGGACCTCTCGTGCACCATTCTCGGCACCGAGATGCCCGCGCCGGTGCTGCTGGCGCCCGTCGGCGTGCAGACCCTCGCGCACCCCGACGGCGAACTCGCCACCGCCCGTGCCGCCACCGCGCTCGGGCTCACCTACACGCATTCGACCCAGTCGAGTTACTCCATCGAAGCCGCCGCGGAGGCCAGCGGCGACGGTTCGCGCTGGTACCAGCTGTACTTCCCGAACGAGCGCGACCTGTGCGCCAGCTTCCTCGAACGCGCCAAGGCCGCCGGCTACACCACGGTCGTCGTCACGCTCGACACCACGCTGCTCGGCTGGCGGCCCGCCGACCTGGACCGCGGCTTCCTGCCGTTCCTCGCGGGCAACGGCATCGCGAACTACTTGACCGACCCGGTGTTCACCGCCTCGCTGTCCGCATCGCCGGAGGAGGACCCGGTCGCCGCCGCGCTGCGATTCGCGCAGGTGTTCCCGAACCCGGGGCTGTCCTGGGACGACCTGGCGTTCGTCCGGGAGAACTGGGACGGGCCGATCGTGCTCAAGGGCATCTGCTCGCCCGACGACGCCCGGCTCGCGGTCGACCACGGCGCGAACGGCGTCATCGTCTCGAACCACGGTGGCAGGCAGGTCGACGGCGGCGTGGCGGCCCTTGACGCGCTGCCCGGCGTGGCCGAGGCGGTCGGCGACCAGCTCACGGTGCTGTTCGACTCCGGCGTGCGGACCGGGGCCGACGTCGTGAAGGCCATCGCGCTCGGCGCGCAGGCGGTGCTGCTCGGCAGGCCGTACCTGTATGGGCTGGCGCTCGACGGCCAGCAAGGTGTGGAGCATGTGCTGCGCTGCCTGCTGGCCGAACTGGATCTCACACTGACCGGTGCCGGCTACACCAGCCACCGGGAGCTGACCCCGGAGTCGTTGATCACCGCGGGATAGCTGGCTCGCCACCATCCGCCGCCGTAGGCTCCGATCATGGGTATCGCGGCCGACGAACGGCGTGCACTGTGTGATCTGTTCGATGAGCTCGGGCCGGAGGCGCCGACGTTGTGCGGCGACTGGCTCACCCGTGACCTGGCCGCACACCTCGTCGTGCGAGAACGCCGGATCGACGCCGCGCCAGGCATTCTCGCCAAGCCACTCGCCGGTTACCTGCAGCGCGTGCAGGACGACTACGCCGCCAAGCCGTGGCCGGAACTGGTCGAGCTGGTCCGGTCGGGGCCTGCCTGGTACTGGCCGACGCGGCTCGGGCTGATAGACGAGCTGGCCAACACCGCGGAGTACTTCGTGCATCACGAGGACGTCCGGCGGGCGCAGCCGGATTGGCAACCCCGCGAATCCGAACGCCGCCGGGACGCCGCGGTCTGGGGTGCGTTGCAGCGGACCGGCATGCTGACCCTGCGCAACTGCCCGGTCGGCATCG
>WHSS01000004.1 GCA_009379975.1 Actinophytocola sp.
CCCGCAGACCTCGTCGTGGTCTCAGCGGGGGTGCGTGCCGAGACCGGCCTGGCCGAAGCCGCCGGGCTGACCATCGACCGGGGCATCGTGGTCGATGACTCGCTGCGCACCAACGACCCGCGCGTTCACGCGATCGGCGACGTCGCCCAGCACCCGGGCACGGTATCCGGACTGGTGCAGCCCGCGTGGGAGCAGGCTGAAGTGCTCGCCGGCCTGCTCACCGGCGCCGACACCGCCGCGCGTTACCGCGGCACGTCGGTGGTGACCCGGCTCAAGGCCCGCGGCATCGACCTGTCCGCGCTCGGTGACGTGCATGCCGAACTCGACGCGGAAGACGACGAGGTGGTGTGCCTGTCCGATCCGAAACGCGGGCGCTACGCGAAGCTCGTGCTCCGGGATGACCGGGTGCGGGGCGCGATCCTGCTCGGCGTGCCCGACGCCGCCGCGACGGTGGCGCATCACTACGACAACGGCACGCCCGCTCCCAGCGACCGGCTCGCCCTGCTGCTGGGCAGGGCATTGCCGGCGGAGGCCGCGCCGGCGCAGAACCCGGCGACGATGCCCGGTTCGGTGACGGTCTGCAAGTGCAACAACGTCACGAAGTCCGCCCTGGTGGAGGCCTGGCGTGGCGGGGCCCGCAGTACGGGCGACTTCGCGAAGGCGACAAGGGCGGCCACCGGCTGCGGTGGCTGTTCTGACGTCGTCGACGGCATCGCGACGTGGCTGGCCAGCACTGCCTAGGGCCGTCCTCGCCACCCTCACCGGCAGCGTTGCCGGCTGTGAGGAGGAGTTAGCACCAGCGCGATTCGCTTACACCTTGGGCGAAACGGCTGGCGAATAGCTTTCCCCCAGCGCATCGGAAGGCGCGCGAATGACCAGGAGGTAGAGATGACCGCAGTAGCCGAGAAGACGGCTCAAGAACCGACACCGCAGGGGCGCCGGGGTCGTTGGATCGACCACTGGGAGCCAGAAGACCCCACTTTCTGGGAGCGGACCGGGAAGAAGATCGCGAACAAGAACCTGATTTTCTCGGTGTACGCGGAGAACCTCGGGTTCAGTGTGTGGGTGCTGTTCAGCATCCTCGTGACGCAGATGGGCAGCGCCGGTTTCGCCTTCATGGACGGCGATCTGGCCGTGACGAACGGCCTGATCCTGACGTCGGTCCCGGTGCTGGTCGGATCGACGTTGCGGCTGCCCTACACCTTCGCCATCCCCAAGTTCGGCGGCAGAGGGTTCACCGCGTTCAGCGCGGCGATGCTGCTGATCCCGTGTCTGGGCTTGGCTTTCGCCTTCACGCAGCCGGGTACGCCGATGTGGATGTTCATGATCCTGGCCGGACTGGCGGGCTTCGGCGGCGGCAACTTCTCGTCGTCGATGGCCAACATCTCGTTCTTCTTCCCGGAGAGCAAGAAGGGCGCCGCGCTCGGCATCAACGCCGCGGGCGGGAACATCGGTGTCGCCATCACCCAGCTCAGCATGCCGCTGGTGATCTCGCTCGGCCTGATCATGACCGCGTCGGACGCCGCGGGCTACCGGTTCGCGCTCATGCTCGCTTGCTTGACGTGGGTGCCGTTCATCATCTCGGCTTCGCTGCTCGCGTGGTTCCGGATGGACAGCCTGACCTCGGCCAAGCCGGACGGTGTGTCCTACAAGCTGGCCATGATGAACAAGCAGACGTGGGTGATGTCGTTCCTCTACATCGGCACGTTCGGCTCCTTCATCGGGTTCTCGTTCGCGTTCCCGAACCTGCTCAAGGCCAACTTCCCCGAGATGTCCGAGGTCGCGTTGCTCGCCGCGCTGGGAAACCTGGCCTTCCTCGGCGCGTTGCTCGGCTCGGTCTCGCGGCCGTTCGGTGGCTGGGTCTCGGACAAGACCGGCGGCTCCAAGGTCACGCTGATGGTGTTCGTCGGCATGGCGGTCGGCGTCGCGTTGATCATGCTCGCGCTAGAGCTGAAGAGCTTCGTGTTGTACCTGCTGTCGTTCATCCTGCTGTTCATCTTCACCGGCATCGGCAACGGCTCCACCTACCGGATGATCCCGATCATCTTCAGTGCGAGTGCCAAGAAGCGGGCTGCGGAGACCGGGCAGGACCTGGCCGAGGCCGCCGCGTCGGCCAAGCGCCAGGCGGGTGCGGCGATCGGTGTCATCGGTGCGATCGGCGCCTTCGGCGGCTTCATCGTGCAGCAGGCGCTGCGGCTGTCCAACGTCCACCTCGGCACCATGGCCCCGGCGTTCTGGGCCTATGCGGCGCTGTTCCTGGTGATGGCGGGCGTGACCTGGTGGTTCTACCTGCGCACGAGCTTCGCGGTGCAGAAGGCGCCGAGCTTGGCCTACGCCAACGTGTGATCCCCGTTGATCAGGGACCCTGCCGTTAGACCCAGATCGATCGGGCGAATCGGACAATTCTTGGGCCTAACGGCAGGGTCCCTGGCGAACATCGGCCGTTGTGAGGCAACCCACGCACCCGGCGAACACGTGCTGACCTGGGCAGGGAGCACTTGGTAACGCGAGGGAAACACCGGGGAAGTTAGGGCGACATCCCCAGCCCTGAGCATGGGTTGCATGAGTCGCACGCTGGTAGTTGTCGGAAACGGCATGGTCGGCCACCGCCTGGTGGAGGCCGTGCGGGCAGAGGACACGGCAGGCGCATGGCGGGTGGTCGTGCTGGCCGAAGAGCCGCGACCCGCCTACGACCGTGTCGGGCTGTCCTCCTATGTCGGTACCTGGGACGCGGACACGCTGACCCTGGCCGGGTCGAGCTACCCCGATGACGACCTCGTGGAGCTCCGGCTCGGCGACGCTGTGGTGGCGCTGGACCCCGACCGCAAGGTCGTCACCACGGCGAGCGGGTTCGAGCAGGACTACGACGCCCTCGTGCTGGCCACCGGCTCGTACCCGTTCGTACCGCCGGTGCCAGGGCATGACCTGCCGGGCTGCTTCGTCTACCGGACCATCGACGACCTCGACGCCATCAAGGCAGCTGCCGACCACGCCCGGGAGGTCACCGGCCGCGCCGCGGGTGCGGTCATCGGCGGTGGCCTGCTCGGACTCGAGGCCGCGAAGGCCCTGCGCGACATGGGCATGTCCCCGCACGTCATCGAGATGGCGCCCCGGCTGATGCCGATCCAGGTCGATGACGGCGGCGGCTCGTTGCTCAAGCGGCTGGTCGAAGGCCTCGACGTCACGGTCCATGCGGGCACATCGACCAGCGAGATCGGCGCCGACCGGGGCAGGCTGCTGGCGAAGCTCGGCAACGGCACCGAGCTCGACCTGGACCTCATCGTGTTCTCCGCGGGCATCCGGCCGCGCGACGAGCTGGCCCGCACCGCCGGGCTCGACGTCGGCGAGCGTGGCGGCGTGCTGGTCGACGACAAGTGCCAGACCAGCGACCCCAGCATCTACGCGATCGGCGAGGTCGCCGCGGTCGACGGCACCTGCTACGGCCTCGTCGCCCCCGGCTACACCATGGCGGAGATCGTCGCCGCCCAACTGGCCGCGGGCAACGGCGACGCCACCTTCC
This sequence comes from Actinophytocola sp., assembly GCA_009379975.1. Classification (GTDB taxonomy): domain Bacteria; phylum Actinomycetota; class Actinomycetes; order Mycobacteriales; family Pseudonocardiaceae; genus WHSS01. Next base: position 3,521 of record WHSS01000004.1, read on the forward strand.
CCGGCGCCGACATGTCGACAAAGCTCAAGCTGCTCGGCGTCGACGTCGCGAGCTTCGGTGACGCGCACGCCACGACCGAGGGGTCCCTCGAAGTAGTCGTCAACGATGCCGTCGCGGGCACCTACAAGAAGCTGGTCGTCTCAGACGACACCAGGACACTGCTCGGCGGGGTACTGGTCGGTGATGCGAGCGAGTACAACACGCTGCGCCCGCTCGTCGGCCGCGAACTGCCCGGCGACCCGGCGGCGATCCTGTCACCCGCGGGAGAAAGCGGAATCGGCGGCATTGGTATTGAGGCGCTGCCCGACGAGGCACAGATCTGCTCCTGCAACAACGTCACCAAGGGCCGGATCAAGCACGCCATCGGCGAAGAAGGCTGCGACACCGTCCCCAAACTCAAGGCGTGCACCAGCGCCGGCACCGGCTGCGGCTCCTGTGTGACGATGCTGCCCAAGCTGCTGAAGTCGTGCGGCGTCGAGGTTTCCAAGTCGCTGTGCGAGCACTTCAGCCAGTCGCGGGCGGAGCTGTTCGAGATCGTCGCGGCCACGCGCATCACCACGTTCAGTGAGCTGATCGACCGCTACGGCAAGGGGGCGGGCTGCGCGATCTGCAAGCCGGCGGTCGCCTCGATCCTGGCCTCGATCGCCCCGGTGATCGGTGCGGACAAGCACATCCTCGACGGTGAGCAGGCCACACTGCAGGACACCAACGACCGCTTCCTGGCGAACATGCAACGCAATGGCACCTACTCGGTCGTGCCGCGGGTGCCGGGCGGCGAGATCACGCCGGACAAGCTGATCGTGCTCGGCGAGGTGGCCAAGGACTTCGGCCTCTACACCAAGATCACCGGCGGCCAGCGCATCGACCTGTTCGGCGCCACCGTCGATCAGCTGCCGCACATCTGGAAGCGGCTGGTCGACGCGGGTTTCGAGTCCGGTCACGCCTACGGCAAGGCGTTGCGCACGGTGAAGTCCTGCGTCGGCTCGACCTGGTGCCGCTACGGCGTGCAGGACTCGGTCGGCATGGCCGTCGAACTGGAACTGCGCTACCGCGGCCTGCGTTCGCCGCACAAGCTGAAGTCGGCGGTGTCCGGCTGTGCTCGTGAGTGCGCGGAGGCGCGGAGCAAGGACTTCGGCATCATCGCCACCGAGAAGGGCTGGAACCTCTACGTCTGCGGCAACGGCGGCATGACACCGCGCCATGCCGACCTGCTGGCGTCCGATGTGGACAGTGAGACGCTGATCAGGCTGATCGACCGGTTCCTGATGTTCTACATCCGCACCGCCGACCGGCTGCAGCGGACCGCGCCGTGGCTGGAGGAGCTGGCAGGCGGCCTCGATCACCTGCGCGAAGTCATCGTCGACGACAAGCTCGGCATCTGCGATGACCTCGAAGCGGCGATGGCCAAGCACGTCGAGAACTACGCCGACGAATGGCAGGGCGTGCTGGCGGACCCGGACAAGCTCGCGCGCTTCACCTCCTTCGTCAACGCGCCGGGGATGCCGGACCCGACCATCTCGTTCCGGGAGGAACGGCAGCAGAAAGTCCCCGTACTGCTCGGAATTCCGGAGGTGAAGTGACATGACGGCGGTGATGGACGCCGGTGCCACGGTGTGGACCGAGATCTGTGCGGTGTCGCGAATCCCGATCGCCTGCGGCGTGGGCGCGCTGCTGCCTGACGGTGAACAGGTCGCGATCTTCCGCACCACCGACGAGGAGATCCTCGCGATCGGCAACATCGACCCGATCAGCGGCGCCGCGGTGCTTTCGCGCGGCATCGTCGGCGACGCCGATGGCGTGCCCTGCGTCGCCTCGCCGATCTACAAGGAACGCTTCGACCTGCGTTCCGGGGCGTGCCTGGATGACCCGGACATGAGCGTGCCGACTTATCCGGTCCGGGTGGAAGCCGGCGTTATCTACGTCGGATCGGCGTGACCGAGATCCCGCCGCTCGCGGGCTACGCGATCGGACTGACCGCCGCGCGCCGGGCCGACGAACTGGGTGCGCTGTTCGTCCGCAAGGGCGCGACGGTGCGCTACGGGCCGTCGATCAGGATCGTGCCGCTCTCCGACGACACCGAACTGCGCGCGGCCACGATGCGGCTGCTCGACTCGCCGGTCGACGCCGCCGTGCTGACCACCGGCATCGGCTTTCGCGGCTGGCTCGAAGCCGCCGAAGGCTGGGGTCTCGGCGACGAGCTGATCAACCAGCTGGCGAAGGCGAGCGTGCTTGCCCGCGGTCCCAAGGCGAAGGGCGCGGTCCGCGCGGCGGGGTTGACCGAGGCGTACTCGCCGTCCTCGGAAAGCAATGCCGAAGTCCTCGACTACCTGCTGAACTCCGGCGTCGACGGCCAGCGCATCGCGGTGCAACTGCACGGCGAACCGTTGCCGTTCTTCGTCGAGTCGCTGCGACAAGCGGGCGCCGAAGTCATCGAGATCCCGGTGTATCGCTGGGTGGGCCCCGCGGACCCCGGCCCGCTCGACCGGCTGATCGACGGCGTGCTCGACGGCGTCATCGACGCGCTGCCGTTCACCAGCGCACCGGCCGCGGCCAGCACCTTGACGATGGCGAAGCGATCCGGGCGCTACGGGGCGCTGGTCGAGGCGATGCAGCACCGGGTCCTGGTCGCGGCCGTCGGCCCGATCACGGCGGGCCCGCTCGCCGCGCTCGGCGTCCCTGTCGTGCAGCCGGAACGGGCGCGGATCGGTGCGCTGGCGAGGGTCGTCTCCCTCGCGCTCGAACAGCGGACACCGAAGCTGAACGCGGTCGGGCACCGGATCGAACTCCGCGGGCAGGCGGTCATCGTCGACGGCCACCTGCGTGACATGGCACCCGCGCCGATGTCGGTGCTCCGGGCGCTCTCCCGTCGGCCGGGGGTCGTCGTCGCCCGCAAGGAGCTGACCAGTGCGCTGCCCAGCGGCGGGGAGGAGCACGCCGTCGAGACCGCGGTGGGGAGGCTGCGTACCGCGCTCGGCCACAGTGCGCTGGTGCAAACCGTGGTCAAGCGCGGATATCGGCTCGCCGTCGACGAAACCGACATCGACCGGAGTGACCTCAGGCCGTCCGAGAAGTACAGCGGCAACACCAAGACGGGGCGGTGACCGCCGTGCTGCTACTGGTTGCCCATGGGACGCGCGATCCCGCAGGAGCGCTCGCCACGGAGGCGCTGGCCGAACGGGTGCGGGCTGCCCTGCCCGGCGAGCGCGTCCGCGTGGCGTATGCGGATGTGCGCTCGCCGAGCGTCACCGATGTGCTCTTGCGACACCGCGGCGAGCCCGTCGTGGTTGTTCCCGCGTTTCTCGCCGCCGGATACCACGTGCGAGTCGACATCCCTGCGCAGATCGAGGCAAGTGGACATCGCCATGCGGTGCTGGCCGAAGCCTTCGGACCGGCACCGGAACTGGTCGCGGTCGTGATCGAACGGCTGCGCGAGTCCGGGTACCGCGGCGGTGACCGGGTTGTCCTGGCCGCTGCCGGATCCAGCGACCCGCGTGCGCTCGTCGACGTGCATGATGCGGCCTACGCACTGGGAGTCCGGCTCGGCGCGCCGGTGCGGATCGGCTACGCCGCGACCGCGACGCCGTCGGTGGCCGACGCCGTTGCCGGGGTGCGCGCCGCGTCGCCGGGCGGTGCGCGCATCGCGGTCGCGTCCTGGCTGCTCGCGCCCGGGTTGTTCCAGCGCAGGCTGGACACGGCGGGGGCGGATCTGGTGGCGGACCCGCTCGGCGCTCACCGCCGCGTCGCGGACCTCGTGGTGCGCCGCTACACCGAGGCACACCGGGTACTGACCGCCGCCTGAGTGCGCTGGCCTCATGGCACCCGGTCATCGGCGTCCCGGAGTTGCGCCCGCACGATCCGCTTGAACAGCGGGGCGATGACCGGCAGCAGGAGCAGCACCGCGATCATGATCAGCAGCCACATCGAGGTGGTGCGCTCGAGGAAGATGGCCGGGTCGCCGCCGGAGATGACCATGGTCTGGCGCAGCGTCTCCTCGGCGAGCGGGCCGAGCACGAGGGCGATCACGAGCGCCGCCGGCGACATCCCGAAACGCCGCATGAAGAAGCCGAGCACGCCGCAGGCCAGCATCACGCCGACCTCGATGACGCTGCCGTTGACCGTGTAGGTGCCGAACGTGCAGAGCACGATGACGATGGGCGCGAGCAGCCGGAACGGGACCCGGGCGATGCTCGCGAACACCGGGATCATGAAGATGTTGATGACCAGCAGCATCACGTTGCCGAGGTACATGCTGCCGATGAGGCCCCACGCGAACTCCGGGTTCTGCTGCATCAGCAGCGGACCGGGCTGGAGGCCCCACAGCAGGAATCCCGCCAGCAGCACCGCCGTCGATGCCGACCCCGGGATGCCGAGAGTCAGCAGTGGCACCATGGCGCCGGACGAGGCGCCGTTGTTGGCGGCCTCCGGGCCGGTGAGGCCTGCCATCGCGCCCTTGCCGAACTTCTCGGGTGTCTTCGAGACCGACTTCTCGAGGTTGTACGACATCAGGGATGCCACCGTGGCGCCGGCGCCCGGTGCGGTGCCGACGAAGAACCCGAGGAACGAGCCGCGCACCATCGAGCCGCGGGTCTCCTTGGCGTCGGCGCGGGTGGGCCAGAAGGCCCGGTTGCGAAACGACACCGACTTGAAGGCGATGTGCTCGAGGTGGCCGCCACGCCACAGGTTGTGCAGGATCTCACCGACACCGAACAGGCCGATGGCTACCGGGATGAAGTCGATGCCGTTGATGAGCTCGGATGAGCCGAACGTGTAGCGCTGTTGGCCTACGCCGACGTCGATGCCGACGGTGGCGATGGCGAAGCCGATGAGCGCCGAGAGCGCGCCGAGCATCCGGTGCTTGCCCACGATGACGATGAGGGTGAGCAGGCCGGCGATGGTGACCAGGAAGAGCTCGGGCGGGCCGAAGGTCCGGGCCACCGAGGCGGTCATTGGCGCGAAGAAGCTGATCAGGACCGCGCCGATGGTGCCTGCGACGAACGACGCGATCGCCGCCATCACCAGCGCCGGCCCGGCGCGCCCGGCCTTCGCCAAGGGAAAGCCGTCGAAGGTGCTCGCCACGGTCGCCGATTCGCCGGGCGTGTTGATGAGCACCGAGGTGATCGTGCCGCCGTACATCGCGCCGTAGTAGACGGCCGCGAGCATGACGATCGCGCCGGTCGGGTCCAGGCCGAAGGTGACGGGGAGCAGGATCGCCAGGCCTGCCGACGGACCGAGGCCCGGCATGACTCCGACGACCATGCCGATCGATACGCCGGCGGCTAGCAGCAGCAGGTTCTGGACCGTCAGGATGGCGGCCAGGCCCTCTGCGAGGGAGCTGAAGACGTCCACGGTGTGACCTTCGTGTCTGGGTTACGTGCGTTCCGGACGGCGCGTCAGAAGCGCGGCAACAGGCCCTCGGGCAGTCCGGCGTTGAGCGCGGTCTGGAAGAGCAGGTAAAGGCCAAGGGGGATCGCGACGCTCAGCACGGCGTTGGTCCCCCAGCGCCCCGGGTTGAGGAAGGCGAGCATGCCGAACATGAAGAGCGTGCCGGCGATGATCGCGCCGAGCGCTACGAACGTGGCTCCCAGCAGGCCCCCGGCCACGACCACCAGCAGGAGGGGGGCCGGGTGACGGCCCAGATCCCCCTCCCCGACCTCGTCCTCGGGTGACTCCTCGTCGCCCTCCCGGCCCGGACGCAGGCTGTCGAGCAGCGCGCCGAGGCACATGACCGAGCCGAGGATGCCGATGATCCGGGGGAAGAACCCGGGACCGACGCGGCCGCCGGCGCTCGTCCACTCCAGCTCGAAGGCCATCTCGGTGTAGCCGACGAGGACCACGAGCAGCACCCCGAAGAACGCGGTGCGCGAGGTCGGTTGCCATCGCCTCGCGGACGGGCTCGTCGTCGGACGGAGGCCGGTCTGGTTGCTCATCGGGTCACAGAGCTCCGGCTTCCTTGAGAACCGTCTCGAACTCGGTCGAGGTCCGGTCCAGGAACGCCGTGAACTCCTCACCCCAGAGGATGTTCTCGGCGAGGTACTGGGATTCGATGTACTCCTGCCACTCCGGGGTCTCGACGACCTCCTTCATAGTCTTGATCCACCAGTCCTGCGCCTCCTTGGGCGCGTCGGGCGGCAGGATCATGCCGCGCGGCATCGCGGGCAGGTCGACGATGCCCGTCTCCTCGCCGGTGGGTACGTCGGGCAGTACGTCGAGCCGCTCGGGACCGGTGAACAGGAGCGGCCGGACCTCCTTGGCTTCGATCTGGCCGAGGATCGACCCGGTGTTGGAGACGATCGCGTCCAGCGCGCCGGAGAAGAGGGCGGTCTGCATCTGGCCCTCCTCGTTGAACGGGACGTATTCGAACTCGTAGCCCGCCTCCTCCGCGATCTTCGAGTGCAGGATGAAGTCGACATTGACGGTGCTGATGCCGCCCAGGACGACCTTCTTGTCGGCACCTTTGGCGTGTTGGACCCAGTCATCCCAGGTCTCGAACTCCGAGTCGCCCGGGACGACGAAGATGGCGTCGTCAGTCGCGAACAGGCCGACCGGCGTGAAGTCCTTGTAGGTCCAGCCGGTGTCGGCCTGCAATGGCGTGGTGATGTAGGAGCCCGATGTCGTGGAGATCCCGTAGCCGCTGCCGCGCTGGTTGGAGAGGTAGCCCCAGCCGGTGGCGCCGCTGCCGCCTTCGCGGTTGGTGAGCTGGATGTTCTCGGGGTACAGGTCGTGCTTCTCGATGATGTCGACCATCGTCCGGGCCATGATGTCGTTGCCGCCGCCCGGACCGAAGGCGATGGTCCAGTCCAGGTCCTCGGATGGATAGTCGCCGGCGGCCTCATCGCCGCCGGAGCTGCCGCCGCAGGCGGCCAGCGTCGCGCAGAGAGCGAAGCTCCCGAGGGCTGCGATCCACTTCGAACGCATGTTGTTCCTCCAACTGTCGGTGTGAAACCGGGAAAGGAAGCCGGCCGCGGGGTCGGCGGGTGCCTCATAGTCGGGCTATTCACAGACTCGTCGCACGTCACCCCCCGTGGTGACCTCGGCCGATCGCTCGGGCGGACCTGACGGCCCACCCTCGCTGGATCGGCTTGCGAATAGCCCTCCAGGTGTCGGTCAGGTGGCCACCTCCTTAAAGCGCGTCGAGCCGGTGCCACGAGCCAACGCCGTGGGCGACCAGCCGACCCGCTGAGTCGGTCATCCGGGACTCGATGTGCACCAGGCGACGTCCTGGCTTGAGCAGGCGGGCAGTGGCGGTGCCGTCGCCGGTCAAGGGGCGGAAGAACCGCAGGTTCATCTCGATGGTCATAGCGGAGGAGAGGAAGCGATGGGTGAGGTGACCCATCGAGATGTCCATGGCGGTCGTGATGATTCCGCCGTGGACCGAGCCCTGGGGGTTGCCCAGGTGGGGCGCGTAGGGGAGTCGCACCGAGCAGGTCTTCTCCTCATCGTCGTAGGAGATCTCCAGCCCGAGGAAGCGGGAGAGGAAGAAGTCACCGAACTCCTGGGTGTCGCTCGCGGCGGCCGCCTCGGCGCGCCGGACCGGGTCGACCTGTGTCGCACTACTCATCACGACCACCGGAACTCCGGTGGCCGCTTCGCCAGGAAGGCGCGGACCCCTTCGGCGTAGTCGTCGGTGTCGAAGGAGGAGTTGCGGATCTCGACGGACTCCTCGTCGTCGACGACCTGGCCGTTGACGACGCGGTCCACCATCTCCTTGCCCATCCGGACGCTGAACTGCGCCCGCGTGGTGATCACCTCGGCGAAGTCGTAGGTGAACGTCTCGAGCTCCTCGGGCTCGACCAGCTCGTCGAAGAGCCCGAGCTCGTAGGCCCGCCGCGCCATGATCTGCTGGCCGGACATGAGGATCCACTTCGCACGCGACGGCCCGGCGAGATCGACGACCCGCTTGGTCGACTCCAGGCTGTAGACGAGGCCCAGCTTGGCCGGCGTGATCGCGAACCGGGCGCCGGTGTCGGCGAAGCGGACGTCGCAGGCCAGCGCGAGCCCCGCGCCGCCGCCGATGCAGTAGCCGTGGATCATCGCGATGGTGGGCTTCGAGCTGCCCTCGATCGCCCGTTCGGCGGCGGCGACCTTCTCGTTGTAGTTGCGGGCGGCCGTCGCGCTGCCGCGCTCACGCTCGAACTCGGTGATGTCCGCGCCCGATGCGAAGGAGCGCTCGCCGGCGCCCCGCACGACGATCACTTTGACCTCGGGATCCTTGTCGAGGCCGGCGACCAGGTCAGGGAGGGCTTGGTACATGCCGATGTTGATCGCGTTGTGGCTGCCGGCCCGGTTCAGGGTGAGCGTGGCGATGGCGCCGTGGGTTTCCACCAGCAGGTCGTCGGTCATGTCTCCTCTTTCTCCTTCTGCTGCTCGTGAAGCTCGGGGTGGGCGTCGTAGAGGACCCCGGAGTCGAAGAGCTCGGCGATCCGGTCGGGGGAATAGCCCGCATCGCCGAGGACCTCCGCCGTGTGCTGGCCCAGCCACGGGGCGGGCGATCGCACGGCGAACTCCATATCGGAGAACTTCGTAGGGGGCGCGGTCGTCTTCATCGGGCCGATGATCGGGTGCTCGACTTCGGCGATCATGTCGCGTGCGAGGACCTGCGGGTCCGACCAGGCCTGGTCGTAGGTGAGCACCGGGCCGCAGGGGACCCCGGCCTGGTCGATGATCTCGATCCACTCGTCGGTGGTCTTGAGCGTCGTGATCGCCTCGATCTCGGCCTCGAGCTCGTCGATGTTGCGCATGCGGTCGGGCAGGGTGAGGAAGCGCGGGTCCGTCATCCACTCCGGCTTGCCGAGGGCGTCCTCGACCAGGCGCTGCCACAGCCGGTCGTTGCCGGCGCCGATGGTCACGTATCCGTCCTTGGTCCGGTAGGCCTGATAGGGCGTGGAGCGGCGGTGCCGGGTGCCCGTGGCCTGGGGGACTTCGCCACCACCGAAGAAGGCACCCGACTCCCAGACGGTCCACGCCAGGCCGGCCTCGACGAGGGAGATGTCCATGTACTGCCCGCGGCCGGTTCGCTCGCGCAGCATCTGTGCACCAAGGACCGAGTAGATCGCGGTGGCGCCGGCAGCGATGTCGTTGATCGCGATGCCGACCTTCGCCGGGCGATCGCCGTCGCCGGTCATGCGCAGGAAACCGGTGACGCCCTGGGCCATGATGTCGAAGCCAGGGCGGTGCTTGTGGGGGCCGGTCTGACCGAACCCGCTGATGGAGCAGTAGACGATGTCCGGGCGTAGGGCCTTCACCGACTCGTAGTCGATGCCGAGCTTCGCCACGACACCCGGGCGGAAGTTCTCCATGACCAGGTCGGCGTCCTTGACGAGGTGCAGGAAGATCTCGCGTCCCTCATCGGTCTTGAGGTCGAGCGAGACGCTGCGCTTGCTCCGATTGGGCATCGCGCCCGGATAGCTCTCCCCGCCGAACTTGGGCTCGAACCGCCGGGAGTCGTCGCCGGTACCGGGCAACTCGATCTTGATGACGTCGGCACCCAGCTCCGCCAGAACCATCGTGGCGTAGGGCCCCGAGAGAAACCTCGTCAGGTCGAGGACTCGGAAACCGTCAAGAGGAAGCATTGAGTTCCTTCCCGCATTGTGGAAGAGTGTTCTGCGATGTAGGAAAAACGATTGTCACCGTACTGACGTGCCTTCGAAGTCGTCAAGGGATCCGAAGAAGAAAATGAGACGGTCGTCACGCCGCCCGCCCGGTCGCGCTTTAGGAGAGGATGAGTCGGTGATGACCGAGGACACTGGGGCCGCCCCGCCGAGCGGCGGCAAGCGCGCCGGCGGGGTGCAATCGATCGACCGGGCGGTGGCGATCCTGCGCTGCTTCGACGCCAGGCAGCCGGAAATCAGCCTGTCCGAGCTGGCTCGCCGTACCGGTCTCTCGACGAGCACGGTGCACCGCCTGCTGGTGTCGATGGTCGAGAATGACCTGGTCCGGCAGAGCGCCGACCGCAAGTATCGGCTTGGTCCGCTGGTGATCCGTCTGGGTCGCAGCGGTGGCGTGGCGACCACGATGCGCGAAGCCGCGCTGTCGATCGCCCGGGAGGCCCGCGATGAGGCCGACGAGACCGTCGGCATCCACGAGCTCCTCCCGACCGGGCATCGAGTGGTCGTCGACCAGGTGGAGAGCCACCAGGAGCTACGCCGTACCTATACCGAGCTGGGTGTCCAAATTTCGATCGTCCACGGCGCTCCGGGCAAGTCGATGCTCGCCTTCCAGCCCGCCGAGAAGCGCGAGTGGTGGTTGGCTCAGGGCATCGACCAGAAAACGCCGACGACGATCGCCGACCCCGAGCGGCTGCGCGACCAGCTCGTGGAGATCCGTGAGCTGGGCTGGGCCTACTCCGACGGCGAACGGACGCCCGGCATCCGGGCGGTCGCGGCTCCGGTTTTCGACCACACCGGCGCCGTGGTGGGTGCGCTCGGTTACTCCGTGCCGACGGTCCGGATGGACGATGATCGGGTACCGGAGCTGGGGGAGCGGATCAAGGCCGCCGCGTGGCGGGTGTCGGCGACGCTCGGTGCGACCGCTGAGGCGGTCGCGGAGACCCGGGAGCGGGCGGCCGACGCGTCGCCCTGACGTCGGCGCACGCGATCAGGTGGTGTCCTGGCGCGTTGTGCGGGGGATCTGGGGGTTGTCCCCTTGGGGTGTGGCGAGTTGCTTCTCGACCCACGCGGCGGCGGCGGTCACCTGAGCGGCCACGTCGGTTGTGCGTTCGCGCGGTAGTCGCTCCGCGGGTCCGGTGGCGTTGAGGGCGGCGACCGTCTGGCCTGCCGGGTCCCGCACCGCCGCGGCCACCGAGGTGACGCCCGGCACCCGGGCGCCGCGGCTGACGGCGTATCCCTGGGCGATGGTCTCTGTCAACGTGCGCTCGACGTCGTCGCGCGTGCCAGGGACGGCGTGCGCGTCGACGTACGCCTCCCGCTCCCGTTTGGGGAGCGCGGCGAGAATCGCGAGCGATGGTGCGCCGGAGAGGAGGGAGATCGGCCGGCCCAGCTCGCGGTAGGTCCGGTGCAGCTCGTGGTGCGACTCAACCTGGCGTACGACGACACGCGATCCGCCCTGGCGCAGGTGCAGCGCGGCGGTCTCGCCGACGGCATCGCGGAGCCGGACCAGGGCGGCCCCGGCCGCCGCCTCGAGCTCGCCCCACTGCCGGGTGTAGGCCTCCGCGAGGCTGACTGTGCGGGCACCGAGGCCGAAGCGCCCGTCGCCGAGGTCGTGCACCATGCCGGTGCCGGCGAGGGTCTGCAGGTAGCGCCAGGTCGTGGTGCGGTTGAGCCCGATAGCGGTGGCCACCTCGGCGGCGCTCAGCGCGGATGCGGGCGAGTCGGCGTTCTCGAGGCAGAACAACACCTCGATCGCTCGCCTCACCGACTGCTGGCCCGGTAACCTCGTGTTCATACTATGCACTTTACGTGCACCATGTGAACAAGTTCAAGGAGCGGGTATGGCGGGTGTCAAAGCGGACGGCTCGCCGGTGGCTTCGCAGCTGTTCCCGATGCGCACGGTGGTGTTCGGGGCGCTGGCGCCCGCGCTGCTGTTCGGGATCGCACTCGGTATCGCGCTGCCGATTGTCCCGGCGAGCGCCAGTCTGCTCGGCGCCAATCTGGCCGTGGCAGGCTTCGTCGTGGCACTACTCCCGATCGGCAAGGTCCTCGCCGACGTGCCGGCGGGGGCAATCGCCTCGCGAATCGGCGACGACAACGCGATGTTCCTCGCCGCGGTGCTGGGAGTGGCGGCCTTCGCCGGGGCCGCGTTGGCGCCGTCGCTGCTGGTGCTCGAGGTGAGCATCCTGCTCGTCGGCGTTTCGAGTGCGGTGTTCCACCTGGCCCGGCACTCCTACCTCACCGAGGTCACTCCGCCGACCCACCGCGCCCGGGTTCTCTCGACGCTGGGCGGGACGCATCGGCTGGGCTACCTGGTCGGGCCGTTTCTCGGCGCGGTGGTGATCGCCAATTCCTCGGTCCAGCCGGCGTACTGGCTGGCGATGGGGTGTACCGCGCTGGCTCTCGTCGTGCTGCTAGCAGCACGGTCATCGCGTGCCGCCCGTCGGTACGTGGCTCGGCCTGCCGAGCGGGCCACGGTCTGGGGTGTCGCCCGCGAGCACCGGCGGCTGTTCCACACCCTCGGTGTCGCGACCCTCCTGGTCGGCTCGGTACGGGGCGCCCGGCAGACGGTGCTGCCGCTGTGGGGCGAGTACCTCGGGCTCGATCCGGCTACCGTATCGCTGGTCTTCGGGCTCTCTGGGGCGCTCGACATCATGCTGTTCTACCCCGCCGGACACATCATGGATCGGTTCGGCCGGCTCTGGGTCGCCCTGCCGTCGATGCTCGCGATGGGCGTGGCGATGGCGGCGCTGCCGTTCACCACGGGCCTGGTCTCGATGTCGCTGGCCGCCGGTCTGCTGGGGCTCGGCAACGGGTTCGGCTCCGGCATCATCATGACACTCGGCGCCGACGTCGCTCCGGCCGACAGCCGGTCGGCGTTCCTCGGTGTCTGGCGGCTCTTCCAGGACATCGGTGAGGGCGTCGGCCCTCTCGTCCTCACCGTCGGCGCCGCGCTCGGGTCGCTTGCCGTCGGCATCTGGGTCGCCGCCGCATTCGGCGGGCTCTCGTCGTGGGCGTTAGCCCGCTGGGTACCGCGCTACTCGCGAACAGGATCTGGGGCGTAGTCCGACTTCACGCACATGCGTGGCCGAATGTCCCACTTCGGTGCGGTGGCGCGCGATATATGGGGGAGAACCTCATGCCGAATGGCGCGGTGGCAGGTACGTGTCGGAGTCAAGGGAAGCGCATGCCGCGAATACGCGGCCGCCAGCCCATCAAGCCGGGCGTGGCGGTGATGCGATCAAATGCCACGTCGCCTCCCACGGAATGCTCAGATGACAGCGTAACCGGCTCGGCGCTCACCGCCGCGTCGCAGACCTCGTAGTGCGCGGCTACACCGAGGCGCACCAGGTACTGGCCGCCGCCTGAGTGCGGCTTCCGCGCGGGAGCCCGACTCAGAAGGTCGGGGCGGCGTGCGTTGGCGAGGTTGCGCTCCGGCAGGGTTACCAAAGGACGGTAACGGCGCTGACCAGCCGGTATATGCGGTGAAGACACCGATTGGCGCCGGTCAGGCCTGCCATGCCTGGAGGAGGTCGTCGGCGCCGAGTGTGTGGATGCCGTCGATGGTCGTGCCGCTGCGTGACACCACGAGCAGGGGCGTGGTGTCGTCGGCACCGGGAAGCTGAGACCGGTGGAGGATGAGGCGGCCGAGGTCATGGGCGTCGAACGGGTGGTTGTCCAGCCACTTGATCGAGCCGACCACGGTGATCTGCTTGGCGATGGGTGCCCGGTCGGCTCCGACGATGTCGATTTCCGGAACGTTGGTGCGGGTCCAGAACCCGCCGATCGCGTTCGTGCCTTCCGGCAGGGTGCCCGGGATGAGGCGTCGCAGGGATTCCCTGATCACCGGTTCGATCGCACGGCCTCGCCACGCTGTCCAGGCCGCGGTGATCTTGCCGAGGACTAGGTCGCCCCGGCCGCGTTCGACCTCGGCGAAATGCGGTCCGAGAAACCGTAGCCAGAAGCGTAGGTAGGGATCGGCGAGCGCGTACCGGGTTTCGCGTGATGGCCGCGTCGAAAGGGGTGTCATGGGTTCGACCAGGCGTTTGTCCGTCAGTACCCGCAGTGCCCGAGTGAGCGACGCCTGGGGCATGCCGCCTGCGGCGCGCCCGATCAGCGCGAAACTGCGTTCGCCTGACCCGATGGCGCTCAGCACGCGCCGGGCCTGCGCTTCGACCGGGAACTCAGCCGCGAGTGCCCGCTCGGCGCTCACCAACAGCGCGGAGGTCGGATCGGTGACGGCGTCGGTCAGATATTCGATGAGCGACGTGCCCCGGGGCCACTCGTCCAGGATGAGCGGCAACCCACCGGTCACCAGGTAGGCGTCGAAGACGTCGCCGGCGTCCAGTTCGAGCATGTCGGCGACATCGGCGGGGCTCAGCGGCTGGATCACCATCTCGGTTGCTCGTTGGTGGAACGGGCGACCGTACTCGTTGAGCGCCTGCATCATTGCCAGGTCGGATCCGATACACACGAGCAGCACCGGCAGGCGTGACAATGTGCGGTCGAAGATCTTCTGCAGCGTGCCCTCGAACCCGGGGTCATTGGCGAGTAGATAGGGCATCTCGTCGAGTACCAACACCGAAGGCCGGTCTTCGGGCAGCGCGCCGGCCAGCAGGCGCAGAGCCGCATCCCAGGACCGAGGGGTCTGATCGTGAAACACCTCGGCGGCCGGAAGATCCGAGCCCGCGCCGGCTTCGGTGAACAATGCCAGGTCACTGTCCTTGTCCGGCTGGGCCGAGGCGGTGAAGAACACCGAAGGAACGCCCGCTCTGTCGACGAACTCCTCCACAAGCCGCGACTTTCCGACTCGACGGCGGCCCCGCATGAGTACCGCCCGCCCAGGCCGACCGGCCCGCCCCCCGGAGCGGACCCGCTCGAGCATCCGGTCCAGCATGGCAAGCTCACGGTCGCGTCCGATAAACTCAGCCAACCTATCTCCTAATGCACTCACAGATGAAACTATCACCGATGAGTGTATCAAGTTGTAGTGTTTTGAGGGACCGGCACGTTGTGGCAGGTCGTCACGCCAGCCACGCGGGTTCCCTACCAATTTGTCGCATGATCGACAGCTGCTGAGTGCGGCGCCGAGCACTAGCCGAAGCTGACGGCGACCTCGGCGAAGCCGCGGGTGGCGGCCACCCTGGCGGCCTCGGCTTCGACGTCGGATCTGGTCGTGGGCCGCATGGTCCACAACGGACTGACCGTGATGTCGACGCGCTTGCGCCCCTTGGCCTTGGCCCGCCAGGTGGCGACGATCTCGCCGTCGGCGAGGACCACGCCGGGGTTGCCGATGATCCGCCAGATCGCTTTGTGGTTGGCCTTGTCCGGCACGAGTGTGAGCCGGTCTCGCGCCTGCAGCAGCGGATCCGACGGCGGCAGCAACCGCACGAAGTCCGGCTCCGGTGGGTTCGCCAGCGCGTCGAGGTCGGCCGGATCGAGATAGGCCCGCTTGCCGTCCACTTCGACTTCGGCCAGGTCGACCGGCCAGATGCCGGCGGCGACGGTCTTCGTCGTGCCGATGAACCCGGCTGCTTCCGCGGCCGCCGCGGGCCCGTGCATGCGCAGATACCGTGATACGACCTCGGCGCAGGCGGCCGGGTCCGGATCGTCCGTGCGGACACCGTCGACGGGCGTCAGCGTCGCCGGCGAGACGTCCGGTTCGAGCCGGATCCCGGCGCGCAGCGTGACCAGCCGCATCAGTTGCTCGTGGATATGCGTCGCTTGGCAGCCACGGCACCAGCGGGTCAGGCCTTCGGGCAGGAGCTTCGTCACCCGCTCGCTCGCGGCGCCCTTGGTCATCGTCGCGTCGACGGCTTCTCGCATCGCGGCCGCCGCCGTCCGCAGTGACTCCACCGCCGGCATTCCCGCCAGCGCGACGTCCTTGCGTTGCCACGAAAGGCGGGCCAGGCCGTCGGCGTCGTTCAGCGGGACCATCGACGCCGCGACGGCGGGCAGTTCGGCGGCGTGATGCAGGTGCGGAGCGCCACGGTGGCTCCACGCCAGGGTCACGCCGGCCGCCGTGAGGGTGTCGGCGAAGGACTCGGCGGCCAGCGCGCCGGGATCGTGATCGAGCCGGGCCTCGATAGCCGGCCGCGCGGAAACCTGCTGGGCGTCCTGCACACCAAGCCTCAGCACGGCCAGCTTCGCCAGGTCACCGTGCGGGCGATGCAACTCCTGCGCGGCGATCCTGAAAGCACGTACCTGCTCGCGGTCCACGGCCAGCACGAACCCTCCTACCCGAGTGTGTATTCGAACTCGTAGTTCATTGTCGCGGACGATCCGGAGATCGTGCCGCTCCCGGTGAGGCCGGCGAACCGCCGGACTCCGACGGCTGGCAGCTTGTCAAGCTCCCGGTGGAGGAAGGCGCGCCCGCGCTGGGGGAGTTATTGCGTTTCGGGCCGAACCTGGAAGTCTTGGAGCCTGCCGAACTCCGCGAAGAACTCGCCGCAGCCGTGCAGCGGATGGGGAGGTTGTACCAAGAAGCGCGGAAGTAGGGGGGACGTGCCATCATGGCTTCACCTGCACGTTCACCTACTTCCAAGTCGGATTGCTATCTACCGGATCAGTATGACCCAGGACGCTAGCCTGCTCACCGGTCTCACCATCGGGATCACCGCCGAGCGCCGCGCCGAGGACTTCATCACCGCGTTGCGGCGAAAGGGCGCCGCGGTGGTGCATGCGCCGACCATCAACATCGTGCCGGTCGCCGACGACGAGCAGCTACGCGCCGCGACCGACGCGGTGATCGCCGCACCGGTCGATCTCGTGGTGGTGATGACGGGTCAGGGCTTTCGCGGCTGGATGTCGGCGGCCTACGAATGGGGACTGGCCGGGTCGCTGCTGAGTAGGTTCGCCGACGCTCGCGTGGTCGTCCGCGGGCCGAAAGCGAAGGGGGCGGTCCGTGGTGAAGGGCTGCGCGAGGAATGGTCGTCGCCGGAGGAGACCAACGCCGACATGCTCGAGTACCTGATCGAGCAAGGATTGGGCGGCCTGCGCGTCACGGTGCAGCTACACGGCGCCCCGTTGCCGGAGTTCGTCGGCGCATTGCGTGACGCGGGCGCCGACGTAATCGAAGCGCAGCCTTACCGGTGGCTGCGTCCGTCCAATGTGGACGTAGTGTTCGAGCTGATCGACCTCGCCGTCGGCGGTGAGATCGACGCGCTCGCGTTCACCAGCGCGCCCGCGGCGGCGAACCTGCTGAACCTGGCCCGCGAGCACGGCCGGTACGACGAGCTACTCGACGCGATGCGCGGGCGCCTGCTGTGTGCCTGCGTCGGCCCGGTCACCGCCGCGCCGCTGGTCGAGCTGGGTCTGCCGGTGGTGCAGCCGGAGCGGCAGCGCCTCGGCGCCCTGGTGAAGCTGCTCGCCGCCGAACTTCCAGCACGAACAGCGCGAAGCAGGTGAGCCGGGCGAGCCCAAGGGCGCCTTCGGTGCCGTATAGGAACCCACTGGCACCTTGGTGCCGCCTGTGCTCGTTCACGAGCCATCCCAGCGGTACGCCCGCAGGTCGACCCGGCCGTTCGCGGACGGCACGCCCTCACTCCTGAGGAGTTCGAGCTGCTTGGTCACCAGATGCTCCGCCGGCGTGCCGTTCGCCCGCAACACCCGGTGCCACGGCAGATCGGCGCCGTCCTCGCTGAGGATCCGGCCGATAAGGCGGGGCGTCGTCGCACCCGCGTACGACGCGACGTCGCCGTAGGTCGCCACCGTCCCCTCGGGGATCGCGGCGACCGTCGCTCGCACCCGTTCATGAAGTTCTTCGTTCACGCTTGACAGTGTGTCTTATTCCTAAGCCGGGCTATTCACAAGAAGCATGCATGTCACCATAGGCTCCTGACCTCCCCGATCACTCTGGCGGCCCAACCATCGCTGGATCGGGTTGTGAATAGCCCTCGGTGTGCCGCGTGCCGGGTGCCGCTCTGTCGGGGGAACGTGATTGCATCCCGGTATGACTCGGACAGCCCAGCGTGCGCCGCGGCCCGGCGGGCCGGAGCTGATCCGGCGTCGGCTGGGCGAGGCCGGTGCCCGGGAGTGGGATGCCCGCGCCAGGGAGGTGCTCGACGGCAAGGGCTTCCAGCGAGTGCTCGGCGGGCCTGGCACCGGGAAGACCACCCTGCTCGCCGAGACGGCGGCCGTGCGCATCCTCGACGGTGCGGACCCGGATCAGGTGCTGGTGCTGAGCGCGTCGCGCCGTGCGGCCGACGGGCTGCGCACCGAGATCGCGCGGCTGCTGACCGGCGGGCCGGACACCGATGCGCCGCGGACGGTCCGGGAGCCGCTGGTGCGCACGGTGCACTCCTACGCGTTCGGCGTGCTGCGGGCGCAGGCGACGAGCAACGGCGCCCCGCCGCCCCGGTTGTTGTCCGGGCCGGAGCAGGACGCCGTGGTACGGGATCTGCTCGCGGGCGACATGGAGGCAGGCGCGGCGTACTGGCCTGACGCGCTGCGTCCCGCCTTGGTCGTGCCCGGCTTCGGGGAAGAGCTCCGGGATCTGGTGCTGCGTGCCGCCGAGCGGGGTCTCGGTCCGGAGGATCTGGTCCGGCTCGGTAAGCGCAAGCACCGCGAGGAATGGGTGGCGGCTGGCACGTTCTGGAAACAGTACGAGCAGGTCACGTTGCTGCAAGGGGCTGGCGGCAGCGCGCTGGCGGCGCCGAGCGCCGAAGCGTTGGACGCCGCCGAGCTGGTCTCGTCGGCGCTGCTTTCGCTGATCGGCGACGGTGACCTGCTCGACCGGGAGCGGCGCCGCATCCGGCATCTGCTGGTCGACGACGCCCAGCACCTCGACCCGCTGCAGTGGCGGCTACTCCGGTTGATCGGCCAAGGGGCGGAGCAGTTCGTCATCGCGGGCGACGGCGACCAGGCGGTGTTCTCGTTCCGGGGCGCCGACCCGCGAATATTGGCCCATGCCGACGAGTCCGGTGATGCCACCGTGGTGCTCGAGACGGGCCACCGGATGACCTCGGTTGTTGCCGAGTCGGCCGGGCGGATCGCGGCGGCGATGCCGCGGTCACGCAAGCCACCTATCGCGGCGCCGGACGTGACGGAGTCGGCGGTGTCGGTGCGGCGCTTCCCCAACTCGTCGTTCGAGGCGAGCTGGGTCGCCGACCAGCTGCGCCGGGCACACCTCATCGACGGCATCGCGTGGTCGGAGATGGCGATCGTGGTCCGTTCGGCCGCGCGGACTTTTCCGGTACTGCAGCGGGCGTTGCGGGCAGCGGGGGTGCCGATCTCGGCGGCGGCCGATGAGCTGCCGCTGGCGCGCAACCCCGCCGTCCGCCCGCTGCTGACCGCGCTGCGGGTGGCCTCGAATCCGGACACCCTCGACGGGGAGGTCGCCGAGCAGTTGCTGTCCTCGTCGCTCGGTGGCGCCGATCCGCTCGCGCTGCGCAGGCTCCGGCGGGGATTGCGGAGGCTCGAACTCGCCGGTGGCGGCCTCCGCCCGAGCGATGACCTGCTGGTGGAGGCGCTGCGCACCGGCGACCCGCTCATCGGGCTCGCCGACTCGGAGTCCGCGCCGATGCGCCGGGTAGGCGACGTTCTCGCCGCGGGCAAGCAGGCGATCTCCCGTTCGGCGGGCGTCGAGCAGGTGCTGTGGGAAATGTGGCGGGCGAGTGGCCTGCAGCGGCGGTGGCAGCGATTGTCCGAGCGCGGCGGATCCCTCGGCAGGCAAGCCGATACCGATCTGGACGCCGTCGTCGCGCTGTTCCACGCCGCCGGGTCCTATGTGGACAGATTGCCGCACGCGGGGGTGGCAGGCTTCGCCGATTACCTGCTCTCGCAGCGGATCGCGGGGGACAGCCTGGCGCCGTCCGCCGCGAAGACCGAGGGCGTCGAACTTCTCACCGCGCACGGCGCCGTTGGCCGCGAGTGGGCCCTCGTCGCGGTCCCGAGCGTGCAGGAGGGCAGCTGGCCCGACCTACGCCCGCGTGGCTCGCTGCTCGGCGTCGAGCGGCTGGTCGACCTGATGGCGGGTATCGACGCCCAGGTCTCCGCGATCGCCCCGCTGCTCGCCGAAGAGCGAAGGCTGTTCTACGTGGCGGCGAGCAGGGCGCGCGTGCGGTTGCTGGTCAGCGCGACCGAGGGCGAGGACGAGCAGCCTTCCCGGTTCCTCGACGATATCGAGGTCCTCGACGCGGGCAGCGACGCCCGGCCCATCGTTCGGGCGGCAGGCGCCGAGCGGCCGCTCGTGCTGTCCCGGCTGGTCGGTGACCTGCGTTCGGCGGTGTGCGATCCCGGCAGCGACGACGACCGGCGCGGGCGTGCCGCCCGGCAGCTGGCGCGGCTGGCCCAAGCCGGTGTGCCGGGGGCGCATCCGGACTCGTGGTACGGGCTCGGCGCGGTATCGACCGAGGAACCACTGAAACGGCAGGACGAATTGATCAGCGTGTCGCCGTCGACGGTGGACATGCTCGGCCGCTGCCCGTTGCGCTGGCTCGTCGAGCGCAACGGCGGGACCGAGCCGCCTCCGCTGGCCGCCGTCACCGGCACCGTGATCCACGCCCTGGCGCAGGCGGCGGCCGACGGCGCGACCGACGAGCAGCTACGCGCGACGCTCGACGCCGCATGGTCGCAGGTCAACGCGGGCGCACCCTGGTTCTCGCGGCGCGAGCGGCAGCGGTTGGAGAGCATGGTTACGGCCTTCCTGACCTGGCTGCGGGGTAGCAGGCACGAATTGACCGAGGCGGGCGTGGAGCGTGACATCGAGGTCGAGCTGCCGGTCGCCGACGGCGAGCCGCGGATCAGGCTGCGCGGCCGGATCGACCGCCTGGAACGCGACTCCCAGGGGCGCCTGGTGGTCGTCGACCTCAAGACCAGCAAGTCCGCGGTCAGCAAGGCCGATGCCCAGCAGCATCCGCAGCTTGCCACGTACCAGCTCGCCATCACGCTCGGGGCCGCCGGAGATGGCGGCGAGCCGGGTGGCGGGCGCTTGATCTACGTGGCCGATGTGCGCAAGCAGACCGGCGCGGCGAAGGAACTGCCGCAGGACCCGCTGGATGAACCGGCGCGGGTGCAGTGGCTGGGTACCGTCCGGCGTGCGGCCGTCGCGAGCGTCGGGCCCGAGTACGTCGCGCAGGAAGGCCCCGACTGCGGGCGCTGCCCTTCGCGTGGCTGCTGCCCGCTGCAGCCGGAAGGCAGGCAGGTGACCTCGTGAGCGAAGCACCACGGGCGGATCCCGCGCGGGTGGCCGCCGCGCTCGGGTTACCGCCGCCGACACCGGAGCAGGCCGCGGTCATCGCCGCACCCATCGAACCGGCGCTGGTCGTCGCCGGTGCCGGTGCCGGCAAGACCGAGACCATGGCCGCCCGCGTGGTGTGGCTGGTCGCCAACGGGCTCGTGTCGCCGGAACGGGTGCTCGGCCTGACCTTCACCCGCAAGGCCGCGCGCCAGCTCGCCGAGCGGGTCAGGACACGGCTGCGGGTGCTGGCGGGTTCCGGGTTGCTCGAACAGCTGGACCCGACCGGTCAGCGCCGGGCACAGCTGGTCGCGAGCGAGCCGACGGTGCTCACCTATCACGCCTACGCCGGGCGCCTGCTCGCCGAGCACGGCCTGCGGCTGCCGGTGCAGCCCGGTTCACGGTTGCTGTCCGAGACCGCGTCCTGGCAGCTCGCACATCGGGTGGTGGCCACCTGGGACGGCGACCTGGCCACATCACTGGTGCCCGCCACGATCACCGAGCGGTTGCTGCGGCTGGCGGGCGAGCTCGGCGAACACCTGGTGGATCCCGAGCGCATCACGGGATACAGCGAGTGGCTCGTCACGCTCATCGAGCACGCACCGCGGGCGAAAGGCGGCCGCGCCGCGCTGCAGCAGGACCTGGTCGACATCGTCGAGGCGCAGCGTTTCCGGCTGCAGCTGTTGCCGCTTGTCGCCGAGTATCTGCGGCGCAAACGCGCGGAAGGCGCGCTGGACTTCGCCGATCAGATGGCGCTCGCGGCCCGGTTGGCCACCGAGCATCCCGAGGTCGTCGACATCGAGCGGGAGCGTTATGTCGCCGTGCTGCTCGACGAGTACCAGGACACCGGGCACGCGCAGCGCGTGCTGTTGCGGGGACTGTTCGGCACCGGTGAACGCAAGCCGCTGCCGGTGACCTCGGTCGGTGATCCGGTGCAGGCGATCTACGGCTGGCGCGGCGCGAGCGCGGCGAACCTGCCCAGATTCACCACCGACTTCCCCCGTGCGGTCCGCGGGACGGACAAAGGTCTCGCGCCTGCCAAGGAGTACGGGCTGCTGACCAGTTTCCGTAACCCGCCCGAGGTGCTCACCCTGGCCAATGCCATCTCGGCGCCGTTGCGCAATGACATCGACGAGCTCAGGCCGCGAGATGGGGCGCCGCCCGCGGACGTCCGGTGTGCGCTGCTGCCCGATGTCGCCGCGGAGCGGGAGTGGCTCGCCGACGAGATCGCCGAGCGCTGGTTCGCGCCTCGCGAGCCGGGATCCGCTGACGAGGCCGAGCCACCGACGGCCGCGGTGCTGGTGCGGCGCCGGGCCGATATGGCGCCGATCGCGAGCGCCCTGCGGGAACGCGGTGTGCCGGTCGAGGTCGTCGGCCTCGGTGGGCTGCTGGCCGAGCCGGAGGTCGCCGACCTGGTCGCGACGCTGCGGGTGCTCGCCGATCCGATGTCCGGCTCGGCCGCCGCCCGATTGCTGACCGGGGCGCGGTGGCGGCTCGGCGCCGCCGATCTCGCCGCGCTGTGGCGCCGGGCGGTCGAGCTGTCGGCGGGCCAGCAAGCGGTCGAGATCGCCGCCCCATCGGCCGAGTCGCCCGGGCAGTCTGGTCACGCCGCCCCTGCCGGGAACACCCTCATCGCCGAGCGGGCCGAGCTCACCGGGCTGGTCGACGCCATCGACGATCCGGGGGAGAGGGCCCGCTACTCCGACGTGGGCTACCGGCGGATCCGGGCGCTCGGCAGCGAGTTGAACGCATTGCGCCGGCGGCTCGATCAGTCGCTGCCGGAGCTGATAGCCGACGTGGAGCGCACCATGCTGCTCGACGTCGAGGCGACGGCGCGCCAGGGCCCGACCGGGCGGGTGCAGCTCGACGCCTTCGCCGACGTGGTCACCGAGTTCGCCGAAAGCTCCGCGAGGCCGACGCTGCTGGCGTTCGTGGACTACCTGGCGACCGCGGAGCAGGCGGAGGACGGGCTCACGCCGGGCGAAGTCGTGGTAGCCGCCGACCGGGTGCAGGTGCTGACAGCGCATGCCGCGAAGGGGCTGGAGTGGCAGATAGTGGCGGTGCCCCACCTGGTCAAGGATGTCTTTCCCAACCGGCGACGGGGCGGCACCTGGCTCACCTCGGTCACCGAACTCCCCGCCGAGCTGCGCGGGGACGCGCGGGACCTGCCGCGGCTGCGTCTTTCGGGCGGCGAGGACCGCAAGGAGATCCTCGACGCCGTCGCCCGGCACAAAGAGGAGTTCGCCCAGCGGCAGGCCGACGAGGAACGCAGGCTCTGCTACGTCGCGCTGACGCGTTCCGAGCACTGCCTGCTGGTATCGGGGCATTGGTGGAGTGAGACCGGGCCATCGGCGCGTGGCCCTTCGGAGTTCCTGACCGAGCTCGCCGAGCTGATCTCCTCCGACGAGCGGCTGGGCACCATCGCCTGCTGGACGGACGAACCGGAGGGCGAGAACCCGAACCTCGCCGAGGCCCGCACGGCGCAGTGGCCTGCCGACCCGCTCGGCGGGCGTCGGGCGGCGGTCGCCAACGGTGCCGAGCTGGTCTTCGAGGAGCTCGCCGGGCTGCCCACGGAACCCGATCCCGATCACGAGGACGACCTCGAGGAAGACGACCCTGAGGGATGGCAAGCCGACACCGACGTGTTACTGGCCGAGCGCGCGCGGGGCGGCGGGAGCACCGAGCGGATCGCCCTGCCGGAGCAGCTCTCGGTCAGCCAACTCGTCGAACTCGCCACCGACCCCGCTTCGCTGGCGCGCAGACTGCGGCGGCCGCTGCCCATGCCGCCGAACGCCGTCGCCCGGCGGGGAACCGCCTTTCACGCCTGGCTGGAACGGCGTTTCGGCAGCGCCCGCCTGCTCGAGTTCGACGACCTGCCCGGCGCGGCCGACACCGACGCGGGCAGCGACGCGGAGTTCGAGGAGCTACGCAGGGCCTTCGAGGCGAGCGAGTGGGCGGAGCGCACGCCGCACGACGTGGAAGTGCCGTTCGTGTGCGAGTTCGACGGGATGGCGCTGCGCGGCAGGATGGACGCGGTGTTCGCCGATCCCGACGGCGGCTGGACCGTGGTGGACTGGAAGACCGGCGCGGTGCCGTCGGCCGAGGCGATGCCCGTGTTGTCGGTGCAGCTCGCCGCTTACCGGGTGGCATGGGCGGCGCTGGCGGGGGTGCCGCTGGCACAGGTGCGCGCGGCATTTCACTATGTGCGCGCATCTCACACCGCCCGCCCTGCCGACCTGCTGGACGCCGACGGCCTTCGTGACCTGCTGCGATCCGTTCCGTCGGGTGAATAACCCCTGTCGACGGGTACGTGGTGGACATCAGGACACTGTTGAGAAGTGTGTTTCGCGCGCGGATCTGCGACGATCGACGGGTGCTTCGGCAGGTGGTCCAGCAGTTCAGTCCCAAGACCCGCGCGCTGCTCGTCGCGGGACTTGCCGGGCTGGTCGTCATTGTGCTGACCTGGGCAATCGGGCCGGGGGTATTCGCCGTCAAGCAGGACCCGGTGCGAACGGTGACCGCGGCGGTGATCGAGCCGGCCTCGTGCGCCGATCCGCGGCCGGTGGAGAAGGTCCGCTTCACCGAAGCAGGTGAGCCCCGGGACGCCTCGCTGCCGGCCTGTGGCCATGACAAGGGTGAGGAGTTGCAGGTAGCGATTCCGCACGCCGCCGCAACGGCAGGCCCGCTCACCGTGCGCATCGCCGAGACCTACACCGGTTACAGCACGATGCGCCGGTCGGTCGGCTTGCTGTTGGTAGCGCTGAGCAGCGCGGGTGGCGCCACGTACGCGTTCCTGCTCCTCAGGGGTGCGCCGTCACGACACCGCCGCCGTGTGCAGCCGGTGTAGAAGCGCGCCCGTTCACCGCACCTTGTTGTTGCTCGCGCTGAAGGTGTTGCAGTCGGCGATGCGGTTGTCCAACGCGCCGGTCCGCCACCACTCGGCGTAGTTCACGTTGCTGCCGTGATCATGGCCGCCCGAGGTGTTGTCGCCCCTGGTTTCTTGGTCGTGCCACGCCGCGTCGTACATCTGCCGCGTGATCGACCCGCCCCGGTCGACGTGCGCGCCGAGGAACATTCCGGAGAAGCACTGCGCCTGCAGTTCCTTGCGGCGTGACATCTCCCTGCCCTCGTCGGAGTCCTCACCCGCGCCGTAGATCTTGCGCCAGGCGGCATCCATGATGCCCGCGAGTTCTTGCACGTGGTGGCCGTACTCGTGGGCGATGAGCGCGAGGAAGACCCCGGGATTGTTCTCGTACTGCTCGATCTGCAGCCCGCCCCACGGCAGGAACAGTTCGCCCTCGCAGTAGTAGGCGGCGGTCTCCAGCCCGACCTCGATGGTGCCGCAGTCGCTGTCGAAGGACGAGCCCGACGGGAAATACAACCGGGGCGGCGTAAACGGCAGGTTGTAGGAGCGCAACAGCGGAGCCCACGCCTCGTCAAGGCATCGGGTCGCGGCTCGGAAGAACGCCTTCGCCTTGTCCTTGGTGTTCTGCCATTCCGGCAGGTCGCACCGCTTGTTGGACAGGCCGACGCCGTCGTCGAGCAGCAGCGGATGGTCCTCGAGTTCGAGGATCTTGCCGGGCATCACGCGCAGCGACGTCGTCGTGCTGGACGGCTTGGCGCCGGCGGCGGAGCCTTCACCCGGCCGCCCGGTGGGCGAAGCGCTGTCGGATCCCGCCCGCGGCGCAGTGCCGCCGTCGCCGCCGAGCGTGGCGATCAGCACCGACACCGCGATCGCGAGCAGCACGATCGCCGCGGCGCAGGTGATGACGACCGGTACGAAATTGTTCTTGCCGGATGCGCGCCCGCCCGTGGTGTCCTCGGCTGCGGGAGTGTCCGGCCGCTGCTCGGGCGGCGGTTGCGTCATGAAGAAGTCGTCCTGGGGGCGGCGCGGCGGGTGATGACTGTTGGTGCCAGCCAAGCATATCGAGCGTCACCGAAGCGAGCGACGCCGCCACGTGCGGTGTCGCCACACCGGCGGCTACGCACCGAGCGCGGGCACGGTTACAGTGGCGCACATGGCCGGACCTGACTTGCATCGATACGTCCTAGACAACGGCCTGCGCGTAGTTCTCGCCCCCGACTCGACGTCCCCGGTCGTCGGTGTCAGCGTGCACTACGACGTGGGTTTCCGCTCGGAGCCGGAGGGACGGACCGGCTTCGCTCACCTGTTTGAGCATCTGATGTTCCAGGGCAGTGAGAGCTTGGAGAAGCTCGCGCACTTCCGGCACATCCAGGGCAGCGGTGGCACCTTCAACGGGTCGACCCACCCGGACTACACCGACTACTTCGAGGTGTTGCCGTCGGCCGCGCTCGAGCGTGCGCTGTTCCTCGAGGCCGACCGGATGCGGGCGCCCAAGCTGACCGAAGAGAACTTGGCCAACCAGATCGACGTGGTCAAGGAAGAGATCAGGCTCAACGTGCTGAACCGTCCTTACGGCGGGTTCCCGTGGATCCTGCTGCCGCCGGTGCTCTACGACACCTTCCCCAACGCGCACAACGGCTACGGCGACTTCGTCGACCTGGAGCGGGCGACGCTCGACGACTGCGCGGAGTTCTTCGACACCTTTTACGCGCCCGCCAACGCGGTGCTGACCATCGCGGGCGATGTCGACATCGAACGGGCCCGCGAGCTGATCGACGCGCACTTCGGTGACGTGCCCGCCCGGCAGGCGCCGCCGCGGCCGTCCTTCGCCGAACCAGCGCCGACCGGGGAGAAGCGCGGCACCCACGAGGACCCGCACGCGCCGCTGCCCGCGCTTGCCGTCGGCTACCGCATGCCGGACCCGGTCGGTGACCTGGACGGCTACCTGGCCAACCTGGTGCTCGCCAGCGTGCT
This sequence comes from Actinophytocola sp., assembly GCA_009379975.1. Lineage (GTDB taxonomy): Bacteria > Actinomycetota > Actinomycetes > Mycobacteriales > Pseudonocardiaceae > WHSS01. Next base: position 30,141 of record WHSS01000004.1, read on the forward strand.
GGCCGACGGCGACGGATCGCGGCTGCAGCAGCGGCTGGTGCACACCGATGCGCTGGTCAGCGACATCGGCGCCGGGGCGGGCCTGTTCGGGCCGTTCGAAGCACGCGACCCCGACACGTTCGCGATCACCGCGGTGCACCCGGCCGAGGTGTCGGACGCGCAGATCCTCGACGCGGTCGACGAGGAGCTGGCGAAGCTGGCCAGCACCCCGCCCGACGCCGAGGAACTGGCCAAGGTGACCGCGAGGTGGACGGCGAACCTGCACAGTGAGCACGACCGCTTGATCTCGCGCACCCTCGGGTTCGGCTCGTTCGCGCTGCTCTACGACGACCCGAGCTTGTTCTACCAACTCCCGGAACGCATCGGCGCGGTCACCGCGGACGACGTTTCGGCCGCGGCGGCGGCGCTGCGCCCGGACGCGCGCGCCGTGCTGGTCGTGGCACCCGCCAACAACGGCACGGAGGCAACCGAATGACCGTCGCGAAAACCCACCGCAGCGCCGAGGAGATCGGCCGCACCGAGCGCGGTCCCCGGCCGCTGCCGGGGCTCGGTGAGCAGCGGGCGGCCGCCGAGTTCTCGGTCGCCGACACGGTGCTGGACAACGGGCTGCGCGTGCTCGCGGTGCGTAAGGCGACCGTGCCGACGGTGGAACTGCGGCTGCGCATTCCGTTCGGCGGGACCGATCCGATGCACAGCGCGCGTTCCGAAGTGCTGGCCGAGACGCTGCTCACCGGGACCGAGCGGTGGGACCGGGTCACCATCGACACCGAACTGGCCCTCATCGGTGGCGAACTGGGCACGGCCGTCGACCCGGAACGGCTCTCCATCAGCGGGAGTGCGCTGGCCGACGGGCTGCCGACGCTGCTCGACGTCCTCGCCGACGCGCTCACCGGCGCGTCCTACGCCGGCAATGAGGTCGCCCGGGAGCGGGAGCGCCTCGTCGAACGGCTCGCGGTGGCGCGGACCCAGCCGCGCGTGATCGCGCGAGAGGCGCTGCAGCGCAGGCGCTACGGCGATCACCCGGTCACCCGCGAGATGCCGCAGGCCGAAGACGTCGCCCTGGTCGACCCCGAGCAGGTGCGGGCGCTGCACACCGCGTCGGTACTGCCTCGTGGCTCGGTGCTGGTGCTGGTCGGCGATGTCGACCCGGACACGGTGATCGGCCAGGTCACCGACGCGCTGGCCGGTTGGGCGTCGGACGCCGCCGCGACCACGCTGCTGCCGCTGCCGGACCTCGACGGCGGCGATCTGCACCTGGTGACGCGGCCGGGCGCGGTGCAGTCGCAGATCCGGCTCTCGGCGCAGGCGATCGGCCGCACCGATCCGCGCTACGCCGCGCTGCAACTGGCGAACCTGACCTACGGCGGGTACTTCTCGTCGCGGCTGGTCGAGAACATCCGTGAGGACAAGGGCTACACCTACGGCGCCCACTCCGGGTTCGACTTCACCGGCGACTCCGCGACACTGATCGTCGATGCCGACACGGCGAGCGAGGTCACCGCGGCGGCCCTGCTGGAGACCCGCTACGAGCTCGCCAGGCTGGGCATCGTGCCGCCGACGGCGGAGGAAGTGGAGTCGGTGCGGCAGTACGCGATCGGTTCGCTGCTGATCTCGACGTCATCGCAGGGCGGGCTGGCGAGCCAACTGGCCGGGCTGGCCGGGCAGGGCCTCGACGCCGAGTGGCTCGCCGAGCACCCAGGGAGGCTGGCCGCGGTCACCGCGGATGAAGTCGCCTCCGCGGCCATCGAGTTCTTCGCGCCAGCCCGCTTCACCGGCGTCGTGGTCGGCGACCCGGACGTCGTCGGGGCGGGGCTTACCGCACTCGGTGGCGTCGTCGTGCCGTGACGGTGCCGTTTCAACTCGGCGAGCCGCCCGCGTTGTCGCGGGCGGTGGTGGACCGCGAGGAGTCGTTGCGCACCGACGCCGAGCGGCTGCGCGCCCGGTGGTCCTCGGCGAAGGCGATCGCGCTGGATGAACGGGGCCGCACCCCGGTCCCGCTCGACGAGCAGCGGCTGGCCATACGCGATGCGGTGACCTGGGGCGACGAGCCTCCCGCGGCGGCGGTGTTTCTCGGTCAAGCCGACGACGTGGACTACTGGGCGGTGCTCGACACCGAGGTCGTCGACGGGGAGACGGTCCGGATGCCCGGCCGGTTCGGCGCCTGGGTGGACACCGTCGTCGCCGACGGCGAGATGTGGGTCGGCCTGCGCGAATACGGCGATCGGCTCGACGCCGCCGGTGCGGGGCTGTTGACCACAGCCGTCGCGTTGCGCAACTGGCATCGGCGAGCCCGGTTCTGCGCCCGGTGCGGGACGCCGACGGAGCGTGAGCAGTTCGGGTGGGTCTCGCGATGCCCGACTTGCGAGCGGGAGGAGTACCCGCGCACCGATCCCGCGGTGATCTGCCTGGTGCATGACGATGTCGGCGTCAACGGCGAGCACGTCCTGCTCGCGCAGGGTGCGGGCTGGCCGAAATGGGCGCGCTCGGTGCTCGCCGGCTTCGTCGAGGCGGGCGAATCGCTCGAGGCCTGTGTGATCAGGGAGATCCGCGAAGAGGTCGGCATCATCGTGCGCGATGTCCGCTACCTCGGTAGCCAGCCGTGGCCGTTCCCGCGCTCGATCATGCTGGGCTTCGCCGCACGCGCCGACCGCGCGGCGCTGTTGCAGCTGGCCGATGGTGAGATCGAGGCGGCGGCGTGGTTCTCGCGGGAAGAGGTCCGGGCCGCGTTCGCCCGGGCGCGGGTGCCCCACGATCCCGAATCGAACGAGCTGCGGCTGCCGGGCAACGCCTCCATCGCGCGGGTGATGCTCGAGGCGTGGGCGGCCGCCGCACCGTAAAAGGCGCTCCGACCCCCACCCTCGTGCGTGAAACACCTTGCTCCGGCACGCTTGATCACTCACGACGCCGGCCGGTGCTCGGTCAGCAGCGCGCAGTGGGCAGATCGGCACGGATGGGCGTTGCCCCGCCACCCATCGCGCCGCAGCACGGCGATGACCTCGGCCGCGACGCCACACGGGTCGGCTGAGACCTCAGCCCAGCCGTAGATGAGCCTGCGCCGATCGGCCAACTCGGCGGCGTTGTCCCTGCGCCGATCACGGAACGCGATGCCAGGGGTCGAATGAGTTGCCCTACCGTCGAGCCGCACGGTCAGCCGCGTGCCTGCTTTGTCATATCCGACGTCCTCCCAGAGCACTCTGCCGTCGACGTGGAACGGCTGCTGGCGCGCGCCGGTCGGCAGCCCATGCGCTTGCTCGACGGCCATCGTGTACTCGGCTTCCAGCGCCGAGAGCGAGCCACCGCGAACCAGTTCGAGCGCATGATTGAGCGCGGCGCGGTAGCGAAACGGCGGCCGGCACAGCAATTGCCGGGCCAGCGCTGTCATGCTCACCGGCGTGCTTCCCGCGAGGTGGACGAAGCTCAAGCGGGCTTCGGCCGCGGTCGGTTCGCTTGCCGCGAGGTCAATGATGGTGTCAGCTCGACTGGTTCTGGGCTGCGGTGTGTCGGCGGACGCGATGACATCGAACGCCCGGGAGCGATGCAGCATCACTGCGGGTGGGTGGGATACCGCGTTCCTGCCGTACGGAACCGTGACGTGCACCGGCTCGTCGTCGCGCAGCGGACACATGCCCCACTCCTCAGCTGCGGTTACGTGGCTGAGCATCGCTGGAGGGCCCGCGTAGAGCAGCGCGGCGGTGAGCCGGGCGGGCCTGGTGAGCGGCCCGGTAAAGGCCGCGTAGACGTTGTGCAGCAAGCGACGCCATCGGTGCGCCGCGACTTGACTGGCAATGGCCTGGGGTGTGATGCCGAGGCTGATGGCCTGCGCGCAGCTCAGCACGCCGTGCTGTTCGAGCATGAGCAGACGCCATTCGGCGCGTCGCTCGGCGGTGATCTGCGGCGGCGCGACGGGGACCGGGGTGAATGCATTGAGTTCGTCCATGCGAGCACGCTCGGCGGCTCGCGGACTGCTGCGCTAGGGCAGATGACGCATCTGTGGACAACTCCGGCGCATTGCGCCACCAACGGCACCACTCGCGCCCGCCGTGCTTGGGTGGTGGACGAACTGGTGTCGTGAGTGCTGAGGAGTGCGGGTGCAAGGGTTTTCACGCACGAGCCACCCGGTGTCCGCACGAGGCCGGTTTCTAGTACGGTCGTGCTGATCGAAGCGGACGGGCGCGGATCATGGGGAGCATGGGGTGGGCGTAGGACGGGCGATAGGGCTGTTGCTCGGCGTCGCCGCCGACACTGTCGCCGGAGACCACAAGCGGGGCGTGCCCGCGCCGGCCAGTGCGCGCGGTGCGGCGATCGCGCTGGGCGTCCTCGCGGATCGGCTGGGTAAGAACCGGGCCGCGCTGCGGGTACTGGGCACGGGGTTGACCACCTGGGGTGCGCTGGGCGGCGCCGGGCTCGCGGCGCAGGGCACGATGCTGGCGCGCCAGCTGGAATCCGAGGACTTCGACGCCGCACGCGACGGGCTGGCCGAGCTCGACCCCCGGTGCACGGATTCGCTCGGCGGCGTCGGGCTCACCCGGGCGGCGGTGGAAGCGGTCGCCGGGAACACCTCGTCGGTGGTGGTGGCGCCGCTGCTGTGGGGTGCGGTGGCCGGTGCGCCGGGCATCCTCGCGCAGACCGCGGTCAAGCACGTCAAGGGCACGCTCGCGCGGCGCCCGAAGCGGTCGAGGCCACTGTCGGCCGTTGTCGATCGGACCGACGAGTTCGTCGACCTGCTGCCGACGCGCTGCACCTCGGCGCTGACCGTGGCGGCGGCGCCCGTCGTCGGTGGTTCGGCGAGTGAAGCGTGGCTGGCGTGGCGCCGGGACTCCGCGGCGCATCCCAGCCCGAACGCGGGCAGGGTGGAAGCCGCGTTCGCGGGTGCGTTGGAGATCAGGCTGGGTGGCAGGACGGTGTACCCGGACCGGATCCAGGAGTTGCCGGTGCTGGGAGCGGGCCGTAACCCCGATGCGGGACATGTCACGCGCGCCGTCGAGCTTTCGCGCCTGGTGGGGTGGCTCGCGGCGATCAGCGCGGCGGTGTTGGCTGTCGTGTTCTCAAGCCCGCGTCGCCGTCGTTAATGCCGCCGGTAACACCTTCGGCCTCGTCTGCTGCTTCGTCTTGGGCAAGCTGCTCCGCCACCGACGGCCGCCGCTGCCGGGTGCCGGGTGCTCCTTCGGCCAGTGCGCCGCCGGGCCGTACCTCGCGAACGCTGAAGTAGAGCCAGCCGAGGAGCGCCATGATGCCGAACGCGATCCACTGCAGCGCGTACGACAGGTACGGGCCCGCCTCGGTACGGGGCAACGGCAGCGGGTTGAGCACACCGGGCTGCTCGGGCGTGAGCTGGAAGTACCCGGGCCGCATCGTCAGCCCGGTCGCCTCGGCCACCACCGCGGAATTGATGCTGTAGGTGTGCAGCTCACCGTTGGTGGTGTCGTCCGCGAAGGTGGCCCTGTCGCGCGAGACCGATTCGTCGGCTCGCGCTCGCGCCACCACGGTCACGCTGCCCGTGGGCGGCGGCGCGTAGTCGGGCACCCGGACCCGCTCGTCGGGGCGCAGGTAGCCACGGTTGATCAGCACCGTGGTGCCCGCCGCCGTCCGCAGCGGCGCCAGCACCTCGTATGCCGCCTCGCCCTGCACGGTCCGCAGCCGGGCGACCACCTCGGCATCGGGTAGATAGGTCCCGGTGAGACGCACCTGGGCCCACTGCGTCGTGGCGTTGGGGGCGGCGCCGCCGGGAAGTACCTCGTCGATCGGCCGCGGCTGGGACGCGATCGAACGGGCCACCGCTTCGTTCTGCACCTTCTGCTGGGCGTGCCGGTCGAACTGCCACGGCGAGAGCAGTGCGAAGCACGAGATGGCGAAGGTGAAGACGACCAGGGTCAACACCAGCCAGCTCGGCCGCATCAGGAACTTCCACCGCACATGTCAACGGTAAGGCACACGGCCCGCCGAGGTGACACCCGCGCTGAAAGACGCACTCAGTCCGTTGAACGGACTGAAAGGCCCTTTCACTCCGCCCAATGGACTGAAAGCGTCTTTCAGCGCGCGCGGGCTTTCAGGGCGCTGCGGGCGGCGGCCACGGTCTGGGCCGCGTAGCCGCCGCCGAAGAGCACGGTGTGCACCAGCAGCGGAAAGAGCTGGTGCAGCCCGACCCGGTCACGCCACCCGTCGGCGAGCGGGGCGCCGGCATCGGCCGCGGCCTCGGCGTAAGCGTCGAGAATATGCTCGAGCAGCGGCGCGCCGAACAGCCGGATCATCGCGAGGTCGCTCTCGCGGTGGCCGCCGTGCGCCGCGGGATCGAGCAGCCAGACCCCGCCCGTCGACCAGTGCAGATTGCCGTTCCACGCGTCGCCGTGCAGGCGGGCGGGCGGCTCATCGGGGCCCGCGATGTCGCAGAGCCCGTCAGATACCTGGGTGATCACCGCCGCCTGCTCCGCGGTGAGCGCACCGTCATCCCGGGCGGCGCGCAGGTACGGCTCGATCCGGTGGGTCGCGAAGAACGCCGGCCAGTCGTCTTCGGTGATATTGCGCATCGGCGCGAGCCCGATCCACGCGTCGACCGGGCCCCCAGGCGGTGCGGCGCCGAACGCCGGGGCACCGCGCAGGTGCAGCCCGGCCAGCCCGCGACCGAAGTCACGGGCCGCGTCGACATCGGGCGCCGCCGAGGGAAGGTGTTCGAGCAGCAGCCAATCCTCGTCGCAGCCGTACACCTCGGGCGTGGGTACGTCGCCGGGCTCACCGAGCCACCGCAGGCCGGCGGCCTCCGCGGCGTTCGCGCCGGTACCCGCCCCGCGTTTGGCGACGATGCGGCGCCCATCGGCTGCCTCGACCAGAGACAGGCCACTCGACAGCGGCGAGCTTCCGCTGATTTCGACCCCGAGCATCCGCCGCACCGCGTCACCGGGTTCGGACGGCCTCACAGCCGCTCGCGCACCCAGTCGAGCAGGCCGGGCATCGCCGCTTCGATCATCTCGAGCACCTCGGCGAATCCGTTCCGCGCCCCGTAGTACGGATCCGGGACCTCCGCGTCCGCGGGCGCATCGGGATCGAAGGAGCGCAACAGCCGCACCCGATCGGGGTCGGCGACGTGGCCGCGCAGTGCCCGCAGGTGACCGGCGTCCGCGGCGAGGAGCAGGTCCGCATCGAGGTGTTCGTCGCCGAGCTGCGCCGCGGCATGCTTCACCGGGTAGCCGTTCGCCTCGAGGACGGCGCGCGCTCGCTCGTCAGCGGGTTCGCCGACGTGCCAGCCACCGATGCCCGAGCTGGTGACCGTGACTTCGGTATCGAGCCCGGCGCGCCGCAGGTGCTCGGTGAAGACCATCGCCGCCATGGGCGATCGGCAGATGTTTCCACTACAGACAAACGAGATGTGCACGCCGCCAGCCTAGGACGTGTCCCAGCCGCGGCCCGCTTGCGTTGTGCGAGGATCACCGCCATGCCCACGGTGACCGTTCGCGATGTGATCGACGCACTGGACGCGGCCTACCCGCCCGAGCTCGCCGAGTCCTGGGACGCGGTCGGCCTGGTATGTGGCGACCCGGCCGAGCCGGTGACGCGGGTGCTGGTGTGTGTCGACGTGGTCGAGGCGACGGTGGATGAAGCGCTCGAGCGCGGCGCGCAGCTGATCGTGGCGCACCACCCCTTACTGCTGCGTGGCGTGCACGGCGTAGCCGCCGACACCAGCAAGGGCCGGACGGTGCATCGGCTGATCCGCGCCGGGGCGGCGCTGTTCTGCGCGCACACCAACGCCGACGCGGCCAACCCCGGCGTCTCCGACGCGCTGGCGCGGGCGATCGGGCTCACCGTGCGGCGACCCCTGTCGCCACGCGCTGACGACGCCGCGACCGGAATCGGCCGCATCGGTGAGCTGCCCGAGCCCGAGCCGTTCGCGACGTTCGTCCGCCGGGTGGCCGCCGCGCTGCCCGCGACGGTGCCGGGAGTGCACGGTGCGGGCGATCCCGAACGGCCGATCCACACGGTGGCCGTCTCCGGCGGGTCGGGCGACGGCTACCTCGCCGCGGCAACGGCGGCGGGCGTCGACGCCTACGTGACGGCGGACTTGCGGCACCACCCGGCCAGCGAACACGTCGAGCTAGCCGCGTCGGTGGCCACGCCGGTGCCCGCGCTGGTCTCGGTGACGCACTGGGCGAGCGAGTGGCCGTGGTGCGGGCAGGCGGCCGACGTCATCCGCGCCGCGGCCGCGGGTACGGTCGATGTTCACGTATCCCATCGCCGCACCGACCCCTGGACCATCACCGCTACAAGCATGAACAGCATCGCGGAAGAAGGAAGCCCCAAGTGAACGTGGATCCCGCGGTACAACGGCGGCTGCTCGAGCTGGCAGACGTCGACGCCGAGCTCGGCCGCATCAACCACCGCCGCAAGAACCTGCCCGAACTGGCCGAGATCACCGAGGCCGAGAACGCGCTGCGGGCTGGCAAGGACGCGCTGGTGTCGATCCAGACCACCGCCTCCGACCTGGAACGCGAAGTCAAGCGGCAAGAGCGTGAGATCGAGTCGGTGCGCTCGCGGGAAGACAAAGACCGCAAGCTCATGGCGTCGGGTTCGGTCTCCGCCAAGCAGCTCACCGACCTGGAACACGAGCTGCAGACCTTGACGCGGCGGCAGACCGCGCTGGAGGACGACCTGCTGGAACTGATGGAGCGCGCCGAAGCCGTCGGCCTGGACGAGCAGCGGACCGGGGCCGAAGTCACCGCGGGCGAGCAGCGGCTCGCCGACGCGGAGCGGCGCAGGGATGACGTGGTGGCCGACCTGGACACGGCCGCGGCCCGCCGGGAAGCCGACCGCGCGAAGTTGCTGCCGCAGTTCCCTGCCGAACTGCTGGCCCTCTACGACAAGGTGCGGCACGCGCGGGGCAGGGGCGCCGGCTTGCTGCGCTCACGGCGATGTGGCTCCTGCCAGCTCGAGATGGACCGGTCGGCGATCTCGACGATCAAGGGCGCCGCGCCGGATGCCGTGCTGACCTGTGAAAACTGTGGCGCCATCATGGTGCGCACGCCGGAGTCCGGGCTGTGAGCGGGCACGTCGTCGTCGAGGCCGACGGCGGCTCGCGCGGTAACCCTGGCCCGGCGGGCTACGGCGCCTTGGTGCGGGACCCGGCCACCGGTGAGCTGCTCGCCGAGCGCAAGGGCGGTCTGGGCATCGCCACCAACAACGTCGCCGAGTACACCGGGCTCATCGAGGGGCTGCGCGCCGCGGCGGACCTCGGAGCCGTGACCGTCGAGGCGAGGCTGGACTCCAAGCTGGTCGTCGAGCAGATGAGCGGCCGCTGGAAGATCAAGAACACCACGCTGCAGCCGCTGGCCCTGCAGGCGCGCGAGCTCGCCTCGCGGTTCTCCCGCATCACCTACACCTGGATTCCGCGCGCCAGGAACGCCCACGCCGACCGGCTCGCGAACGAGGCGATGGACGCCCAGGCGGGTGCCGACGACGACCCCGAGCCCGCCCGGCGGCAGCCCTCGAAGTCCGCGCCCGCGGCGTGGACCGGGGCGACGGGCACCCCGACGCGGCTGTACCTGCTCCGCCACGGCCAGACACCGTTGTCCGCCGAACGGCGCTATTCGGGCCGGGGCGACGTCGAACTCACCGAGGAGGGGCTGCGGCAGGCCGCCGCTGCCGCCAAGCGCCTCGCCGCCATGGGCAGGGCTGCGACGGGTGAGCCGCTGCCGATCGTGGCGTCCCCGCTGCTCAGGGCGGTGCGGACGGCGAACGAGGTGACCGGTGCCATCGGTGGCGAGGTGCGCACCCACCGAGGCCTGCTGGAAACCGACTTCGGCGAGTGGGAAGGACTGAGCTTCACCGAGGCCGCCGAGCGGGATCCTGAGGTGCACCGTTCCTGGCTGGGTGACTCCTCGGTCGCGCCGCCCGGTGGCGAGAGTTTCGACGTGGTGCACCGGCGGGTACGCCGCACGCGAGACGACCTCATCAGCGAGTACGGCGGCCGGGACGTCGTGGTCGTCTCGCATGTCACGCCGATCAAGTCCCTGCTCCGGATGGGGCTCAACGCCGGCCCCGAACTGCTGTTCCGGCTGCACCTCGATCTGGCGTCGTTGTCGATCGTGGAGTTCTACCCCGACGGCAACGCATCGGTCCGGCTGGTCAACGACACTTCCCACCTCGACTGACCCGCCCGCGGTGGAGCCCAAGGTGGCCTCGGGTGCCATATAGGCGCCCCGTGGCACCTTCGTGCCGCCGTGAAGCTACGCAAATGGGACGAACAGGTGGTTTTGTGCGAGGGTCCCCGCGCAAAATCCACCGGACCGACGCCGGCCACCCTCACCCCGCGCTGAAAGACGCTTTCAGTCCGTTCAACGGACTGAAAGCGTCTTTCACTCCGTTCAGTGGACTGAAGGCGTCTTTCAGCGCGCGGGGGTTCCGATCGGCTCGCGTCACGGGCACACCCGTATCCTTTACGCCAGGACGAGTTGGCAGGGCGGCCGCGGGCGGTACTCGTCAGAGCACCGTCCGAGGAAAGTCCGGACTCCACAGGGCAGGGTGGTTGCTAACGGCAACCCGGGGTGACCCGCGGGAAAGTGCCACAGAAAACAGACCGCCGCCGTGGCGGAGCAGGTGCCTCTGGCGCAGGGGACGCAACGGCGGTAAGGGTGAAACGGCGGTGTAAGAGACCACCAGCACCCCGGGTGACCGGGGTGGCTCGGCAAACCCCACCCGGAGCAAGGCCAAGAGGGCACCTCGGTGCCTGCGCGAGCAACAGGGCGGCCCGTCCTCGCTCGCGGGTAGGCCGCTGGAGCCCGCCGGCGACGACGGGCCAAGATGGATGGTCGCCACCTGCGGCGCCGCGAGGTGTCGCAGGGACAGGATCCGGCTTACATGCCAACTCGTCCCCCATTGGGTGTTACCGCGCGTCCGGGCGGTATCGCCCAAGCGCGTCTGCTCAGCCATGGTCTGGCCCCCAATTGGCCTACATGACCTGGGCTTACGCAAACGAAACGGTGCGGATGGTCCACTCGACGCAGTTGTCGCTGCTCCGTTCAAGTGGTTTCCACGGGCCGGTCTGGGATGTAGTCCCAGTACCCGGATGATGGAATCGGCCGCTTGCCGGCTCGGCGTCACATGTGGCACCCGGCCACGTTGTACTTAACAGAACGGGTTGAGAACGCTACCTTAGGTGACGGTAATGATGATTTGGACCAACGAAGGGGCACGTGCGATGCTCCGTTCGACCTCGCTCCTCGCAATCGGGAGTTCAAGATGACCACCATGATGACCCTTGCGACGCTGGCACAGCAAGAAGGCGAAATCAGTACCGGAGGGCTGAACGACTGGCTGGTCAACAATGCCATACCGCTCGTCCTGCTCGCGGTCGCGGTACTGCTGCTCTGGCTCGGCGGCGGTAAGGGCGACAACGCCGGTGTCATGCGCCGTCTCGGGGGTGTGGTGATCGCGCTCGCGATCATCGGCCTCGCGGTGGGCGGCTCGGGAGTGAAGGTCGGCGAGTGGATCTCCGGCTTGTTCACCGGCTGATCAGGGCACGGTGAACCGACTTGCGCATCCGCACCGATGACGAGGTGTACCGCGTCGACGCAGTCTGGCTCGGTCCGCCGAAAGCGACGTTTCCCTGGCGCGCCCGTTACGTGGCGTGGGGCGTCGGTTTCGTCCTGTTCCTGCTCATACTCACCGTCGAGCGGCAGCTCGGCATCACCTTCGGTTTCTTCAGCACGGCGTGGGCCTTCGTCATCACCATCGCACTCACCAAACTCATCACCTCGCGCATCAGCCACGAGCGGCCGCTCGGCGCCGTGCTCGCGATGTGGTTTCGCGAGCTCACCACGCCACGGGAGAAGACAACCGGAGAGGGTGGCGCCGTGAGCGCGAGCAAGGTGCGGATCCACACCCAGCGCCCGAGACCGCAGCGAGCACGTCACGGGACGCCCGTCACAGCAGACACACGCCAGCGCGTCATGCAGGCCAGGAGGTAGTCGTTGTTCGGTCGCGGCGCAAGCCAGAGCCAGCCGGAGCGGGCCAACCCGGACTCCGGGCCGAACGGCGCGCGCAAGCCTCGCAAGGGGCGCAGACTGCCCGGCGAGCAGTCGGTGCCCTCCTACACGCCGTCGATCGCCGCCCGCAGCATCGACGGGCATCTGCTCCGCACCAGCCAGGAGATCTACGCCTGGTACCGCCTCTCACCGCAGCGCTGGTCGTTCCGTTCCGACTCGCAGCGCCGCGACCTGATCGCCGCGATCGCCGGGCAGTACGCCGAGCTGCAAGGCCGGTGGCTGCACCTGCGGGTCACCACCCGGCCGTATCCGATCCGGATGTGGGCGGAAGCGCACGTCCATAACGCCGCCAACCGGCTGCAGGACACGCCGGGCGCGCAGTCGTTCGACGACTACCTGATCGGCGAGCAGCAGCAGCTGATGGGCCGTTCCATGGCGGAGAAAGAGGTGTACCTCGGCGTGCAGGTGCAGACCCGCAACGCGGTGGACCGGGCCGTCGAGCGCGTCGCCCCGCTGCTGCGCAAGGTGCTGCCCGAGGCCGTCGACGCCGAACTGATCGCGCTCGACTCCGAAGTGGAGCACCTCGATCAGGTGCTCAGTGCCGCCGGCCTGGAAGGGCGGCCCGCCGAAGCGGGCGAGATGTCCTGGCTGATGCACCGTTCCTGCGCGCTCGGCCTGCCCGCGCCGCGCAGCATGCCCGCCGTGCCCGGCGCGGCTTGGGAGCCGGAAGACCTCGCCAGCTTCACCGACGCCGCCGACTTCCACGCCGACCCGTACGCGCCGACCGTCACCGTGCGCGGGCGCACCGGCTCCAACGCGGGCGTCACCAGTCACCTCACCGTGCTGACCATCGGCCAGATGCACGGCCTGCAGATCCCCGAGGTCGACGACCCGTGGATGCAGCACGCCGATCGGCTGCCCTCCGCCGTCGAGTGGTCGGCCCGCATCTATGTGCGGCGGCCCGAGGAGGTCGCCGGCGAGCTCGCCAGGCAGATGAACAAGGTCCGCTCGCAGGTCAAGCATTACACCGATGAGCACGAGCTGGAGCCACCGCAGTCGCTGTCCCGGCAGGCGGCGCGCGTACTCGAGATCGACGACGAGATGACATCGGGCTTCACCGCGCTCGCCACGCGCGTGCATTCCTGGTGGCGGATGGCGGTCTCGGGCCCGACCGAGCGCGACACGCTCCGGCATGCCCAGCAGCTGCTCGAGCTCTACAAGCCGAAGATCGCCGTCGAGCATCCGGAGGCGCAGTACGCGCTGGCGCGCGAGTTCATCCCCGGTGAGCCGCTCGCGTCGGCCGCGTACAAGCGGCGCGGCTCGGTGGTGTGGGCGGCGTCCTCGGTGCCGACGGCGACAGCGGACGTCGGCGACCGGCGAGGCATCCTGCTCGGCGAGACCTGCACCGCGACCCGCAGGCCGGTCGCGTGGGACCCGTGGATGGCGCAGGAGATCAGGGACGGCTCCGGCCTGACGGCAATCGTGGCCGGTTTAGGCGGGGGCAAGGCGCTGGCACTGGACACCCCGTTGCCCACGCCGACCGGCTGGACCACGATGGGCGAGGTCCAGGTGGGCGATCAGCTGCTGGGAATGGATGGCAAGCCTACCGGCGTGATCGCGGCGACGGACGTGATGATCGACCGGCCCTGTTTCGACGTGGTGTTCTCGGACGGATCGGTGATACGCGCGGACGCGCAGCATCAGTGGCTGACCCGGACGAGGAAGGACTGGAAGGCGCAGGACCGGCTCAACGAACGAATGCAGCGCGCATCCGCCGCGGTCCCTGCCGCTGAGGCGCCTCCTGGTATATGTGCTTGCGGTTGCGGTCAGCCGACGCGAAGGTGGACGTATCGGAGAACGCCCATGGCGCGCAGCGACGGCACGTACTACTACTCGCGCTTCGCTCATGGCCACCAGCGGCGAGGTGAGATTTCGCTGGTCGCCAATCAGCTGCCCACAGTTCATACGACCGCGGAGATCGCTCAGACGCTGCGGTCCGGTCAGCAGAACAATCACTCGGTTCCGGTGGCCCGGGCGTTCGACCTGCCCGCAGCCGAGCTGCCGGTCGATCCCTATCTCCTCGGAGCCTGGCTGGGCGACGGGACCTCCATTCGAGCGGAGATCACGGTCTTCGACCGCGAGATCGTCGACCACATCGAGGCATCCGGCCAAGAGTGCCGACCTCGGCGGGCCGAAGGACACTACGGCTTGCCGGGCACGTTGCAGAAGCGTTTGCGAGAGCTGGGCGTCCTCGGCGACAAGCACATCCCGGCGGGCTATCTTCGCGCAGCCGAGCCGCAACGACGTGCCTTGCTCGCCGGTCTGCTGGACACCGACGGCTACTGCAAACCGACCGGCGGCATCCAGTTCTCGGTGACGAACGAGCGGTTGGCTCGCGGCTTCCATGAACTCGCGCTCAGTCTCGGATACCAGCCCCGGATGAGCACGAAGCGGGTGAAGGGGCGCCACCCGCACACATCGACCGTGTACACGATCTCCTTCACGACCGCTGACAAGGTCTTCCGGGTCACTCGGAAGTTGGCGCGTCTCAACCCCAGCATCCGAGACACGAACCACCGTCGGTACATCACCGACGTAATCCCGGTCGAATCTGTGGCGGTGCGTTGCGTCCAGGTAGACAACGCCGACCACACGTATCTCGCCGGGAATACATGCATCCCTACGCACAACTCTTTTCTTGGCGGCGGCACGGTGTACAAGACGCTGCGGGCGGGCGCGCATTGGACGATCCTCGACCCCTCCGGCCCGCTCTCCAGGCTGTGTGACCTGCCCGAACTGCGGCCGTACGCGCGTCCGATCAACCTCCTCAACGCGCAGCCCGGCATCCTCAACCCCTACCGGGTCGTCGCGGAGCCGCTGCTCGAGCACTTCATGGACGAGGACGATCCGGAGCGGGCCTGGCGCCGGGAGTCGGCGCTGGCGGGCGCGACCCGGCGCAGGCTGGTGCTCGACGTGCTTTCCGGCATCCTGCCCTACGAGGTCGCCCGGCTGCCGCAGACCAGGATCGTGCTGCTGCGTGCGGTCAGGGCGGTCGGCGGCCGGTTCGACGCCGACCCTGGGCAGGTCATCGACGCGCTGCGACGCGACGCGAGCGAGCACCACGAGCATGCCGTCGTCGTCGCCGACTTCCTCGACGAGATGCGTGAGCGCATGTCGCTGCTCATCCCCGAGGCCGATGCCGACCCGTACCGCGATCACCGCGACGACCGGCTCACCGTGCTGACCATGGCAGGCCTGACGCTGCCCAAGGACGGTGTCGGCCGCGAGCACTGGACCGACGCCGAAGCGCTGGGCGTCGAAATGCTCAACCTCGCCGCGTGGCTGACCCAGCGTTCGGTCTATGAGCGGCCGAAGGAGGAGCGCAAGGGTGTCTGGATCGATGAGGCGTTCTTCCTCTCCGAAGTGCCGACCGGCCGGGTGCTGATGAACCGGTTCGCGCGTGACTCGCGTAAATGGAACGTGCGGGTGCTGCTGTCGTCGCAGATCCCCGCGGACTTCCTGCGCATCCAAGGGTTCGTCTCGCTGCTCGACTCGGTGTTCGTCGGCAGGCTGGATGACGACGACGTCCAGTCCGATGCCCTGCGCCTGCTCAAGGTGCCGGTCGGCGTCGGCTACGAACAGGTCGTCTCGGCGCTCGGCAGGCGCCCCGGTATCGCCAGGGGGGAGACCGAGCGGGACCGCGACCCGCGGCAGTTCATCTTCGCCGATGGCGCTGGCGGCGTGGAGCGCATCAGGGTGGACTTCTCCGGTGCCCACCTCGCGCATCTGCGCGACGCGCTGGACACCACACCGGGCGCCAAGGAGCCGTCCGGCAGGCAGGAAGCCGCGCCGGCGGTGCAGGGCGGCGGGCGGGGCGAGCAGGCCGCGCAGCGGCAGGAGCAGGAGCAGGCCCGGCAGGGCGGTATGCCCTTCGACGACGCCGACTTCCAACTGGCCGCCGAGCAGGAGCTCGGCATCGCCGAGGACGACCTGGGCAAAAACGACGCCAGAGATCCCAGTCACGCCAGAGATGCCAGAGCACCAGAGGAGACAGGAGCCGCAGGAGGAGCCGAAGCCACTCGCGAGGAAGGAACTCACGCCAGGGCTGGGCGCAAGCGCGGAACCGGCAGGGACGCGGCATGAGGACTGCTTGCAGGTCCGAATCATCGGGCACCATGCCTCTGCCTGCCAATGATCTGGCGCGGCTTGCCGCTTTCCGTTGGGAGCCGCGGGCATGAGCGGGTGGACCGTGCTGGTGGTGATCATCGCTGCCGTTGCCGTGGCGCGAGCGGCTCGGCGGCGTCTCAAACGTCCCGGCGGTCATCGTGGCCGGATCATGCTCATCGTCACCGCGCTCGTCGGGTTCCAGCTGCTCATCGGCGCGCCGATGGCCGCGGCGAGCAAATGCGGTGAGGCGCCGAACCCCGAGCGGCCGGGCACCGGGATGGTAGGTGCGCTCGATCCCGCGGAAGACCGTGGCGAGCCCGGCAGCCCCTACAGCGACTACAGCTACGCGGGCATGGTCTGGCACACCTTCGAAACCGAA
Source organism: Actinophytocola sp. (assembly GCA_009379975.1). GTDB lineage: Bacteria > Actinomycetota > Actinomycetes > Mycobacteriales > Pseudonocardiaceae > WHSS01. The sequence goes on from WHSS01000004.1 coordinate 46,656, forward strand.
TGCGATGCGCTCTCCGGGGTCACCGACGCGAACACCACGCTCGATACCTGGGCGGGAAACCAGCTGTTCAACATCGGCAAGAACATCGCGGGCGCCACCAACGCGCTGCACTACACCGTGATGGAAGGCGGGCTGTTCACCCCGCTGCACAACGCCATCAAAACCGGCACCGAGAAGGTCTACAACAACATCTACGCGCAGCTGTTCGGCCTGGTCGCGCTGTTGCTGGCGATCCTGATGTTCCGCCACATCTGGCGCGGTGACCTGCCCTCGGTGAGCAAGCGCGCGCTCTTCGCCCTCGGTGCGGTATGGCTGGCGGCGTCGTCGCTGGCCTTGCTGCGGTACTTCGACAGCATCGACAACGCGATCGTGAACACCACGACCAAGATCCAAGCGGGCTTTGTCGACCATTCCGAGAACCGCAACGTCGAGGACGTCCTGCCGACGAACCTGCACAACGAGATCGTCTACAAGAACTGGCTGCGCGGCGAGTTCGGCTCGCCGGATGCCGCCGAGGCCGAAGAACACGGCATGCCGCTGCTCGACGCGCAGGCGTTCACCTGGGAACAGATGGCCAACGGCGATGACGGCGACGAGAGGGTCATCGACGAGAAGAACCGGGAATACGAGCGCATCGCGGAGGAGCTCGGGCCGTCACAGGGCTACTTCACCGGAGAGGACGGCAGCCGCACCGGCGCCGGCTTCATCGCGCTCCTGCAAAGCCTGGTGTATTCGCTGTTCCAGCTCCTCGCCAAGGCCGCCGTGCTGCTGGCGCAAGTGCTGGTCAGACTGCTCACCTTGACGGCGCCCCTGCTGGGCCTGGTCGCACTGCTGCATCACGACATCCTGCGTCGCGTCGCGAAGGTCGCGGGCACCGTCGGGTTCAACCTGATCGTGCTCTCGGTATTGGCGGGCGTGCACGCGCTGCTGTTGAACGCGATCTTCGCCGCGGCGGGCCCGCTGTCCATGCTGACGCAGATGGCGATGGCAGGCCTGGTGACGATCTTGCTCTTCGTCGTCGGCAGGCCGGTACGCAGGCTGTGGCAGATGGTGGACGTGACGACCAGGACGGTCGGCGCCGCGCTGCCCACCGCGCCGAGCTTGTTCTCCCGATTCCGGCGCAAGCAGGAGGGCCGGACGCCGCAGGACGAGTTCTGGCAGAACGTCAAGGACACCGATACCGACGCGATCGAGCACGCGCCGGGGCCGATGGGCAGCTCCACCATGGCGAACCGGCGGGTGCGGCCCGAGGCGAGGACCCCGGTCGCCGCCTCCGCCCAGCGGCTCGACCGGCGCGGCGAGGCCGGGCAGGCGGCGTTGGGTACCACGGCGGGCAGGCCCGCGCTGCCGCCCGGCGGTATGCCACAGCCCGCCGCACTCGGTTTCACACCGGGAGGCGTGCGCGGCGACGGCATGGCTCCCGGCAGGCCGCAGTACCAAACGGCCGTGCGCGCGGACGGCGGTCCCGCTCAGCCGAGGCGCCGCTTCGACGCACCGGTCCGCGGCCAAGCTCCCGCTCTCGACTACGGCGATCCGCTCGTCATACCGTCCCGGATGCCCGGCACGCAGCCCGAGACAGGCGGTGCGCCCGATACACCCGTTGACATGCCCGGCGAGCGGCAGTCGCGCACCGGCGGGCCGCAGCCGCGCCGGGCGGACACCGAAGTGATCAACGGCAAACCGGTATTCGTGCTGTATCGGCCGTCACGCGGCCTCGAAGTACGGCCGGACAACGCTGTCCGCGACACCGATTCCGTGGTGAGGTGATCGCGGCATGCCGATTCGGACCCATCGCGGCCGGGCCGCGGTCTACCGGCGGATCTGGGGCGCGCCGTTGCGCTCGCCGAAGCACCTCATCGTCACCGTGGTGATCATGGTCGCGCTGGTCACGACCGTCGGCTTCGTGGTGCCGAAGCTGATCCCCGGCGGGGACACGCCGTCACCCGCGGCGAGCGAAAGCGAGAACCGGTGGACGCACGAGGACAGCGAGGAGTCCTCCGCCGCATCGCCGGGGAAAGCCATACCGGCTGAGCCGTCCGAGACCCGATTGACCGAGTCACCGCTCTCACCCACTTCGGCGCCTGCCGCCCCCGAGGCGGTCGCCGCGGCGACGAAGTGGGCGCGGGCATGGGTCGACCATCCGGAGGGCACCACCAGCGAGAAGTGGCTCGCCGGCCTCGCTCCTTACACGACCGACGAATACCTGCCCGTGATGGAATCCGTCGAGCCGCCGAACATTCCCGCGTCGAAGGTCATCGGCAAGGCGAAGGTCACCCATTCGACTTCGAGTTCGGTCGAAGCTGAGGTGCCTACGGACGGCCCGACGCTGCTGATCACGGTGGTCAAGACCCATGACGGGTGGCTTGTCGCCGCCTACGACCAAGGGTCCTGATCCGATGCGCCTCGGTGTGGTGGTGGCCTGCCTCGTTGCCGCGACGGCGTTCGCCGTGGTCGTCGCGACGACCACGGTGGTCAGCGTCATCGAAGCCGACGAGCGGGCGCAGGCCGGCGGGATCAGCACCGTCAGCTGCGAGGCGTCGATCGGGCCGACCGGGCAGGGTGATCGGCGCCGGGCCGAGGTCCAGGTGGGCAACCTCGACGAAGAGCAGCGGGGCATCGTCGCGCTCATCGTTTCGATCGGGAAACAGCGCGAGTTGTCGCCCCGCGCGTGGCAGATCGCGATCCAGGCGGGCATGACCGAGTCCGGGCTGCGTAACCTCCGGCACGGCGACCGTGACTCGCTCGGGATCTTCCAGATGCGGCCGTCGATGGGATGGGGAACGATCGCTCAGGTGACCCATCCGACCTATCAGGTCAACAAGTTCTACGACGTGCTCGAATCGCTGCCGGACTGGCAGAGCCGCAGGCCGGGCGACGCCGCCCAGGCGGTCGAGCGTTCCGCGTTTCCCGATCGCTATCATCAGTGGGAGTCGATGGCGGTTCATCTGGTCGAGAACGTCGGCAAGGTCGGCGACGCCGCCGGGTGCGGTGAGAGTGCCGGCTCCGCGCTGCCCCCGAGCGAGGCCGCGGCGCAGGCGATCAAGTTCGCGATGAAGGAGCGGGGCAAGCCCTATGTGTGGGGTGCGACCGGGCCCGATTCCTACGACTGCTCGGGGCTGTTGCTGCGGGCGTTCGAGTCCGCCGGCATAACGCTGCCGCGGGTGTCGCGTGATCAGTACCGGGCGGGTGCGATGCTCCCGGTCGAGAAGGCGAAGCCGGGTGACCTGTTGTTCTGGGCCTATGACCGGTCCAACCCGGCCACCATCCACCACGTCGCGATGTACATCGGCGACGGCCAGATCGTCGAAGCTCAGCAGTCCGGCGTGCCGGTGCACACCCGGTCGGTGGTATTTGACGAGGCGGAACTGCTGCCGGTCGCGGTCCGTCCGGGAGTCTGAGGTCCGCCGGTGAGACACAGCAGAAGGGATGCGCAGTCGTGAAATTCGGTAAGCGGTCAAAGCTGCCCGTCGAGCCCGAGCAGCGGTCCGACCCGCGGAGTTCCTTCGCCGGCGCGCCACTGCCGAGACACGCGGGCCCGCCTGCTTCGAGCACGCCGCTGGCCGATCAGCTGGCCCGCGGTGGCCCCGGCGTCGATGCCGACTACGTCGTGCTGCCTCGCTCGCTCGCCGAGCAGATGCCGCTGCCGTGGCAGCGGCAGATGGCGCAAGCGCTCGGCCAGTTTCATCGCACGCATCAGGGTTTGTCCTGGCCGCGGTATCGGGTGCTGCCCTCCCGCGAGGAGAATCTGGTCGATCTCGACGAGCAGCAACTGGCCGAGGCGGGCTATGTCGTCGAGATGGACTCCGACGGCGAGCTGGTCTACCGCGAGCACAGCGGCAGGCAGGTCGACGACCCGGAGCACAAGAAGGTGCTGGTGACCTGCCTCGACCCGGTCATCGCGGGCCGGCGCTCCGCGCCGCCGCGAGCCGATGGCCCCGCGGTGCCGTCGCAGGCCAGCCCGGGGGCGGACGCGCAGGCCCCGGGTGCGCCGGGCGAGCCGCGGTCCTGGCCCCCGGCGCCGATGAACATCGGGCCCCAGCCGGTGTGGCACCCGGTCTCGCCCGGCGAGCGGCAGCAGCGGCCCCCGGCCCCGCCGTTGCCCGAGCAGCCGGTGGCGGAAGCGCCCGCGCCACCGCCCCCTGCCCCGCCAGCCCCGCCAGCTGTGCCAACTCCGTCAGCCGAGCCGGACGTTGGTGCGCCGGAGGACGACATGGTCACCCCACCGAGCGGGATCACGATGCCCGCCGCGACGGCTGAGCAGAACGTCGACTGGTTCGGCGAAGGCGCGGTGGCGGAGGAGGCCGGCGACCAGGCCGGAGACGAGGCCGGTGTTTCCGGCGTCGAGTCGGGTAACGGCAGGCAGGATGACCGGGGCGAGGACCACGCCGGCGGCGAAGACGATGCGCCGCAGACCTTCGGCCCGAGCGGGGATCCGATCGAGCGGCCCTACCGTTTCGGCGGTTGAAGCCCCGGAGGGCTATTCACAAGTCAGGTGGCGGGGCCGCCCGGAGGGTGGTTCGCGACGACTGACTGCAGGTGACAGGCAAGATCGGGTGACCTTGGGAAGAAGTGAATAGCCCGACTTATGAGTAGACCATGGACACTGGACACATGGCTGCACGTGGCAAAGACCCGAATCCGGACAAGGGCTGGTACTACAACACCAAGACGGGCGAGGTCGAGCACCTTGAGCTGTCGCGGTCGATTGATCGGCTGGGGCCCTATCCCGACGAAGCCACCGCCCGGCGGGCGCTCGAGATCGCCCGAAAGCGCACCGAGGAAGCCGATCGCGCCGACCGGGAGTTCAACCGCGGCGGCGACTAGTTGGCTTGGGAGGCGGTGGAGCCGAAGGTGGCCCTGGGCGCCATATAGGCACCCCATGGCACCTTCGTGCCACCTGAGATCCAGGGCGACTAGTCCCATTCCAGCGGGCGGCGCAGGTATCGTGCGTGGCGTGGACGACGCACCTGCCGACAAGTCGGCCGCCTCGTGGGACTTCGCCGCCGTGCGCGCGGAGTTCGATCTCCCGGAGGGCTTCGCGCAGTCCGTGCTCGCCGAGGCGGAGGAAACCGCGACGAACGCGCGGGAGCTCGCAGGCGATCGTGACGATGCCACCGACCTGCCGTTCGTCACCATCGACCCGCCGGGCGCCAAGGACCTCGACCAGGCGTTGCTCGTCGAGCGGCGGCCCGGAGGTGGCTACCGGGTCTCTTACGCGATCGCCGATCTAGGCGCCTTCGTCATCCCCGATGGCGCGATCGACAACGACGCCCGGCGGCGCGGTCAGACGCTCTACCTGCCTGACGGCAACATCCCGCTGCACCCGCCGTTGCTGTCCGAGGGCGCGGCGAGCCTGCTGCCCGGCGAGACCAGGCCCGCGGTGCTGTGGCGGATCGACACCGACTCCGATGGCCAGCCGACGAGCGTCGACGTGCGCAGGGCGCTGGTGCGTTCGATCGAGCGGTTCGACTACGAGGGGGTGCAGGCCGCGCTCGAGCGTGGCACGTCGCACCCGTCGATCGAGGTGCTGGCCGATTTCGGCAGGTTGCGGCGGGCACGCGCGGTCGAACGCGGTGCGCTCGAACTGCAACTGCCGGAGCAGCAGATCACCTGCGGCGCTCGTGGCGACTGGTCGCTCGCGTTACGGCTGCGCACCGAGGTCGACGCCTGGAACGCGGAGATTTCGCTGCTGACCGGTATGTGTGCGGCGCGGATGATGCTGGCGGCAGGCGTCGGGGTGGTGCGGACGCTGCCGGATGCGGATTCGGAAGAGTTGCGCCGGTTGCGCCGGTCCGCCACGACGCTGGGTATCGAGTGGCCCGCGGGCACGAGTGTCGCCGAGTTGCTCGCCGGGCTCGACCCGGACCGTCCCGAATCGCTCGCGCTCTACACCGACAGCACCCGGCTGCTGCGCGGTGCCGGCTACACCGCGTTCGACGGCGGCGCTCCCGAAGGCGCGACGCATGCCGGCATCGGTGGGCCGTATGCCCATGTCACCGCCCCGATCCGGCGACTGGTCGATCGCTTCGCCACCGAGGTCTGCCTCGCGGTGAACAGCGACAGCCCGGTGCCCGAATGGACCAGGGCCGCGCTCGCCGACCTGCCGTCGCTGATGGGGATATCGGACACCCTCGCGGCCAAGGTCGAGCGCGCATGCCTCGACCAGGTCGAGGCATGGGTACTCGCCGAGCGGATCGGGCAGTGGTTCCAAGCGGTGGTGCTGCGTGCCGACGAAACCAAGGCCGAAGTGCTGCTGACCGATCCGCCGGTGCTGGCCAAATGCGCCGGAGCGGGTATGCCCGAAGGCGGGCACGTGACGCTCAAGCTGCTCGACGTGGACGTGGCCGCGCGAACGGTTTCCTTCGAACGGGTGACAGGCTGATGCGCTTGTTCGACGATCTCGGTGAGCAGGTTCCGCTGCGAAGGCCACCGTCGAGCGTGGTCTCACTGGTGCCATCGCTGACCGAGTCGGTGGCGGCGAGCGATCCCGGGCTGCTGGTCGGTGTCACCGATTACTGCACCCACCCGCCGGACCTCGACGTCGAGCGGGTCGGTGGCTCGAAGTACCCGAAGGTGGACGCGGTGTTGCGGCTGCGGCCGGATCTCGTGCTGGCCAACTCGGAGGAGAACCGGCAGGAGGACGTAGAGCGGCTGCGCGCCGACGGGATCGCGGTGTGGGTGATGCGCGCCCCCGAAACGGTGCCCGATGCGCTCGCCTCGCTGCGCAGGATGCTGACCCAGGCCTTCGAGCTGGCCGAGCCGGAGTGGCTGTGCACGGCTGAAGACATCTGGTCGGCCACGCGGCCTGAGCGGGTGCGCGCGCTCGTGCCGGTATGGCGCAAGCCGTGGGTGGTGCTCGGGCGCGGCACCTTCGCCGGCGACGTGCTGCACCGGCTCGGTGTCGGCAATGTCTACGCCGATCATGCCGATCGCTACCCTCGGCCGAAGCTCGACGAGCTTTCGGCGCAGTTCGCGGCGGGCGCCGCCGACCTGCTGGTGCTCCCCGACGAGCCGTGGGAGTTCACCAGCTCCGACGGCCGGGACGCTTTCCCCGGCGTGCCGTATGTGCTGGTGTCCGGGCGTTATCTCACCTGGTACGGGCCGTCCCTTGTTGACGCGCACCGCGAACTGACCGCGGCCATCGCCACGGTCGCTGACGCCGGGTGAGCGATCAGTGGAAGGCGTGCCCGGGCGCCGGGAACTCGCCGCGCCGGACCTCCTCGGCGTACGCGCTCGCCGCCCCGGAGATCACCCCGGCGACATCGGCGTAGCGCTTGACGAAGCGTGGGGCCTTACCCCGGCGCAGCCCGACCATGTCCTGCCAGACCAGTACCTGCGCGTCGCAGTCCGGACCGGCGCCGATGCCGACGGTGGGGATGGCGAGCTCGTGCGTGACCTTCTTCGCCACCTCGGCGGGCACCATTTCCATCACGACGGAGAACGCGCCTGCCTCCTGGAGCGCGAGGGCGTCCTCGACCAGGGCGGCCCCCGTGTCACCCCGCCCCTGGACCCGGTAGCCGCCCAGGTTGTGTTCACTCTGCGGGGTGAATCCGATGTGGCCCATGACGGGGATGCCCGCGGTGGTCAGCGCTTCGACGTGCGGCGCGAACTTGCGGCCGCCTTCGAGCTTGACGGCATGTGCGCGGCCTTCCTTCATGAAGCGCACCGAGGTGGCAACTGCCTGCTCCGGGGAAAGCTGATACGACCCGAAGGGCAGGTCGGCGACGACCAGAGCACGCTTCACGGCGCCGGTCACCGCACGCACCAGCGGGATCAGTTCGTCCACCGTCACCGGCAGGGAGGTTTCGTAGCCGAAGACGTTGTTGGCCGCCGAGTCGCCGACGAGCAGCACCGGAATGCCCGCCTCGTCGAACAGTTCGGCGGTGTACATGTCGTACGCGGTCAGCATGGGCCACGGCTCGCCGCGATCCTTGAGCTCCCGCAAGTGGTGAACGCGGACCTTCTTCGGTGCTTTGACCTGCTGGGTCGAGGCGCCGTTGCCGTAGGGCGCTTGCTCTTCGGCGGGTACTGAAGCGCCGGTGGATGGGGTGGACATAGTCGTCGACCGTCCTTTCCTCGAGGCCCATACGGGTCCCCGGGCGGTATTGGCTCCCCGCTTCGGCTGATCACGGCCCGAGCTTGCCGCCATTGCTGGTCGACTGGCTCACCAGTGGCGAAGGTGAATCGCCGTCGCGTGGATGGTGTGCACGTCAAGCGTGGCACCAGATCACCTCGGCCGCACCGGCCATGCGACGAGGCTCACACTCCGGTGCCCGATGCCTGAGGTCGAGGCGCACGCTTCCCGACCAAAACGCTTGTTACGGGTACGCTTCCCAGGGGCGATCACAAGGGAGTGCGCATGACAGCGGCACGGGATGAGTTGAAACGCGAGCTGGGCGACATCGGCGCGATCGAGACGCTGACCGACGACCAGGCCGTAGCGCTGCTCACCGCGTTCAACGGCGCACGGCGGCGGCAGGCCGCGATCCTGACGGCCGCCCGGGACGAGGCGCTCAGACATGTCCCCAGGCTGCTGCGTGGCAGCGTCCGCCGCGTGCTGGGGGCGTGAGGACGAGATGAGCCGTGACCTCGCTGCCAAAGCCGAGCTGGTCAAACTCGCCCGGGCGCTCAACACCGAACCCGATGCGGTCGCCTTCGCCGATTCGCTCGACGCCACCGACCTGCACCAGCTACGCGAAGCGATCAGCGGCTCGCTCTATGACGAGCATCGGGTCGTCTACCAGCGGATCGCGGCGGCGAGCAAGCTGCTGCCCGCCCCGATGACCGCGAAGATCGCCGAGCATGCCTTCCCGCCGCTGATCTCCGCGCGGGTGGCCGCCGAGCTGGGTGCTGAGCGTGCCGCGGATCTGGCGGGCAGGCTGCCGGTCGGCTATCTCGCCGACGTGTGCATCGGGCTGGATCCGCGCAAGGTGGCGCGAATCATCGAACGGATCCCGCTCGACCGCGCCACCGAGGTCGCGACCGAACTCGTGCGCCGGGGCGAGTTCATCACGCTCGGCAGGTTGATCGACGCGGCGACCCGGGAACAGCTGCTCGGCGTCGCGGCCGAGGTCGACTCCGATGAGGCGCTGCTGTGGATCGGCTTCTACGCCGAGTCGCCGCGGCACCTGACCGAGGCGATCAAGGCGCTGCCGGATGAACGCATACGCCGCATCGTGCACACCGCGCTGGACGGTCCTGCCGAGGTGCATTCGGCAGGCCTGGCCCTGATGTCGCGCGTCGACGACGCCCGGCTGCGCCGTCAGCTCGGCGATATGGCGGCCGAATGTGCACCGAGTTCGCTGACTGCCCTGGTGCACACCGCGGTCGATGAAGGCTTCCTTCCCGAGATCCTCACCGTATTCGCCAGCATGAGCGAAGCGTCGCAGCGCAGTGTGATGACGCTGGATGTGCTGGCCGAGCAGGGGGTGCTGGTCGCGTTGGTCCGCGCCACCGCGGCCGCCGACCTGTGGGATCGGCTGCTGCCGCTGGTCGAGTACATCGACGATGACCTTCGCGCGCGGTTGGCGGCACTGGTGACCGAGTACGACGACGACGTGCTGCATAGCGTTGTCGCCATAGCGCAACGCGATCGCCGCTGGTCGGACCTGCTGCCGCTCATCGGCTCGATGACCGTGTCGGGCAGGCGGCGGGTGGCCCGGTTCGTGAGCGAGCTGAGGGCCCCGATGCTCCGCGATGTTGTCGACAGCGCCCAGCAGTACGACCTGTGGTCTCAGCTGTTCGCGGTTGCCGAGTACCTGGACGCCGATGCGGTAGGCGTGGTGTACGAGGCGTTGGGCGAGGCCGACCAGGAGCTCCTCGCGGGAGACCTGCGCGCAGTGCGTGAGGCCTGACAGACCGCTCAGTGCACCTCGCGCCAGCGGTTGGTGATCGGCAGCCTGCGGTCCCTGCCGAACGCCTTGAACGTGATTTTGGTGCCCGGCGGGTACTGCCGCCGCTTGTACTCCGCGATGTCGACCATCCGGACCACCTTGTCGATGACCGCGGCGTCGAATCCGGCTTCGAGCAGGTCAGCGACGCCCCGGTCGCCTTCGACGTAGTCGTCGAGGATGTTGTCGAGCAGCGCGTAGTCGGGCAGCGAGTCGGTGTCGAGCTGATCCGGCCGGAGCTCGGCCGACGGCGGCTTGGTGATCGAGTTCTCCGGGATCGGCGGGGTCTCGCCGCGCTTCTCGGCCTCGGCGTTGCGCCAGCGGGCCAGCTCCCAGACCTGCGTCTTGAAGACGTCCTTGATCGGCGCGAACGCACCGACCGCGTCGCCGTACATGGTCGAGTAGCCCACCGCGATCTCGGTCTTGTTGCCGGTCGCCAGCACCAGGTGAGATTCCTGGTTGGACAGCGCCATCAGCAGCACGCCCCGCGCGCGGGCCTGGACGTTCTCCTCCGCGAGGCCAACCAGGTCCAGCTGCCCGACGTATGCCTGCACCATGTCGGCCACCGGCTCGACCCGGAAGTGGCAGCCGAGCCTGCGGGCGAGTTCCGCGGCGTCGGACTGGGAGTGATCCGACGAGTACTTCGACGGCATCGACACGCCGTACACGGCATCGGCGCCCAGTGCGTCGACGGCGATGGCCGCGGTCACCGCGGAGTCGATACCTCCGGAGAAGCCGAAGATCACCGAGCGGAAGCCGTTCTTGTGAACGTAGTCGCGCAGCCCGGTGACCAGCGCGGACCAGACTTCGGCCGTGTCGGTGAGCGGTTCGGAGATCGGCGGATCCGGCTGCGGCTCGTAGGCCGGTAGCGGCGTGCCCGACAGCAGCCACCTGCGCACCTCGAGCCCGGCGAAGCTGCCGGTGCCGGTGTTGTCCCCTGTCGCGACATCGAGGTCGACGACGAGCAGGTGTTCGGTGAACTGTGGGGCGCGAGCGTGCACCACACCCGCGGCGTCGACGACGAACGAATCGCCGTCGAAGACCAGGTCATCCTGCCCGCCGACCTGGTTGCAGTAGACGAGCGGGGCGACTGCCTCGGCCGCCCGCCTGGTGGCCAGCGGGACCCGCTGCTCGTCCTTGGCCTGCTCGTACGGCGAGGCGTTGGGTGCGAGCACCAGGTCGACACCGGCCTCGCCGAGCGCGGCGATCGGGCCGCCGTCCTGCCAGATGTCCTCGCAGATCACCATGCCAATGTCGACGCCGTGCAGCCGGACGATGTCCAGGGTCTGGCCCGCCTTGAAGTACCGGTGCTCGTCGAACACGCCGTAGTTCGGCAGGTGGTGCTTGAACTGGCGTGCGACGACCTCGCCGCGGTAGAGCATCGCGGCGGCGTTGCGGGCGCCGGCCTTGTCGAAGTCGAGGTAACCGATGCATACCAGGAGCTCGCCACAACCCGCCTTGGCCAGCCGTGCCGCCAGCTGGTCCACCGCGGCCCTGCTGGCCTGCGCGAACGTCTCGCGCAGCGCGAGGTCCTCGACGGGATAGCCGGTCAGGGCCATCTCGCTGAACACCACGACATGCGCGCCCGCTTCGGCCGCGTCGTGGACACCGTTGACGATCAGCTCGGTATTGCCGCGCAGGTCGCCGACGGTCGGATTCAGCTGTGCGATCGCGATACGCAGTTGGGCCATGCCCACATTCTGCCTCGCCGGGATCAGGTGCGGTCGCCGCGCGTCAGTGAGGGCCGCGCCCGTGCTGGCAAAACGCTGAAAGACGCTTTCAGTCCACTGGGTAGAGTGAGTGACGCTTTCAGTTCGTTGGACGGACTGAAAGCGTCTTTCAGCGCGGGATCAGGTGCGTTTCTTCCGCAACATCCCGCGCACCTTCTTCAGCGCCTGCTCCGCGTCCGAGTCGAACGGGTTGTCGTGCACCAGGTAGGTCCAGGTCGAGGTCGGCCGCGCGACACCCGATGCGCCGAGGTCGATGCCACCGTCGGTGATCTCCGCCTTGGTGAACGACTCGACCGCGCGCGACCGTGCCTCGGAGATGATCTTGTGGAACTCGGGGATGGCGGCGCGGTGGAACTCGTCGATCGGGGTCTCCCTGCCCAGCGCACGCAGGTGGATGCTCTCCCGCACGTCGGCGAGGAACGCGAGGTGATCGGACCACAGCTGGTCGACGTGGTAGAGCAGGATCTCCCGGCATACCCGCGATGCCGTCGCGTCGTCGAACTTCTCGGTGAGCTCGACGTAGTGTTCTTCCGCTTCGGTGGCCAGCAGTTCGGCGGCGAGTTCGGTGCGCACCACCTCGTCCCGGAACTTCAGCAGGTCGGCGCGCTGCCGCTCGATCAGCCGGGTGTAGCGCCAGGTGTTGCGGTGGATCTCCAGGTTCGCGCCTTCCACCACGCGCTGGGCATGGTTGAGGTGGCGCTGTGCCGCGGGATCGGTGACCTCGTCGTTCTCGTCGGGCCGGATGCCTTGCGGGACGTCGGGGGCGCCCGCCAGCACCAGTTCGTCGTTGAGGCTGGCGAAGAAGACCGAGCCGCCGGGATCGCCCTGCCTGCCCGCGCGCCCGCGCAACTGGTCGTCGAGTCTGCTGCTGGGATAGCGCGCGGTGCCGATGACGTAGAGGCCGCCGAGGTCGACGACCCCCTGCCACGCCGACTCGTCGCCCGAACTGCCGCCGAGCTTGATGTCGGTGCCACGTCCGGCCATCTGCGTGGACACGGTGATCGCGCTCGCCTTGCCCGCCTCGGCGATGATCTCCGCCTCTTCGGCGTCGTTGCGCGCGTTGAGTACGGTGACCTCGAGGCTGGCCTTCACCAGCTTCTCGGCGAGTTCCTCGGACTCCGCGACGTCCTGGGTGCCGACCAGGATCGGCCTGCCCAGCTCGTGGACCCGGCGGATCTCGGCCACGATCGCGCGCAGCTTGTCCGACGGCGACGCGAAGATGCGGTCGGGTTCGTCAACGCGCACGTTGTCGGTGTTGGGCGGGATCACCGCGACCTCGAGCCGGTAGAACTCGCGCAGCGTCTCCGCGACGGCCACGGCGGTTCCCGTCATGCCCGCGACGGTCGGGTACCGGGCGATGAGTGCCTGCACGGTGATCGAGTCGAGGATCTCGCCGCGATCGGACGCGGGCAACTGCTCCTTGGCTTCGACCGCGGCCTGCAGGCCGTCCGGCCACCGCTGCAGCTCCGCGACCCGGCCGCGGGAAGCGTTGATCAGCTGGACCTTGCCATCGCGCACCAGGTAGTCCACGTCGCGGGTGAGCAGTGCATGCGCGTGGAGCGCGACGTTGACCGATGCCAGTCGTTCCGAGCCGGTGTGGCCGTAGAGCTCGATACCGCCGAGCGCCTTCTCGACCACCGACGCGCCGGCGGGCGTGAGCCAGGCGTTCTTGCCGTCGGAGTCGGTCTCGTAGTGCAGCCCGAGCCGCAGCCGCCGGACGATCTTGGCGACTTCCTCGTCGGCGACGCCCGCATCCACGGAGCCCGCCATCACCAGCGGCACCCGTGCTTCGTCGACGAGCACCGAGTCGGCCTCGTCGATGATGGCGACCTCCGGTTCGGCGAGCACGATGTCCTCGGCGCCGGTCACCAACCGGTCGCGCAGCACATCGAAGCCGATCTCGCTGACCGCCCCGTAGGTCACTTCGCAGTCGTAGGCCGCACGACGTTCGCCGTGGGTGCGGGCAGGCTCCACCCAGTCGACGGAGACGCCGAGCAGGTCGAACACCGGGCGCATCCACTCCGCGTCGCGGCGGGCGAGGTAGTCGTTGACGGAGATGACGTGCACGCGCTTGCCTTGCAGCGCATACCCGCAGGCGGCGAGCGCGCCGGCGAGGGTCTTACCCTCACCGGTGGCCATCTGCACGACATGGCCGGTGAGCAGGCCCATGACGCCGAGTAGCTGCACGTCGAAAGGGCGTTCGTCGAGCGCCCGCCGCGCGGCCTCCCGGCCGAGGGCGCACACCTCGATCAGCTGCGGGTGACCGAAGGAGGCTTCGAGCCGGAGCTGGGCCGCCGACTCCGCCAGTTCCTCATCGGAGAGGTCGCGCATGCTGTCTTCGCGCGCCTCGATCGCGGGCAGCAACTTCTCGTACTTGGTCAGCGCGACGCTGGCAGGCCGCTGGATGATTCTGCGCAGCCGACTGCCGACCTTGGTCCGCATCGGCAGTTGCCCGCGGCTCATACACCGTCTCCCTCGTCTTGCCGTGTTCTATTTATACGTCGGGTTATTCACAAAAGGCATGCATGTCGCCATCCGCTTCCAACTCCCCCGATCGCTCAGGCGGGCCTCCGGCCCGCCATCGCTGGCTCGGGTTGTGATTAGCCCTCCGGGGTTCGCGTGCCCAACGTCGCTGACCTCCGGGGTGTTCCCTTACACCATCGTGCTCCATCGTGGATCCACCGGAAATGGCAGGATCGACCTGTGCGCTCCTCGCTCCAGTCACCCATGGCCGTTCTCGCCTGCCTGCTCGCCTTGGTGCTCTCCTCGTGCACGACGCCCGAATCGGGTGAATCCGTCACCGAGACGCGCGGCCCCACCGGCGTCGTGCCGGACAACCTCGACCAGTTCTACGGACAGAGCGTCACTTGGGGCGATTGTGGACCTTACGTGACAACCGGTACCAGCAAGCAAGCCTTCGGCACGCCTGGCGTGCGGTGCTCGCGGGTGAAGGTCCCGCTGGACTACGCCGAACCCGGCGGGGAGGCGATCGAGGTCGGCGTGCTGCGCAAGAAGGCGGGCGGCGATCGCATCGGTTCGCTGCTGATCAACCCCGGGGGCCCTGGGGTTTCGGGGATGGAGTCGGCGGCCGCCCTGCTCGGCTCGCCCGCCATCGAGAAGCTGTCACAACGATTCGACATCGTCGGTTTCGACCCGCGCGGGGTCGGCGCGAGCAAACCGGCCGTGCGCTGCCTGACCGGCGAGGAGCGCGACGCGGACCGGGGCGACGACATCGAGGTCGACGGTTCGCCAGAAGGTGTCGCCCAGCAGGAGGCCGAGGAGCGCGAGTTCGCCGAGCGGTGCACCGAACGCACCGAGCACGGCGAGAAGATGCTGGCCAACCTCGGTACGCGCGAGGTCGTGCGGGACATGGACGTGCTGCGTTCCGTGCTCGGCGACGAGAAGCTGACCTACCTGGGGTACTCCTACGGCACCCGGATCGGCTACACCTATGCCGAGGCCTTCCCGGACAACGTGCGTGCGCTGCTCCTCGACGGGGCAATGGATCCGGAAGAGGACATGGTGGCATCGATGGTCGCGCAGGGAAAGGGGTTCGGCGAAGCCTTCGACGAGTTCGTGGCGTGGTGTGCGGAGCGGGAGGACTGCGCGCTCGGCGATGACCCGGACAAGGCGACGAAGGCCTACCAGGATCTGGCCCGCCCGCTGATAGAGCGGCCGGTGGGCCTCTCGGACGGCCGGAAGCTCTCTTTCGAGGACCTGAGCACCGCGACGGTGCAGGCGTTGTATTCGCAAAGCTTGTGGGAGCGGCTCAACAGCGGGCTCAACGAGCTCACCCGGCAGCGCGGCGAGCAGTTGGTCGCGCTCGCCGACATGTACAACGAGCGCGACCCCGATGGCACGTACTCGACGACGCAGGATGCCTTCGTCGCGATCCGCTGCGTCGACGATCCCCAGGTCACCGACAAGCAGGAGATCCGCGAAGCGCAGCGGAAGTTCGCCAAGGTCGCGCCGTTCCTCGACAGCGGTGAGCCGCCTAGTCACGCCCGCGACGCCTGCGCGTTCTGGCCCGCGGAGAACACCTCGGAGCCGCACCTGCCCGACGTCAAGGGGGTGCCGCCGGTGCTGGTCATCTCGACGACCAAGGACCCGGCGACGCCCTATCAGGCCGGGGTGCAGCTGGCCAAGGCGATGAGTGGCCGGTTACTGACCTTCGAGGGCACCCAGCACACCGTGTTCGGGCATGGCCATGCGTGCATCGACGATGCGGGCGTCGCCTACCTCATCGACCAGAAGCTGCCCGATGACGGCAAGCGGTGCAGTTAGCCCCGGGGGGTGCGAGCCACCACCTTCCTCGTGCGTGAAAGTCGTTGCTCTGGCACGCCTGAGCACTCACGACACCGGCACGTTGGGTCGTGAGTGATGACGCGTGCCCATGCAAGGTGTTTCACGCACGACGCCACGGGTAGTCCGCCCGCCCGCCCGGCTCTAGCTCGCGCGGGCCGCGAATGTGCGCCGGTACGCCAGCGGCGCGACGCCGAGCGCGGCGTTGAAGTGCTGGCGCAAGGACGCCGCCGTGCCGAGGCCTGCTTCGGCCGCGACCTTGTCGATCGCCAACTCGGTGGTCTCCAGCAGGTGCCGGGCGCGCCGGACACGCTGCTGGGTCAGCCAGGCGTGCGGGGGCATGCCGGTTTCGGACCGGAAGCGCCTGCTGAACGTCCGCTCGCTCATCTTGGCGTGGCGGGCCATGACCGCGAGGCTCAGCGGTTCGGCCAGCCGCTCGACGGCCCAGGCCCTGGTGGCCGCGGTGCTGCCCACGCCGGCGGGAGGTAGCGGGGACTCGATGTACTGCGACTGACCGCCGTCGCGCCATGGCGGCACGACGCAGTAGCGCGCGGCGTGGTTGGCGACGTCGCTGCCGTAGTCGAGTCGCAGCACGTGCAGGCACAGGTCGACGCCCGCGGCCAGCCCCGCCGAGGTCAGCACGTCGCCGTCGTCGACGAACAGCACGTTCTCGTCGAGGTCGACGGCCGGGTACATCTCGCGGAATTGCGATGCGTACGCCCAATGGGTCGTGGCTTTCCTGCCGTCGAGCAGGCCCGCCGCGCCGAGGACGAACGCGCCGGTGCAGATCGACATCACCCTGGCACCGGCAGGAATCCTGGCCAGTGCCGCGGCGATGTCCTCGGGCAACGTCCCGGCGTAACGCGGGCCGGCGACCTTGGTGCCGGGAATGATCACGGTGTCGGCCTCAGCCAGCGCTTCCGGCCCGTGATCGAGGTTTGCCGTGTAGCCCGCGCTGACCCGGACCGGCTGCTCGTCGATCCCGCAGATCCGGACATCGTAGAGCGCGCTGCCGTCGCGCTCGGCGGTCCGGAAGATCTGCGGCGGGATGTGCATGTCGTAGCCGACCACCTCGTCGATGGCCAGGACGACGACGCGGTGTGGCGCGTGCAACGTCATGGCAAGATTCTTGCATATATTGACGTTCTTGCCACTCGTGGAACCCCGGCCGGCAAGAGACGCTCAACCGGTGACATTGGTCGAAGACGCCGGACACGAGTCCTTCCTTCCCGCCTCTCGACGCCGCTTCCATTGGGCATGGCTGGTGGCCTTCGCCGGGTTCATCGCACTGGTCGGCGCCGCGGGCTTCCGGGCGGCGCCCAGCGTGCTGATCGATCCGCTGCATACGGAATTCGGCTGGTCGCGGGGGACGATCTCGGCAGCGGTGTCGATCAACCTGGTGCTCTACGGGCTGATCTCGCCGTTCGCGGCGGCACTCATGGAGCGGCTGGGCATGCGGCGCGTCGTCACCGGCGCGCTGTTGCTGGTCGCCGCGGGCAGCGGGCTCACCGTGTTCATGACGGCGAGCTGGCAGCTCATGCTCTGCTGGGGCGTCGTGGTCGGCACCGCGACCGGGTCCATGGCACTCACCCTGGTCGCGACCCTGACCGGCCGGTGGTTCGTGCGGCACCGCGGCCTGGTCAGCGGCATCCTGACCGCGGGCAGCGCGGCCGGTCAGCTGGTCTTCCTGCCCCTGGTGGCGATGCTGACCACACACTACGGGTGGCGCGAGGCATCGTTGGCGATCTCGTTGGCGGCGCTGGCCGTCGTACCGATCGTGCTGCTGTTCCTCCGCGATCGGCCCAGCGATGTTGGCACGACCGCTTACGGCGCCGAGCCGGACGCGCCGGCGGCCGAAGCGCGGGCTACCGGCGGCAGTGCGCTGCGGGCGCTACGAATGTTGCGCGAGGCAGCGCGGACCAGGACGTTCTGGCTGCTCGCCGGCGGGTTCGCGATCTGCGGGGCATCGACCAACGGCCTCATCGGCACCCACTTCGTGCCAGCCGCACACGATCACGGCATGCCCTACACCACCGCGGCCGGGCTGCTGGCGCTGGTTGGGATCTTCGACCTGATCGGCACGATCGCCTCGGGATGGCTCACCGATCGGGTGGATCCCCGGTACCTGCTGGGCGGTTACTACGCACTCCGGGGCTTGTCGTTGCTGGTGCTACCGCAGCTGTTCGCGCCGACGACGGAGCCGCCGATGTGGGGGTTCATCGTGTTCTACGGGCTGGACTGGGTGGCGACCGTGCCACCGACGGTCGCGCTGTGCCGGCAGCGGTGGGGCGACAGTTCCCCGATCGTGTTCGGCTGGGTCTTCGCCTCGCACCAGATCGGCGCTGCCATCGCGGCCTTCGCCGCGGGGCTGACCAGGGACCAGCTCGGCTCCTACGACCTCGCCTGGTATGCGGCGGGCGGGTCGTGCCTGGTCGCGACCGTGATGTCGCTGCGCATCAGGGCGGGGGCGCGGCCGGCGCCGCTCGCCGGCACCGGCTGAGTCTCTCGCGGTCCTGCGGCACCCCTTCGGCCGATGACATTCCGCATGTCAGCTATGGCGCGGCCCGGCATTGCGGTTAGTCTCGCTTCAAGGTCGGGGATGGCCATTCACGGGTGGCGCGACCTATAAATTGGACGCAGCCGTAAGGAGAGAAATGGATCGCCAGCAGGAATTCGTGCTGCGTACGCTCGAAGAGCGTGACATTCGCTTTGTCCGGCTGTGGTTCACCGACGTCCTCGGGTTCCTGAAGTCGGTAGCGGTGGCGCCCGCCGAGCTCGAAGGCGCGTTCAGTGAGGGCATCGGGTTCGACGGTTCGGCCATCGAGGGCTTCGCCCGGGTGTACGAGTCGGACATGGTGGCCAAGCCGGATCCGGCGACCTTCCAGGTGCTGCCGTGGGAGACCCCGGAGGGCGGCCACTACTCGGCCCGGATGTTCTGCGACATCGCGATGCCGGACGGTTCGCCGTCGTGGGCCGATCCGCGCCATGTGCTGCGGCGCCAGCTCTCCAAGGCGGGTGAGGCAGGGTTCACCTGTTATGTGCACCCGGAGATCGAGTTCTTCCTGCTCTCCACCATGCCGGAGGACGGCAGCGAGCCCACTCCTGCCGACAACGGCGGGTACTTCGACCAGGCAAGTCACGCGACCGCGACGCACTTCCGGCGCAATGCCATCGAAACCCTCGAGGCGATGGGCATCTCGGTGGAGTTCAGCCACCACGAAGGCGCGCCGGGGCAGCAGGAGATCGACCTGCGCTACGCCGACGCGCTGACCATGGCCGACAACGTGATGACCTTCCGGTACGTCATCAAGGAAGTCGCGCTGACCCAGAACGTCCGGGCCACCTTCATGCCCAAGCCGTTCACCGAACAGCCAGGGTCCGGCATGCACACCCATGTCAGCCTGTTCGAGGGCGATCAGAACGCGTTCTTCGACCCGGAGGATCCCGATGAGCTCTCGGAGACGGGCAAGGCATTCGTCGCCGGACTGCTGGCCCACGCGCGGGAGATCTCCGCGGTGACCAACCAGTGGGTGAACTCCTACAAGCGGCTGACCGGCGACGGCGAGGCTCCCACCACGGTGTCCTGGGGCAGGGCGAACCGGTCGGCACTGGTGCGGGTGCCGATGTACTCACCGGGTAAGGCTTCGTCGCGCCGGGTGGAGCTCCGATCGCTCGACTCGGGGTGTAACCCGTATCTCGCGTACTCGGTGATCATCGCCGCCGGCCTGCGGGGCATCACCAAGGGCTACGAACTGCCGCCCGCGGCCGAGGACAACATCTGGCAACTCACCGACACCGAGCGCCGGGCAGCAGGCTATGCACAGCTGCCGCAGAACCTCGGGGAGGCACTCGGCGAGATGGAGCGCTCCGAGTTGCTGCCGGAGGCGCTCGGTGAGCACGTGTACGACTTCTTCCTCCGCAACAAGCGGGTGGAGTGGGACAACTACCGGCGAGAGGTCACGCCGTACGAGCTGCGCACGCTGCTCCCGGTCATTTAGGGCGCTGCGTGGTGAGGAGAGTGGCCGTCCGTGAGTGAACGTGACGCTCGGACGATAGGTCGGGCCGAACGCCACACCCACTGGCTGGCGGAGCACGCTGCTCCTGGTCATTTGGGGTGCTGACCTGCAGGTTCATCACTAACCGACCCCCCTGATCGACAGCACTTCCCCGCCATGTAATGTTCTTCACGTCGCCAGGAACGCCGGGCCGACAGGGTGAAAGCCCCGAAGGACCGGGACGCGGAAAAGGCTGGCAGGATAGACACCTGTCAGCACGAACCGACCGGGCCGAGCGGTTGACACCGCGAATCGGACCGGGTAGTGTACTGCGACGGCCCAGAAGTTGGGCCGCAACCCCGACCAGTCACTTCGACTAAATCAACCGGGTTTGAGGCTTCGCTTCGGGGCACCGAATACCAAGATACTCTTTAAAGAGAGTTAATTGGTGCGCGTGTTGTTTGAGAACTCAACAGTGTGTTTGTGAACTAAGCCAGTAGAGCTTTATGTTTTGAACCCTTTGTGGGTTTCTTTGAGATTGATGTAGTCATCGATCGAACTTATTCATTGTTGGAGAGTTTGATCCTGGCTCA